>CAJXUU010000021.1 GCA_913061325.1 uncultured Saprospirales bacterium | reverse complement strand
GATCTACACTATCCTCTTCGTCGGCAGCGTCAGATGTGTATAAGAGACAGGAAACGTCGTATGGATTATTCAATCTGAGAATATATCTTGCAGTATTATGAAAACCTCAGAACTAATTAATTCAATAAAGTCATTTATGAAGCGTCCTTACCCAGACGCCGAAAACATGTCTATTTATACTAGGACAATGTTTATCATAGGTGTTTTTGTTACTCTTTTCCTTGGCATGATTCAGCCATTCAACATGGATCAAATAAATGGAAATGTATGGATGTATTCCTTACTATATGGGGCGATAACATTTGTCTCAGGAATGAGCTATGAGCTTATACTCAGATACATATTCAAGATAAAAAAAGAAGGAAAAAGATATACTTTGATAGTATGGATAATTCAAGTAATCGGCTTGCTACTTTTTATCGCATTCTTCAATTATCTATATCTAGTCTACGAATTTGGCATGCCATGGAAAGGGTTTCTTAATATGATATGGGCTACTTTTTTGGTTGGAATATTCCCTACTGTTTTTATAGGCACTATATCTATGATCAAAAGAGAAAAGAGGAATTCTGAGATTGCAGCTACACTAAACAAGAAAATAATAAATCCTGCAAATAATAACAAGGAATCATCAATATTTAATATTCCAATCTATAATATATGGTTTATAGAATCCCTCCAAAATTACGTCAACATCTATTTTTGGAATGGTGAAACGATGGAAAAGAAAACAGAAAGAGCTACACTCAAATCTTGCGAAAATTTAATTAAGAATACTAATTTACTCAGATGTCATAGATCATTTATTGTCAATACAACCATAGTCGAAAATGTAAGTGGCAATGCTCAAGGTCTAAAGTTAAAATTACGGAACCTTGAGACAACAATACCTGTATCTAGAAGCTACATTCCTCTTTTTAAAGCTTGACAACCGTCCCTGGGCCTTGTTATACATCACTCTTCTCTTTGTCACACATCCCTCTTCATGATATCAGTCACATAGAAAAGAATCTTTCATAAACTTTCAATATGTTTGAATCAATCATCAACATATAAATACGAAATGGAAGTAATACATGACTTTTTTCTTAGGATTCACATACCTGCAGGGACTCTTAGTTTGATCCTATTTTGGATACCTGTAATGGTTAAAAAAGGTAATAACATCCACCGAAAAGTTGGTAAAGCATATTACTGGAGCATGTGGATAGTTCAAATTACTGCGTTCATACTTAGCATAAACAATGTTTTTCTAGGTCAATATATTATGGCAGCATTTTTAGGATTCCTTGCAATACTTACGGGCTATCCGCTTTGGTATAGTTATGAAATCCTACAACAGAAAAAAGTCTGGTCAGAGCGATATTTCAACAACCGAAAAGCATTTGCCTGGGTACTATTCATGGCTAGCCTCTGCATGGTCATAGGTGCTGCACTTTTGAAGTTCCAAAATCAAGGAGTCCTTATGCTTTTCTTTGGTCTTCTTGGAATACCTGCCATGAAAGATGCACTTATGAGCAAAGAAACAGCAATGAAAAAAGAAAATAGAATTAAGATGCATATGCAAGGAACAATCATTTCGGGTATTGCAGCTTACACCGCATTTTTATCTTTTGGAGGCCGTAGTTTGTTTGGAGATTTACTACCAGGCTATTGGCAGGTGTTGCCATGGATAGCGCCAACGATTATTGGCGTAACAGCTATAAGGTTCATGAAGAAAAGGTATAATTGATACCACCATTTCATAAACCTTCCCCTCTCTATTTTTTGATTGTCTTTAAAACCATTTTATTGTCAAGTCAATCAATTTCTGCTTGAAATCATTGTAAGGAGGTACTAAAAGCTCTAAGGCATTAGGTACATTCTGTTTGAGGACACCACGTGCATTAGAGAATGCTTGAAATCCATAATATCCTCCTCCTTTACCGATCCCACTATTATTAGATCCACCAAACGGTAGATTTGTATTATAAAAATGTACTCCGCTATGATTGATACATGAACCACCGGCTCTAGTGTTATTCATAATGTGAGTTGTATTTTTTCGGCTTTTACTATAAATATAGAGCGCTAGAGGTTTTTCTCTTTCATTTATGATGTTGATAACTTCATCTAAGTTATTGAAACTATGAATTGGAAGTATGGGTCCAAAAATTTCTTCCGTCATGACCTTACTATCCATTGGCACATTGGATAGAATAGTTGGTGCGATGTAATTTTCATCAGAATTGGTATTTCCTCCAAATTCAATTTTTGCACCTCTTTCTACCGCATCTTCAACTAGTCCCGCTATACGATCAAAATGTTTTTTATTTACAATCCTTGAGTAGCTTTCTTGCTTCGCAGCATCCTCTGTATAGAACTCTTTTAAATTTTTCGTTACTGCCTTTATAAAAGCTTCTTTTTTACTTTCATGCACAAAAATATAATCAGGTGCAATGCATATTTGTCCATTATTCACAAACTTACCCCAAGCCGTTCGCTTGGCGGCCATTTCCGCATTTGCAGTTTCATCTATAATTGTTGGTGATTTTCCACCTAGTTCTAATGTAACGGAGGTTAGATTTTTTGCCGCTGCACCCATCACTATTTTACCAATCTGAGGTGAACCCGTGAAAAATATATGGTTAAATGGCAAATCAAGAAGAGCTTTTGATGTCTCAACTCCTCCTTGCACAAGCGCTACTTCATTGGAGTCAAATGTCTCATCTATAATCTTCTGCATCACTGCCGAAGCGTTAAGTGTCATCTCAGAAGGCTTTAGCATCACAGTATTTCCAGCGGCTATGGCAGATATCAATGGTGCAAAAGTCAAGTTAATAGGGAAATTCCAAGGAGCTATAATAAGTACTACTCCTTTTGGTTCATGATGCACATATGAGCTTGAACCCATCAATGCCAATGGGGTACCTACCGATTGTTTGTCCATCCATTCTCTCAAATGACTTTTAATATGCTTTATTTCACTAGTGATTGGATATATTTCTGTTAAGTCTACTTCACTTGGATGTTTTCTAAAATCTTTATAAAGTGCTTCTTTGATCTCAGGTCTATATTTCAAAATAGCTTTGTGAAATTTCTTCAACTTAGCAATCCTTTGTTTTGCTGTAGTATTCGCCACTGCATACTGATGCTTTTTCTGTATCTCAAATATTTCATTGATACGAGTAGCTGACGTTTCTTTTACTTCGGTAAGCGTTGTTGTAGACATAGCTAGATATTTTAGGTCGACTAAATATAGTAATGTAAAACTAGAATATTAACTCGGAGTTCAATAAACTGCAAAAATTAGATAAATAGAATTATCTGCATAAAGACTAAATAAGTAACTTACCACTATCAAAAATAAACCATGAAGAATATTTTACGCATTACAGTTTTCATTTTTACTTTATCATCAGCATTTGCACAAATATCTACACCTCCAATTCCGTCGCCACCCCCTGTCTCTCCTCCACTTGCTGAAGAAGAAGTCTTCAAGGTAGTAAAAGAAATGCCTAGATTCCCTGGTTGCGAAAATATAAAAGAAAATAGCAAAAAAGTAGAAATGTGCGCTAAAGAAAAAATGTTAGAATATATCTACGATAATCTTATTTATCCTGAAGAAGCGCTAAAACAAGAAGTGGAAGGTATTGCAGTAATACAATTTACTATCTGGAAAGATCACACGATAAGAAATATAAAAATAGTAAGGAACCCTGGTGCAGGCACAGGTGAGGAAGCTGCAAGAATAGTAGAATCTATGAAAGAGATGGATGAGCATTGGAGGGCTGGTCATCAACGCGGAAAACCAGTAAATGTGCAATACACCCTTCCTGTAAAATTCAAATTGGAAAAACCATCGAAAAAGCGGTTGAGAGATCCATTTAATCCGGCAAATGATATAGTAGATGTCAGAAGTCTTCACGAAGAGCCTCTCTTCCCTGACTGCCCAAAACAAAAAGACTCTGATTGTACAATAGAAAGCCTTCTAGAATTCATAAAAGAGAATCAACTTTATCCTGAAGAAGCACTAGAAAAAGGGATTCAAGGTATTGTGAATGTAAGTTTTATCATTGAATTAGATGGTTCTCTCTCCGATATTAAAGTATCGGGAGGAGTACCAAAGATTCTAAAAGACGATGCTGTAGAGATATTTAAATGGATGAATCATGAAGATATGAATTGGACTCCTGGAAAAAAGAACAATCGAGAGGTAAGGACAAAATATAGGTGTGATGTGGCTTATGATCTTGCGGAATGGGAAGCTAGAAATTGATTACTTATTCTTTTCCCAAAGAACATTAACACTACATTATAACCACATATTCCCGCCACTCAAAAATTCATCTTATATTTGCAAAAGTGAAAATACGCTTAGCATTCATATTGTCCATCATGATTTTGTTTTCCAGTGTTCAGGAAAGCTTATCACAATTTTCGTCGATCATGTTTTCGAATGAAAGTTGCTGTACATCTACTTTGGTTGTAGATGTAGAATGTGAAATTGAGGATACTAAAAAAGCGGATTCTTGTTGCGATGGGACGGTATGTGACTGTACTTGTTGTATTCACGTTTCATTATTCAATACTTCTTTTGGAGAATTATCTTACCAAGGTGAAGCGGAAAAGGACATCTACGAATATGTAGATACTTATGGTTTTTCGATCCCTTTCCCTATTTTCCACCCACCAGTCTATTCAGTTTAGTTAACTCATAGGATACCTGTGCTTAATTAATAATATAACCTGTCCAAAGGCTATATATTATTAATCTCGCACTATTCAAGGAACCGGGAATTCCGAGTTCACCAACTAAACTTAATAAAATGAATTCAATATTAAAATATATAGTGCTTGCCATTGCATTGGTTCCTACAATCAATCTAACTGGGCAATCGGAACTTAAAATAAATGTCTCTGGTATCTGTGGCATGTGTCAAGAGAGAATAGAAACTACAGCAAATAGTGTCATAGGAATTACAAGTGCAAGCTGGGACCTGGCAGAAAATGAGTTAACTGTGGGCTATCAACCTGGACTATTCCTTGAGAGCGACCTTCATAATGCACTTGCTAAGGCAGGTCATGATACTGATAAGATGAAAGCAACAGATGACGTCTATTCTAATCTTCATGGTTGTTGTAAGTATCGAGATCAAAACGTAATAGATGCTCATAAGAGCCCCTCCGATAATAATGACACAAAAATAGAAGAAATAGAAGAAGAAGAAGAAGAAGAAGAAGAAGAAGTTCATACTCTCTCAGGCATGGTATACGAAATGACTATAACAGGAGAACTTCAGCCATTAATTGGTGCAAATATCTATCTTGCAAACACTGAATCTGGCACTTCCACTGATATAGATGGATACTTCACGTTTCAAAAGTCGCAAGATAAGTTAGATGAAGATCTTCTTGTGGTAAGCTACCTGGGATATGAGAATGACACCATCAATATGCAAGGCAACAATACAGTATCTATCACAATGAAATCAAGCCTCATCATGGACGCTATAGAAGTAGTTCACAAGCGAAAAAGTATGCAAGTATCATTCATAGACCCTATCAAGTCTCAGAAAATCACTGAAAAGGAGCTGTGCAAAGCCGCTTGTTGTAATCTTAGTGAAAGCTTCGAAACGACACCCTCTGTAGATGCTGTAGCCACCGATGCTATAACTGGAACACGTAAGATTGAGATGTTAGGGCTAGCTGGTCCGTATGTACAGGTCACAAGAGAGAACATGCCGTTTATCAGAGGTCTAGCTGCATCAAATGGATTTTCATATACCCCTGGCACATGGGTCGAAAGTATACAACTCAATATGGGAGCTGGATCCGTAGTGAATGGTCCTGAAAGTATGACAGGACAGATCAATGTAGAGATCAAGAAACCAGAATTAAGTGAAAAGCTTTTCGTGAATCTATTTGCTAACATGGCTCAGAGATTAGAAGCGAATCTCGATCAAGCATTCAAAATTAATGATAAATGGTCTACTGGCTATTTACTTCATGGCAACAATCAAAATAGATTCCAAGATCGAAACAAGGATGGATTCCAAGATATGCCAGATAATACACAGCTAATCGCAATGAATCGGTGGAAGTATAACAGTGGCCAAGGTAAATTTGCACAGTTTGGTATAAAAGGAACGTATATTGATAAGTCTTCAGGACAAGGTAAAACTATAAATGATCTACCTAATCCAACTCCATGGAGAGCTGAATTCCTCACCGAAAGGCTAGAGGGATGGGCTAAGATTGGTAAGGTATTTGAAGACAAACCATATGCTAGTTACGGTCTACAATTAAGTGCGAGTTATCATAATCAAGAAGCCTCTTTTGGTGATAGACCGTATAATGCTCAACAGACTTCACTATATGCAAACTACATATATCAGACGATAATAACTGACACAAAACATCAAATAAAATACGGAGCAAGTTATCAATTTGATGACATTGCAGAAGATGTAAAAACGTACCAATTTGATAGGGAAGAACATCTCATAGGAGCATTCTCAGAGTATCAATTTGTACCCAATGATAAGTATACACTTGTCTTAGGATTAAGAGGTGATTATCATAATAACTTCGGCTTCTTCGTCACACCAAGAATTCACATGAAGTACAACCCTAGTGAAACTACTTCTTGGAGAATTGCTGCTGGTAGAGGACAACGAACCGCTACTGTTTTCTCAGAGAACATTGGATTGTTTGCAAGTAATAGATCTATTATCATCGATAATGATAGTAATTCTGATGCTCCATATGGTCTCAATGCAGAGGTAAGTTATAATGCTGGAATTAACTTCACAAAAGAGATAATTATAAATGGACGATCAGCAATTTTTGGTATTGATTATTACTACACTACATTTGATCAACAAGTAGTAATAGACTATGATATGAATCCACAGGAAGTTCACTTTTACAATCTTGATGGAAGATCCTATAGTCACAGTATACAGTCACAGATTGATGTTGAATTACTAGACGGTTTTGATGTGCGATTAGCATATAGATTCAATAATCCAAAGACTGATTTCAAAAGTGGATCAGATGTAAGACCTCTTGTTGCAAAGCAGAGAGCGTTTTTCAATCTTGCTTATGAGACAGAATCGAAATGGTCGTTTGACCTTACAGGTAATTGGATATCTACAAAAAGAATACCTTCTACACAAAGTAATCCAGAAGAATTTAGACTTAATACTGAAAGTCCAGCCTACTATACATTTAATGGGCAAGTAAGTAAAAAGATAGGTAGCAGCTTAGATGTTTATGTGGGTGGTGAAAACCTACTTGATTTCCGACAAGAAGATGCCATTTTACAATTTGATAATCCATGGGGAGAATATTTTGATTCTTCATTGGTTTGGGGACCTGTACAGGGGCGAGTTGTATATATTGGCATGAGGTACAGAATGCCTTAGGTTTCTATGTAACAAATGAAAACTATAGATTATCGTAAAAAACAATATTAGTCAGCTAAAAAAATGCATTATAACATAAACAGAATAAAATTATAGTGCAACGATTCTAATATCCTGACATCTTTAATATTTGTATAACACCATTCTAATTGGATATAAAATAAATATTAACTAACTAGCCTACGTAAACATAAAATCTAACAAACAATATGCGCTACCTACTTACTCTAGTATTAGGATTTCTATTCCTAAGCTCTCAAGCACAAGACAATCCAAACTGGCTTAGACATCAATCAATATCTCCAGACGGATCTACGATTGCATTCACATATAAAGGTGATCTATATACTGTCTCAGTTAACGGAGGAGATGCTACACAACTGACATTCCATGATGCTCATGACTATAAGGCTATATGGAGCCCAGATAGTAAAACAATAGCTTTTGCATCAGATAGATATGGCAACTTCGATATATTCACAATGCCTTCAGATGGAGGACAAGCGACTAGACTAACATTCCACTCAGCTAGTGAGACTCCATTTACATTTTCTGCAGACGGAAAAAATGTAATCTTCGGTGCAGTCAGACAAGATGCAGCACAGCATAGACAGTACCCTTCTGGTTCTCAACCGGAATTATATACTGTAGGAACATCTGCTGGAAGAGTAGATCAAGTATTCACTATTCCCGCTGAATATGCTGAGGTTAGTGCTGACGGTTCAACAATCCTTTACCATGATCAAAAAGGATACGAAAGCGAGTGGAGAAAACATCATACATCAGCGATAACTAGAGATATCTGGACATATGATGTGGCGACTAAACAGCATTCAATGGTTACAAACCACAATGCTGAAGATCGACATCCGACACTGAGCGATGATGGTCAAGTGATCTACTTTTTAAGTGAGCGATCAGGAACATTCAATGTTCATAAGATGGCAACTGCCAATCCTTCTGATGTTAGTCAACTTACATCATTTACATTGCATCCTGTGAGGTTTTTGAGTCAAGGCAATGGAACACTTTGCTTCGGGTTCGATGGTGATATATATACTATGAAAGAAGGGTCAGAACCACAAAAACTGACAATCAATATAAAGACACAAGACAAATCAAATTCTGATAAATTCATCTCAATAGGTAGTGGTATCAACGAAATGGCTATCTCTCCAAACGGAAAAGAAATAGCATTCATCTCAAGAGGCGAGGTATTCGTAACTTCTGTGGACAAATCATTTACAAAAAGAATAACAACCACTCCAGAGAATGAAAGATTTGTAACCTTCTCACATGATGGAAAGTCAGTTATCTATTCTAGAGAAACCGAAGGCAGATGGTCAATATTCCAAAGTAAGAAGGTAAGAAAAGAAGAGCCATTTTTCTATGTATCTACACTTTTGAAAGAAGAAGTATTGATCCAAAATGAACTTGACAATTATCTCCCAGAAGTATCACCTGACGGAGAGAAAATAGCATTCGTCGAAGGCAGAAGAACCTTGAAGGTTATGGATCTAAAAACAAAACAAACAGTAACTCTTCTTACTCCAGACGACCTGTTTCATATGAGAGATGGAGATCAGGATTTCTCATGGTCTCCTGATAGCAAATGGTTGCTTGTAGAATGGGGCAAAACATTAAGCAATAGTGACATTCTCTTAATGGCAGCTGATGGTAGTAAAAGATTTAACCTTAATGAAAGCGGCTATTCCGACTATAGTCCTCAATGGGCAAACAAAGGAAAACAACTTCTTTGGATGAGTAACCGTGATGGCCTAAAATCATATGCCACAAGTGGTCGATCACAAGGGGATGTATATACCATGTTTTTTGATCAAGAAGCATGGGATAAATACAATTTAAGTGAAGAAGACTTCAAACTAATCAAAGAGATTGAAGAAGCTCAAAAAGAAGAAAAAGAAAAAGAAGAGAAAGAGAAAAAAGACGATAAAAAGAAAGACAAGAAAAAAGGAAAGGATAAAGACAAGGATAAAGATAAGAAGGATGAAGATGAAGTGAAGACTTTGAAATTTGCTTGGGATGACATGAAAGATTGGAACTCAAGACTGACTATTCATTCATCAAGACTTGGTGGCGCAGTATTGTCTAAAGATGGTGAGAAGTTATACTACCTAGCTAGATTCGAAGACAAGATGAATCTTTGGTCTACTAATCTAAGAACAAAGGAGACTAAAATGACTATGCCTCTTGGTGTCCGATTCGGTGGACTTGAGTGGGATAAGGAAATGAAAAACCTCTACCTATTGAGTAGCGGTGGAATCAAAAAGATTGATCCAGAGAAAGGAAAAACAAAAGCAGTAAAAATCAATAGTGAAGTAGTATTTGATAGAGATGCTGAGCGCCAAGCGATGTTTGATCATGTATGGATAAGGACTAAGAATATATTCTACCATTCTAACTTCCACGGTATCGATTGGGAACAAATGAAGACAGAATACAGTAAGTATATCCCACATGTAGGTAACTCGTACGAATTCTCAGAATTACTATCAGAGATGTTGGGCGAACTAAATGTTTCACACGCTGGTGCTAGATACCGGTCTAGTATGCCAAATGGAGATCAAACAGCATCGCTTGGTATATTGATGGACTGGAATCATATTGGAAATGGGGTCAAAATCGAAGAGATCATAGAAGGAGGCCCACTTGACAAAGCTGCGTTCAAAATCAAGGCTGGAATGGTCATTGAAAAGATTGATGGTGAACAAGTAGTTCCAACTAAAGACATCGCGCAATACCTGAACAGAAAATCTGGAGATTTCACATTATTAGAGATCAAAGATCCTCTAACTAACAAAACTGAAACGATCACAATGAAGCCTATCTCATTAAGAGATGAGAACAGACTGCTTTATAAAAGATGGATTAAAACCAACAGACTAGAAGTAGAAAAAGCATCAGGTGGAAAGATCGGATATGTCCATATTCCTGGAATGAGTGACGGACCCTACAGAGATATCTACGAAGAAATGATGGGTAAGTACTTCGAAGCAGATGGCGTGATCGTAGATACAAGATTCAATGGGGGTGGTGACTTGGTGGCTGATTTGGCAATGTTCTTTACAGGAACACCATTCATCACTTATGAGACAGAAAGAAAAGTAGTCGGTGGAGAACCAACATCAAGATGGACAAAGCCTACTCTTGCCATGATCAACGAAGCCCAATATTCTGATGGTCATTGTTTCGCCTGTGGATATACAGATCTTAAGATTGGAAAGACAGTAGGAATGCCTACTCCGGGAACTTGTAGTTTCGCTGGGTGGGAAGGTCTTCCTGATGGCACAAGATGGGGCGTTGTGCCAGTAAGTGCAAAGGACAAACAAGGAAAATGGATGGAAAACAGTCAAACGGAACCAGAATTCAAAGTAAAAAATATGCCTGGAAAGATTGATCAAGGAATCGATGAGCAACTGTTGAAGGCTATTGAAGAAATGAAGAAGACGGTGGGAATGGAGTAAAATAGCTTTCTAGAATAAAGAATTCGAGAGACTGAAGTAACAGTCATTATTTAATTTAATAATATAGACGAGACAGATATAATAATCTGCCTCGTCTTTTTATTTATTGGGACCATTGAGTACTTCTGTTTAGTTATGTAGTCACGAAAATGAAAAGCAGAAAAATCAATGAGTAGGTAAGGATTTCGTAGAATAAATTGCTCAATAGTCTCAAATAACTACCGATATCGAATATTCCCTAGGCATCGCTACAATTTGATATGCCCATTACATATATTCGGCCTAGATTTTGAATTACAACTTACTATGAAGATTACAGAACATTTTGAGAAGGCAAAAGGGGACACCCTTGTTTCATTTGAGATATTACCTCCATTGAAAGGAGGAAGTATGAAAACAATATTCGATAGTTTAGACCCATTGATGGAATTTAATCCTCCTTTTATTGATGTAACCTACCATCGAGAAGAGTACATCTATAACATGAGACCGAGTGGGTACTATGAAAAGACATCCATTAGAAAAAGACCTGGTACTGTAGGTATTTGTGCATCAATCATGCATAGATATGGTGTGGATGCTATTCCTCATTTGATCTGTGGTGGATTTTCTGTAGAAGAGACTGAAAATGCTTTGATAGATTTAGCATTTTTAGGTATTGATAATGTGCTAGCATTGAGAGGTGATGCGAGACAGTTCGAAGATAAATTTGTTCCAGAGGTCAATGGTCATAAATACGCAAGTGATCTTATCAAACAGATAGCAAGCATGAATAAAGGTGCATATCTAGATGCAAATATCGAAAACGGTGCCAATACTGACTTCTGTATAGGAATTGCTGGATATCCAGAAAAGCACTTTGAAGCGCCTAACCTAGCACAAGATATAGAGTACACAAAACAGAAGGTAGCAGCTGGAGGTGACTATATAGTTACCCAAATGTTTTTCAATAATCAGAACTTCTTTGACTATGTAAAAGCGTGTAAGACTGCAGGAATAGATGTCCCAATCGTACCTGGACTAAAGCCATTGACTAAAAAATACCAACTGAATTCGATCCCAAGAAAATTCTTTGTTAATATGCCAGAAGAACTAGTCAAAGAAGTTGAAAAAGCAAAAGGAGATCAGATCAAAGAAGTAGGTATAGAATGGTGCATTCATCAATCTCAAGAACTTAAAAAAGCAGGCGTTCCATGTCTTCACTACTATACTATGGGAGACGCTGAGACTACGAAGAGAATAGTTTCAGCATTGTGATAGGATTGATAATTTCGAGATGAAAGATGTCGGAGGTTTTGAAAACCTCCGACATCTCTATTTTAATTAACTAATTCTCAGACAATTAATTTCCATAAACTACCATCTATTGATAATATGACACTAAAAAAAGCTGCAAAATACATTGCCATATTTCTTACAAGTATCATTGTGCTTTTGATAGCTGCTGTATCTTTAGTCAATAAAGAAAATAAGTATGTTGGTGAGCATAAAAACACCACTGGCAATACAGTTTCTATTATTTTGATAGATGGGCTAGATCAAGCAAGGTTTGAAAGAGCTATGCAAAATGAGAGACTCCCTAACCTCCAAAAGCTAATTGATAGCGGTACTTATGCTAAAAACGGAATAGGTTCATTCCCTAGCATGACTGGCTATGCATTCTATCCATTTATAACGGGGCATGACGCGATAGAGAGTGGCATCATAGGACTAAGGTGGTTTGATAGGTCCCTCAACATAGGCAATCTTCGTAATTATGTAGGTCGGACAAATGTTTGGATGAATCAAGATATCACCGATACAATCAAAACCTTTTTCGAACTAAGTGGAGATCAATATACAACAAGCATTAATTCCTATATGAATAAAGGAGTAGCAGATGCTCGAATCACAGGATGGACCCATACAACCGCTAAGTTCGAAGGAAAATCATTCATCGGGCCATTGCGTTCGATTCCATTTGTTGGAAAAGAACTTGCGAAAAATCACTATCAACACGAATCTGAAGTGATGAAAATGGCTGCCGAACAACTAAAGCAAAATCCTAAAGTACAATGGATCACTCTCCCCTCTCCAGATGCAACTTTTCATGTTGATGGAATGACAGATTATTATGATAATTTAGTCCAATACATAGATAGCTTGATCGGTGATTTCCAAGTAACTATTGATGAATTGGGGCAGAGTGACACTCGAATGCTTGCCATTGTATCTGATCATGGGGTAGCAAGTGTGGAGAACAATATCGACTTCATCAAAGAATCCAAAGAAATAATGGGTCTCGATTTTATAAGAGGTAATGCTGTAAATTACAGAAGTATGCAACTCAAAGAACCCCTCTCCGATTTTGTTGATAAAGATGGCTACTTTGTAATTAATGGGAACTTGAGTGCAATGTTGTATTTGAGAGACCCATCACAGTCTGGAACTGAAAGTTGGAGAACAAACCTTACATCTCAACAATTAATAGATTTCTCAAAAAATGGTACGTATGTTGATATAACGGATGGCATCGCAAATATGGAAGGTTTAGAATTTGTCATTTTCCGAAAGGATAAAAACACAATAATAGTTAAAAACAAAAAAGGCCAAGCCTCTATCGAAAATCGAGATCATACATATAAATATACTCCTCTTAGTAATAATCCATTTGGATATAATGAAATTGATTTATTAGACACCTTCTTGACTGCCGACCAATGGATAGAAAAAACGATCAATACAGATTATCCAGATGCCGTTTATCGACTATATTCTTTGATGGATATGCCTAATGTGGGTGATTTTGTGCTCACTAGTAAAGAAGGATATGATTTCGCGAAAGACTATGAAGTAATCGTTGGCAACTACAAAGGCGGACATGGTGGTATTAAGGCAAATCAGCTTAGAGTTCCATATATTCTATCTATTCCTAATCAAAAGTCAAGAAAAATAGACTTCCTCAGGTCTGAAGATGTCGGCAAGATGATTGGTGATTGGCTTGGTTTCTCAAAGAATTACTAACAATTAGAAAATATTATCCCCATTTTCCATTATTGTTGATTTGTATCAATCAATATTTATACTTTTGCACGATCAATATTTTGATCACAAATCAATCTGAGTAAAACCCACTACGTATCAAGTGACACACTTGGATTGAAAGCCTTTTTCGGAAGGCTTACAAAAAACATATTATGCCAGACATTAAATTATTCAGCGGATCTAACTCCAAATATCTTGCTGAAAAAATTGCTGACCATTATGGATATCCATTAGGTGATATCGAACTTAAAAAATTCTCAGACGGTGAGATGCAAATAGTAATCAATGAATCAGTAAGAGGGTCTTATGTCTTTTTTATCTGTTCAACTTTTGCTCCAGCTGAAAACTTACTCGAACTTCTTCTTATGATCGACACCGCAAAGAGAGCTTCTGCAGGATACATCACTTGTGTAATGCCATACTTCGGATATGCAAGACAAGATAGAAAAGACAAGCCTAGAGTACCGATCTCTGCTAGATTGATGGCCAATGTACTCGAAGCTGCAGGAGCGGATAGAGTGATGACTATGGATCTTCACGCTGATCAGATCCAAGGATTCTTCGATATACCAGTGGATCATTTGAAAAGTGAAGCGATATTTATGCCTTACTTAGCAAGCCAAGACTTGAGTAATGTAACTTTCGCTTCTCCTGATGTTGGAGGTGTAAAAAGAGCAAGATCCTATGCCAAGTACTTCGAAAGGGACCTAGTCATCTGTGACAAAGAAAGAATGAAAGCAAACGAGGTAAAAACCATCACTGTAATCGGTGAAGTAAAAGGTGCAGATGTAATCTTGGTTGATGACATCTGTGATACTGCCGGCACACTCTGCAAAGCTGCAGATGCGCTTATAGCAAAAGGCGCTAAGAGTGTAAGAGCAATGTGTACACACCCAGTCCTTTCTGGTAAAGCATATGAAAACATTGAAAATAGTAGCTTGACTGAACTTATTGTTACGGATACTATTCCATTGAAAAATAAAAGCAAGAAAATCAAAGTGCTTCCATGTGCTAAGTTATTTGCTAGAGCAATAAGGAATACACATGAGTATAAATCTATTGCTGCATTGTTCGTGGAGAAGTAAGAGAAATAATTTTGAATTAAGAATTAAGAATATAAAACTTTCTATTGAGGATAATCCTTGATGGAAGGTTTTTTGTTTTTTACTCAGAATGTCAATAAGAATGATTTTACTCAAAAATTGAGTTTTGGTTTTTAACCAGAACATATCGCTCGCCGCGATTGGCTTTCATTTTTTGCATTGCCTACTGAGATTACCATCTCAAAAAAAAACGAAACAAAAAACTAACGTGCGTTTGTTTCACAAGCCAAACTAATCTAGGCTTTAATTGCTTTTTTACGGCAAATGAAATTCCAATTGGCTAAATGCAAAAACTCGTTGCGAGCGTTTGCTGCGCAAGCCGCTCTTAACTCAAACACTTTTGCCTTCTTAACGCTGTATCGTCCTGAAATAGGTTTACACAAAACCTATAAATATGGCAAAGATAGCAAAACGTAAATTTAGACAAAATCGATATGACGAAGGTCTAAAACGGAAAATTGCAAGACAATACTTGGCTGGCGAGGCAAGCTATAGAGTTCTTGCCGAAGACTACAATTTAAAAAATAAGGATGTCGTTAGGTGGTATCGTCGTATTCTTGAGAAAGAAAATGATCTCATGAAGAAAAAGGTTAAGGTTAAGGAAGCAAAGCAATCTTGCAATATTCCTGATTACGATAAAGAAAAGGAAGAACTTCTAAAGCTCTTAGAGTACGAAAGAATACGTAATGAGATATTAGAGACCTTGATTAGTGAAGCAAATAAAGAATTGCAAATAAACATCAAAAAAAAAATGGTTCAAAACGGTAAGTGCACTCAAAGAAATTTATGATAATCTATCTTTAGAATTACTATGCAGTCTAGTTGATAAATCTCGGCAGGCACATTATCAGGCGCAAAAGAGATTGGAAAAACAGGAGTTTGAAGTAGAAATAGTACTGTATCTGGTGTCAAGGGAACGATTTGTAGCTAAGCGTTTAGTCTCTAAGAAATTATATTATATACTACAAGAAGAGCTAATAGATAATGATATCAAGATTAGTAGGGACAAATTCCATGCTATTCTCCGTGATAACAATCTAATAGTTTACAAAATACGTCGCGGTCCACTTACGACTAACAGCAATCATAGGATGAAAAAATATCCTAACCTAGCTGCCAATTTAAAATTAGATAGAGCTGAATTGTTATGGGTTTCTGATATCACCTACATACGGCATACTGGAGGTTTCTTTTACTTGATGCTGCTCACCGATTCCTACTCTCGAATGATAGTAGGTTATAATCTTGGTGAAAAAATGATGGCAGAATTTTGTACTGATGCATTGAATCAAGCTCTAGAAAATAGAGTGTTTCCTGAACGAGAACTAATCCATCACTCTGATAGAGGAACTCAATATTGTTCCTATGTATATACGCAAACATTAAAAGACAATAATATCAAAATCAGCATGACGGAGAATGGCGATCCGTTAGAGAATCCACTCGCAGAAAGAATGAACAGAACTCTAAAAGAAACATTTGCTCTAGATGATACTTTCTCAAGTTTTGAACAAGCTAGTCGAATAGACAGACTTAGCAATAAAATATTACAATCACAGACTTCCTCATAACTCATTAGATATGAACGTACCACAAAAAGCTCATCAAATGACTGGATACATTAATAAAAAATGGAAGTCTTACTGGCATGAATCACCAGGAAATGAAAACCGTCGCGATCACTATACCCCACAAAAACCAAGCTAACGTAGGTTTTCTTAGCTATAGGGCAAATCAGTAATAAGAAAGGCGACACAATGGTGCATCGCCTTAACATTACTGTATGTGCATCGACACTATCGCTATCATGTTGCTCCTCAGCATTGCATGAATCCTCTTTGTGCCAAGTGGTAAATTTAACATTTATTAGTACCTTGCTATTGTTTCAGTGTAAAGTTATTTCAGTGTAGTTTTCTTAGGTGTAAACTTATTTAAGTATTCATTTTTTAACTGTAAACTTTTTTCAGGACGATTCAATACGCAATTAATATCAGTGAGTGCACCCCACCCACCACCAATACCCCTTCCGAAATCACTATCTGCCATGATTTTTCAGATCTTACAAATGGAAATCATACCCTATTAGCTACAGATAGTATGGGCTGTGATATTGAAAAAAAAAATACAATCGAAGACCTTGAATTTACTAATTTAGGAATTGAAATCTTCCCAAATATATGTGGATATCTAGCTGATATTGGAATTTCTGTAAATGGGGGAACAGCACCATATAGTTACTTTCTTGATGACAAGTTGAAAAGATCTAGTTTCATAACAAATCTAATTATAGGCGAATACGAAGTAAAGGTAATAGACGCTAATGGTTGCAGGATAGCAGAAAACATAGTTGTTTCCGGGGAGTCTCAATTATCATATAAAATCACAAGATGTCGTTCAGCAGGTCCAAAAGGCCCTGGTTACATTGTGATTTCAGCGATTGGAGGTACTGCTCCTTATAGGTACCAATTAGGACCTGGGTATAACACGAAAGGTCGTTTCATTAATTTAGAAGAGACAGAATATGAATTGACGATAACAGATGCCTATGGTTGTATTCTTACAGATAATGTGACGTTATGTCCAAGTCAATTCATGGAGATGAAGTCAGAACAAAGAGAGGAAGAAAGAGAATTAGTAGCGCTGAGTGTTTATCCTAATCCTGAAATAAGTGTTTTAAATATTGAATATAAATCAAATAAGGAAGAGCTTATTTATATATATGACATACAAGGAAACATGATCTTATTTCAAAAAATAGCTCCTTATGTAGATATTCATAAAATCGAAATCAGCACTTTGCCAGCTGGGATCTATAATTTAAAAATGGAAGATCATCATAAAAATTATCGATTCATAAAAATTGAATAATTCAAAGTACACAAACCTTACTGATCATAACAACATTGATTATTAAGCCAACGCTGCCAAATTAATAATCTATGAAATTTATACAGACCAAGATCAGCAAGGTTTCATAAAAAAATACTACTTTTGCAGACCTTTTGAGAAAAAGAGTATCAAAAGCATCATAACACATCATTTTTTAACAAATTGATTGGTTGTATATCGGTGTAAAAACGAGATGGCAAATCAAAGGAAAAATTAAACACATGGAAATCGTAAAATTAGAAGGTCAAATAAGGACTGAATTTGGAAAGAAACACACTAAACTTATTAGAAAGCAAGGATTAGTACCTGCAATCATTTATGGAGGAGGAACTACAGCTGCAATCAGCGTAACTCCAAAATCTGTAAAAGCTTTAGTATATACTCCAGATTTTAAACTTGCAGAAATTACTGCAGGTGGAGAAACTTACACATGTATCTTAAAAGATATCGTATTCCACCCATTATCTGATGAAATCGTACACATTGATTTCCTTAGAACAATTGAAGGAGCTCCTATTAAAGTTGAAATTCCAGTAGGATACACAGGAAAATCTCCAGGAGTAAAAGAGGGTGGTAAGTTAATAGTCCAAATGAGAAAAGTAAAAGTTAAAACTACTCCGGACAAATTAACGGATCAATTATATGTAGATATAAGTGAGCTAGATCTAGGCAACTCTGTAAGAGTAAGAGATATTATTATACCTGAAGGTATGGAATTATTGACAACTGGTGCTACTCCAGTTGCAATAGTTGAAGTTCCAAGAGCGCTTAAGAGTGCCGAAGCAGCAGCAGATGGAGAAATAGGTGCCGTTGGCGAGCCAGCAGCAGAAGAAGCTCCAGAAGCTTAATTTCTTTTTGCTTTAAAATATTACAAAGGCTAGTAACACATCGTTGCTAGCCTTTTTTTTTATGTCGATGTGTATCGTTTCTACTCCCTGATTCTATACATATTCATATTTTTCATAATTCGTTGATAGACCTATCGTTATTTTAGTGATATTTGTATTGTTGAATATTTTGGATTCAGTATTAATTATAAATGAACCCGAACCGAAGGAGATAACAATGTTTTTCAAAGATATACCAGGCAAATCCGCAGAAAAAAAATACTTAATCACAACTGTGCAAGAAGACAGACTTGCACATGCTCAGTTATTTCTAGGAAGATCTGGAACTGGCCAATTGGCTTTTGCATTAGCTTTCACAAGCTACTTATTATGTAAAAACAGATCTGACGATGATAGTTGTGGAACTTGCTCCGCCTGTCTAAAAACGAATAAACATATTCATCCTGATGTGCACTTTTCTTATCCTGTAGTAAAGATGGATGGTAAGCAAAGAAAAGATGTAACATCAAATGACTTCTTACCCCAATGGAGAAAAGCTATTTCTTCAAATCCATATCTTGATATGAATACTTGGCTTGACAGCCTTAATGTAGATAATGGTCAAGCAAATATAAATGTTAAGGAGTGCGTAGAAATCGTAAAAAAACTAAGCCTTAAGACATTTGAAGCGGATCATAAAGTCTTAATAATGTGGATGCCTGAATATCTTAGAAACGAAGGTAATCGACTTCTAAAACTCATAGAAGAGCCACCAGATAATACAATTATAATTCTTGTAGCAGAAAAGCAAGAACAAATATTGAATACCATTTTATCAAGAGTTCAGTTGTTAAAAGTATTGCCATTCTCTGATGATGAAATATCAAATTATCTATCTGAAGAACTTAAAATAGATTCTAGTGAGATCAATCAAATTATCGGCTTATCATCTGGTGATTTGAATGCTGCAATCCACTTAGCAAATCACGACAATGTCAACTATTCTGACGCATTATTTCAGTGGTTGAGGATTGCTTATAAAATGGAACCTGTAGAACTAGGACAGTGGGTAACTGAAGTTTCTAGATGGGGAAGAGAAAATCAAAAACACTTTTTAGAATACGGATTGCACTTTTTTAGAGAATATCTCTTTTCTTTGATCACTGGTAAAGATAATATCAGACTAAGTCAAGAGGAAAAAGAGATCGCCTCTAAGATGACTAAAATGCTTGATGTATCTAAAACTGAAAATATAATATCTGTTCTAAATGACTGTATCGGAGCAGTAGAACGAAATGCAAATCCGAAAATATTATTCCTTGCTGATAGCATGACTATAGGTAGAATAATGAGAAACGCCAAAGTAGATCGAGAGATTTTCCAGGTGTAACCAAGGTTTCTTATTTCTTAAAAAGTAGAAATTAGGACCTAAAATAATACTAGATCATTAAAAATGAATCTAGCATACATAACCA
The DNA here is from genome assembly GCA_913061325.1 of uncultured Saprospirales bacterium. Lineage (GTDB taxonomy): Bacteria > Bacteroidota > Bacteroidia > Chitinophagales > Saprospiraceae > CAJXUU01. Next base: position 11,667 of record CAJXUU010000021.1, on the reverse strand, counting down.
GATGAAGGAAGTCTTCTAAAGAAAGAATCATAAACCAAATGGCAATGAATCATTCTTGATTTCCCGAATCGTCTAAATATATATATAAATGGGATGTAGTAGTTGTGGAAGCGGAAGCGGAGGAAATCCAACGGGATGTGGTGATAAAGGTCATTGTTCTACAGGAGGATGTAATAAAAGAAATGCATACGATTGGATTTCAGTATTGGACATACATGATCCAACCGAATTCAAGGTTGTTGAAGTAAGTTTTAAAAAAGGAGCTAGAAAAGATTTTTTTCATAATAATTCTAATTCAAACGCCGTAACTGGAGATGTTGTGATGGTTGATACCGATGGTGGAATGGATTGTGGTCAGATTACTTTGTCTGGAGAACTTGTAAGACTTCAGATGAAAAAGAAAAAGGTCAAACTAGAACGCGTAGTCCATAAAATAATCCGAAAAGCAAACTATAGAGATCTTGAAAAGCTCGATGAGGCAAGAGACTTGGAAAAACCAACTTTGGTAAGAGCTCGCGTAATAGCAAGGACTATAGGCCTCGAAATGAAAATAGGTGATATCGAGTATCAAGCCGATAAAAGAAAAGCAACGTTTTACTATACTGCTGAGGGCAGAGTTGACTTCAGAGAACTGGTAAGAAGTTATGCTAAAGAATTCAAAGTAAAAGTAGAAATGCGTCAAATTGGTGCAAGACAGGAATCTGCTAGAATCGGTGGGATAGGATCTTGTGGCAGAGAATTATGCTGCAGCACTTGGTTATCAGATTTTCAATCGGTAAATACAACCGCTGCACGATATCAGAATATCGCTATTAACCAAACGAAGCTTTCTGGTCAATGTGGTCGACTTAAATGTTGCCTTAATTATGAATTGGATACCTACATGGATGCTCTAAAACATTTTCCAAAAGGTGTAGACTATGTTAAAACCAAGAAAGGGAAAGCAGCGTTAATTAAGACAGATATCTTCAAAGGGTTAATGTTTTATGCTTATGTGGGCGAAAAGACAAGAGGACCTATAATTGCACTTGATAAAGAGCGAGTTAAGGAGATCCAAAAAATGAACAAAGAGGGAGAACTTCCAGATGAACTTGTAGATCGTATTGCTCAAATGGCATTCGAAAGTACTCAGGAAAAAGAAATTGAATATGAGGATGTAACTGGGGAGATAGAATTACCTGCATTGCAAAAGAATAGAAAACCTAATAAAAAGAAAAGGCCTAGCAATAAATCAGGCAACAAACCTAAGGCTGAAGGTTCTTCGGATAACAAACCAAAAGAAGGCAATCCCAAAAGGAGAAAACCTAATCCAAGAAACAAGCAAAACAGGAACAATAAACCAAAACAAAATGCAGATGGTAAACCTGAAGCGCCGAATGCTGAAAGCAAACAAAACTCTGGAGAGAAGCCAGTGAATAAAAGAAGAAATAATAATAATAATAATAATAATAATAAACCAAACAGCGGACCAAAACCTAATGAAGGTGGCGAGAAAAAATCTGATGGTTAAGAATTTCGAAGAATGACCACTTTTGGATAATGTCCAATGGTCAAAATAAAATAAAAGTAAAGAAATAGAATAATGGAATACGACGTAGTAGTAATCGGATCAGGCCCTGGTGGATATGTAGCGGCCATAAGATGTGCACAACTAGGCATGAAAACAGCAATCATTGAAAAATACGATAAATTAGGAGGGACGTGCCTTAATGTAGGTTGCATACCATCAAAAGCATTGTTAGACTCTTCGGAGCACTATCATAATGCTGAATCAAGATTCTCAGAGCACGGAATCGGTGTGGGTGCCCTGAAGCTAGATATGAAACAAATGATCGCTCGTAAAAACAGTGTAGTTTCTCAGACAAATGGTGGTGTAGACTTCTTAATGAAGAAAAATAAAATCGACGTCCACACAGGTCATGGTTCATTTGTCGACAAAAACACGATAGCAGTGAAAGCTACTGATGGTAAAATCACTGAACTCAAGACAAAAAAGACAATTATAGCTACTGGATCTAAACCAGTTACTCCTGCTGCATTCAACTATGATAAAAACAGAGTCATAAGTTCTACCGAAGCACTAAACATTGATAAGTTACCTAAGAAAATGGTTATTATAGGTGCCGGTGTAATAGGACTAGAGTTGGGTTCTGTATTCTGTAGATTAGGAACTGAAGTAGAAGTTATAGAATTCCAAGACAGAATTTTAGCTGGAATGGACAAAGACTGTAGCAAAGAGATGATGCGTTCGCTCAAAAAATTGGGAATGAAATTTCACCTTAAGCATGGCGTAACTACTGTAAAAGCTACAAAGACATCCGCTACTGTCTCTTTCAAAAAACGAGATACAGAAGACGAAATCTCTATCAAAGCAGATTACTGTTTAGTTGCAATCGGAAGATACGCATATACAGATGGACTTGCATTAGAGAATGTTGGTATTACGACTGATGATAAAGGAAGAATCAATGTCAATAATCACCTAGAAACAGGAGTGGAAGGTATATTCGCACTTGGTGATGTAATCGTAGGTGATATGCTCGCTCATAAAGCGGAAGAAGAAGGTGTATACGTTGCTGAATATATGGCTGGCGAACAACCTCATATAGACTATAACCTAATCCCAGGCGTAGTATACACTTGGCCAGAAGTAAGTGCAGTCGGTAAAACTGAAGAACAACTTAAAGAAGCTGGAGTGAAGTACAAAGCTGGAAAATTCCCGATGAAAGCACTTGGAAGAGCTAGAGCAAGTATGGACACCGAAGGTATGGTAAAAGTACTCGCTGATGCAGAGACTGATGAATTACTTGGAGTACACATCGTAGGTCCAAGAGCTGCGGATCTAATTATGGAAGCCGTTGCTTTGATGGAATTCAGAGCTTCAGCTGAGGATATGGCTAGATTATGTCATCCTCACCCAACTTACACCGAAGCGGTAAAAGAAGCTGCACTTGGAGTTGATGGAAGATCGTTACATGTTTAGAATAATATGAAAAATTTGTACTGTCTAAAATAAGTACTTGAATAGATAAATTCAGCACCCCGAGCAACTTTAAATGTGTTGTTCGGGTTTCTTATTACAGATAGGATTGATTCACTTCATTTTCGATGAAGTTCTCACTCATCTATTTCCACTTTCCAATCAAAACCACTAAATTTGCATCATACCTGAAAATAGATACATATGCCTGATTTTAATCACCTACATTGTCACACTCAATATTCACTTCTCGATGGGGCATCTGAGATAGGAACGATGATGGACAAAGCAGCTGCCGATGGACAGACTGCCGTAGCCATGACCGATCATGGTAATATGTATGGTGCATTTAAATTTGTAGCAGAAGCTGCCAAAAGAAAAATCAAACCAATAATCGGTTGTGAATTCTACATGGTAGCAGATCGACATAAAAGACAATTTCTAAAGTCCGGAGGCGAAAAAGATAAGCGATACCACCAACTCATGCTTGCCAAAAACAGGAAGGGGTATGAGAATCTATGTAAACTTTGTTCTCTAGGATTTATAGAAGGGCTGTATGGTAAGTTCCCTCGGATTGACAAAGAACTGATCGAAAAATACCACGAAGGGCTGATCGTTACATCTTGCTGTATCGGAGCTATTCTCCCTCAGACGATACTAAAAGGAGATATAGAAGCAGCTGAAGAAGAGCTCAAGTGGTGGCTCAATTTATTTGGAGATGATTACTATATAGAACTACAGCGACACAGAGGTCTTGAAGAAATTGACAATACGGGCATGAGCCAAGAAGATGTCAATCAAGTGCTCCTAGGCTTCGCCAAAAAACATAATGTAAAAGTTATCGCGACCAACGATAGTCACTATGTAGAAGAGGAAGACCATCAACCGCATGACATCTTGTTATGTGTGAATACAGGCTCATATTTAACGGACGAAAAAAGATTCAGTTTCCCTTCTTCAGATTTCTATTTCAAGAAGAAACATGAGATGGCAGCGATATTTAGTGATGTGCCATATGCCTTGGACAATACTATCGAATTATCGGATAAAGTAGAAACTTTGGAATTGGCTAGGGATGTATTACTTCCTAATTTTCCTATGCCTCCACAATTCAAAACTCAACCAGAGTACTTGGAGTATCTGACTTTCGAAGGGGCAAAAAAGAGGTATCCTCTCATCACTGCAGAGATAGAAGAACGACTTCGATTCGAGTTGAGTGTAATTAATAACTCTGGATATCCTGGTTACTTCTTGATTGTACAGGATTTCACAACGGAAGCCCGAAGAATGGGTGTTTCCGTAGGCCCAGGAAGGGGATCAGCCGCAGGTTCTGCTGTTGCCTATTGTCTTGGCATTACTAATATCGATCCTATTAAGTACGATCTACTTTTTGAGCGGTTTCTAAATCCAGAAAGGGTATCAATGCCCGATATTGATATTGATTTTGATGATGCAGGAAGGGGTTCTGTTATTGATTATGTAATTGATAAATATGGTAAAAATCAAGTAGCGCAGATTATCACCTACGGTACTATGGCGGCCAAAAGTTCTATCAAAGATGTAGGGCGGGTAATGCAAGTACCATTGAGCGAAGTAATCGACGTTACAAAGACATTTCCACTAGCACTAGGTGCAAAACTACGAGATGTACTTGCCGATGGTGACATAGCTAAAAAACTAAAAGACAATCTAAATGCTGATGATAAAGAATTAGCCTACAAGTTCAGGGCTTTATCAGAAGGAAAAGATCAGATAGGTGAGATGATCCGAATGGCCAAAAAGCTAGAAGGATCAATAAGGAACACAGGAATTCATGCTTGTGGAGTTGTAATTACGCCCGATGATATTACCAACTATATCCCCGTAACAGTAGCCAAAGATTCTGAGTTACTTGTATCACAGTTTGACAACAGTGTAGCTGAAGATGCCGGACTTCTTAAGATGGATTTCTTGGGTCTGAGGACATTGACCATCATTAAAGATGCTGTCGTTATGGTCAAAGAAAATCATGGCGTTGATTTGATTCCTGATGATTTCCCATTGGAGGATGAATTGACCTATGAACTGTTCCAAGGTGGGCATACTGTAGGTATATTCCAGTATGAATCACCGGGAATGCAGAAGCACTTGCAGGGATTAAAACCTACAGCTTTTGCCGATCTTATTGCCATGAATGCCTTGTATCGGCCTGGTCCAATACAATATATACCTGATTTTATTGATAGAAAACACGGTAGGCAAGCGATCACATATGATCTTGCAGACATGGAAGGATATCTGGCTGAGACATATGGTATTACTGTATATCAAGAGCAAGTGATGCTACTTTCCCAGAAGCTAGCCAACTTTACCAAGGGGGAGGCCGATATGCTTCGGAAAGCCATGGGTAAGAAGAAAAAGAAGCTGATTGATCAAATGTGGCCTAAATTTCTCGAAGGTTGTCAAGCCAATGGTCATGATGAGACAATCGTAAAGAAAGTATGGACGGATTGGGAGGCATTTGCATCCTATGCCTTCAATAAATCGCACTCGACTTGTTATGCTTTTGTAGCATTCCAAACAGCATACTTGAAAGCACACTACCCTAGTGAGTTCATGGCTTCGGTATTGAATCATAATAAGAGTGACATCTCCAAACTTAACTTCTTCTTACGAGAATGTAAGCGGATGAAGGTCGAAGTGCAAGGCCCGAATATCAATGAGTCTTTTATGGTATTCCAGGCAGATAAAGAAGGAAATATTCGTTTTGGATTATCAGCACTCAAAGGTGTAGGTGAAGGACCAGTAGAGGAAATTCTTAGAGAAAGAGCAGAAGGAGGAAAATTCGAAAGTGTTCTGAGCTTAGTTCAAAGACTTAATCTTAGATCTGTAAATAAAAAGAGTCTCGAAAGTCTCGTTTTAGGAGGTGCTTTTGATCAGTTCCAACATACTAGAGCGACATACTTTCAACCCAATGGTAATTATAGTACTGTAATAGAGCAATTGACTAAATACGGGAATGCATTCCAAATGCAACAGGATCAAAATCAAGTTTCTCTATTTGGTGATTCTCCTGATATGTTAATCGACGAACCGAAGTTTGAATCTATTCCTGAGTGGGACCAGATGATAAAACTAGAAAAGGAGAAACAGGTTACAGGTATTTATATAAGCGGTCACCCACTTGATGATTATAAACTGGAATTGAGAAACTTCACGACCCATCCTCTTGATTTAGTAGAAAATACCATAAATACCATGGTAAAAGTGGCTGGTATCGTCACAGAATCAATGGTAGGTGTGTCTCAAAGAGGAACATCTTATGCAAGATTCACTATTCAGGATTATAGAGGTGCACTCGATATCAATCTTTATAATGAAGATTGTGAAAAATGGAAAAGTCTTGCTCAAAACGGAAAGGTTCTATATATAGAAGGCATTAATCAGCAATGGAGAGGCAGTGACCGTATCTCCTTTAAACCCAAAGACATCAAAATGTTAGATACTGTAGGTCAATTACTGACCAAGTCTGTGACTGTAAAATTTCAGGCAGAACAACTAGAACAAGGACTGGTAAATGAGTTTGTCAACCTATGTGAAGAATATGAAGGCACACACAAACTGAAAGTCAAAATCGTAGATAAAGAGGACGACATGATGATTGATCTTATATCAGGTGGCAAGAAAGTGAATGCTAATTTTGAGTTTATCAATGCTGTGAAGGAGATGGGGATTGCTTATAAGATAAATTAAAATTCAATAAACCACAGCATTGGAAATCAACCAATACTGTGCTTTTTTCATTTTTAACTCAAAAATCCTCTAGCATCTGATCTCTTTGAATACCACCACAATACAACTGAAAATATCACAAGCATCGCTGGGAAAATAGGACTTTGCTCCATCACTTCTAATGCATTAGTTCCAAAACAAGAATAACCCATTTGAATGACAATTGCGATCAATGAAACAAGAAATGCAGGAACTGCCCATTTCTTTCTCATAAGAAGGCCTATTGCTCCGACAAGACCTAAAATAGTTGCTATTCCAAATACAAGTTTCATCCACATTGGATTGCTCATTATCAGTTCTTTTTGCTCCTCTGACATTAATGCAACCATAGAATCTGTAAAAAACACTTGGAAGACAAAATTAGCTACGCCAGCAAGATTCCATAAAAGTGCAATGACGCCCACTATCCAATATGCAACAGGCAATTTAGTTTGATTTGTAGACATAGATATTGTTTAATTTGGCTGGTCTGTGAAACAACCAATAGTTAGTTAATGCTACAATTTATAAAAAGATAATTTAATTGGGAAATCGAAAGTTTATTATATCCGCAATTCCGCAGAAAAATTAAAGATAAATGGCAGTCCTTGTCTGCTATATGCATTGATTTCTGGAGTAGGTTGACGATAGTCCAAATAGTATTCATTTTTAATGATATTCTTACGATTTAGAACATTGACAAATTGGAGTTTGAAATCTATATATCGTTTTGATCTTTTACTAAAATCATACTTGTACCCAATCCCAAAATCGATTTTGAAGTAATTTGGCACTTGAAGATCTAAATAGTTCTCATACACTGGACTATAGACTATTTCTCCCTCTTTTTCGTACGACTCTAATGATGCAGGAGTGGAAAAGTATCTACCAGAAGCATATACTATCTGTGAAGATAATCTCCAGTTCGCTTTTCTCACTGATTGGTACATAGATAAGCGGTGAGGCTGGGTGAATGGACTATTCAGCTCAAGATTTGATTCATTTGTAATTATTTTATCATTGACATGATCGTATGTCCACATGAGAGACAGCCACCTATTCTGATATTGAGCACTTAACTCTACTCCATGGATTCTCAGTTGAGTAAATTCATACAAATTTTCTTCATTAGTAAAATCAAAAGCAGAAGTCCAAATGTCATTGCCATTTTTCTTATAACCATCAATTGTGAACGTCCAATCGCTTAATCGATATTTAATGCCAGCACTATATTGTGTTGTTTGTACTATATGGATGAAATTATTGGACGTAACACCTTCATTTGATAATAACCAAAATCCACTATCCGCTTGTAAATTGGTGGTGATTTTTCTACGATTCAAGTTTTGATGAAACTTCCCATAATGTGCATGTATGGTAATATTATCATTTGCAAATACACTGGCATGTACCCTAGGTTCGTATATATTTCGGCTAAATATCGCTAGATTATAACTAGATGCTCTCATTCCTATCATCACTTCGTACCAAGGCTTAGTGAATAACTGCAGGTTTATATATCCGCTATGCTCTGTCCCTTTAGCATCCTCTTGCGCTATAAACCACTTTTCCCATGGGCGAGAAGAATCAGCATCATAAATCACATGCCAATCATATTTATCATATCCAGCAATTACAGCATATTTTGACTTTTCCCATGAGAGTTTAAATCTTATATCTTCTTGTTTTACACTATTTTGTTGTGTCAGAAAATTCTCATCCAAACGTGCTTTGTCATCTGTATTAAGATACATGTAATTATAATCACTTACACCATAATTGATAGTAGCACTCAATGACTTTGTAATATTTTGAAACCATTCAAGACTAAACCCCTTTGTATCAAGTGTAAAACTGTCCAATATTATTTCTGGTTTATAATCCTTTATCTGGTTATAAGAGAATTCATTACCAAATCCAATATAGTTGCCTCTTATGTAAGAATCATTCCCAAGTTCTACTTGAGCTGATAAACTCACATCTTGAAATTCAAATTCTGGAACAATAGTTACATTCTCAGCACTCTCAAATAAATCAAGGTAGTAGTCAATATCTTGTATCCTCCCAAATTGAAAGGAATTACTGAAATATTTGTCATAGATACTAGACTGAAAAACACCAGAAAGTGATTTTCTATAGGCTCCTTTTATTTTCAGCCTATCTGAAAAAATTGATGTTTGAGCTCCGACATTGCCATACAAACCATTGATATGGCCAAAGATGCTCGTTGTATCGATGCCACTTAGATCCGTTTTTAGGTTTATTGCTCCTGAAGCCGAAGCATTTTCATCTGCGGAGGCACCATTCCTAGTGATATTTATTTGATCTACCATGAACGGATTTACCGAGCTTACTCGTCCGTAGAATAAACTATTCTGAAACAATCGCATATTATTCCAATTGTAACTTACTTGATCTGGAGGTCCACCTCGTATTTGTAGATCTTGCAGTGATTCGCTACTGTTATATACTCCTGGGATCATCTGTGCTTGAGAAAACACATCTCTGTCAGGTGCTGATGGCAATGCTATAGTTTCTGGATCAATTATATCTCCTGTTAGTCTTGTTGTAGATAGGTTCTTATAGCTCTTAATCACAATATCATCCAATACATGCTCTTTGGACGAAAGTGAGAGATTTGAACCACTTTGCAATTCAGCAATAGTCATCTTTCTAGAGTCATATCCAAGATATTGTATTTCTGCAATATCGCTCTCAGCGAAGTGCCCATTTAAAATAGCAACACCTTCTAAATCAGTTACCACTCCATAGTTGACCGAAGGAATTCGAATAGTTGCTCCAATGATAGGTTCCTTGGATTCACTATCAAAAATTTCACATTTTATGTCTCCTTTACCTAGCTGTTCTTCTGACAGCTTATGACTTCCTACTGCAAATACACCTTCACTTATTTCAGTAATTAGTCTATTGAAAATCACAGACAATTCATTTACAATAAGCACTTTGTCCTTGTCAATCGTACACGTAAATGTCCTTTTAGGAAGTTTATCAAAAATGTAATTAAACTGTAGGTCAGCATCTACCTCAATGGTCTTAATAATATTTGTAGGCGTCTCATTAATAAACACATATTTATCTGATTGGATAGTCTGAGAAAACGAAAGAGAAAATATGAACAGCAAAAAGATACTACTCAGACTTCGAGACCACAACTTGGTCCTTTTCGATCTTATATATATCTGATGTAACTGCATTTAATATCTCTGTTACTTTTTGTAAATTATCAGTAGGCAATTCTCCGTTAAAATCATACCCACTGAAATGTCCAACAAACTTTGTGGAATAATATTTTTCTAAATCTTTATACACTGTAGAGAGTGGAATTCCTTCAAAAACGATGCTTTTAGACAACCATTTAGGCTTTTTATCGCCTATTAAATCCCCTATTCCTGACATTTCACCATTCAAACTATATTTTTGCCCTTCATAAAGATCCGCTCCCATACCTATCGAAGTTGATACATTTACGTTTCCTGTAAAGCATTGCACCACAAGAATATCAGTTCCTAACTCCCATATGTCAAATGTAGTTCCCAAAACTGAAACTATGCTATTATCTGTCATTACATAAAAGTCCCCTTTTACTTGGACATCAAAATAAGCACGACCGTCAAGCCAAATTTTTCTATTACTGGGGAATTTTGATTCGTTGTAAGATATTGTAGAACCTGGTGAAAGCATGATTTCAGTTTCATCTTCCATTGCGATAAGGAGAGGTTCATAAGTTGTGTTTTCAATAATCTTATCAGGCCCGAGTGATGAAATGTACCAGTATCCCGCAGCTATTAATACCAAAATTGGTGTTAACCATAGAAGATATTTTGACCAAGCATTTGATTTATTTTTGATCAACTTGGGCTCCAACTTTCCCCACTCTGCCTTTACATTGCTGGTTTCTAACTCAATATTCCCAGAATCAACAATAAATTGCTCCAAGTCGGCCGTGCTGTAATGCTTTCCCAGCTCAATCCGCTCGACAGAAGTAAGGGCACCATTGGCCCATTTCACTAATAACTCATCAACTGCATTCATACTTGATTAACGGTTTTGTTACTCACTACCCTACTTTCTTTTGTAAGTCTTCTGTCCATCTACTAAGAATATAATTCTTCCATTATTCCTCGCGTTTATTATTGGAGTCTCTTCTACTGACTTTTCTCTTTATAATATTGTTCTCAACAAGATGTTTAAGCGCAATAGACATTCTTTTTTCAACAGCTTTAACTGACAGATCCAATGCGGCAGCTATTTCTTTGTAACTCATATCATTGAACCGACTCATTAAGAAGACTTCACGACTTCCATTCGTCATAGATTCTATCGTCGATTCCAATTTAGACTTAAAGTCAACCATACGAAGTTGGTACTCTGGATCCATATTTTCGTGGTTAATTTTTAATCCCGATAGATATTTTTGTTTCGTTTTATCTCTTCTTGCACTATCAATGATCAGATTGTTTGCTACTGTAAAGAGATAAGATAGCGCTTTATCTTCGCTCACTTTTTTGCAATTGTTCCATAAACGTACAAATGCATCTTGTGCTAAATCAGCCGATGCTTCTAAGCTGAGACCTTTACTTCTCAAAAATCGTTGTACACTAGGTTGACAACTTTCGAAAAGTTTTTTAAATATATCTTCTTTGCAGATACTCATTAAGAACCAAGTTTAGTTTTTGTCTTTCCAAAAGTAACATTTCTAAATAGATTTTGCTGGAAGCTTTTCTAGAACGAAAAAATATAATGTTATCGAATAATTAAAATTCCACTTCAATAAAACTATATCTTACTCCAACTATTTCTAGCTTAGGAGTGATACATTAATAAAGTTCGCTTTTATACAAAGGTGTTTTAATTTTCAATTAGGCAAAAAACGTAGACAATGCAGGGCATTGGCGAGGCTTTTTAACGCTGTAGAA
>CAJXUU010000020.1 GCA_913061325.1 uncultured Saprospirales bacterium | reverse complement strand
TTTCTGCCTGTCTCGTGGGCTCGGAGATGTGTATAAGAGACAGCTTCAATATCATTCTCAAATTCACTATCTGCAAGTTCGGTTTTTTCAATTTCAAATTGAAGTTCATTGTTGAGACTTAATACGTTAGGTAGGAATACAATTAAGATTAATAAAGATGCAGCAAAAAGTCGAGCGTCCATATTTTTACAAATTGAATGATATGTATTACGAATGTCCAAGTATGATTGTTTTTTATTTGTCAAAGAAAGGAATAAACATTCTAGTAGCCAAAAAGTTTCATTAATAATTAGAGCTTTAACCTAATGACTATATTAGAAATCAGCAAAACAAGTATTATCAACATTCTATTTGTATGCGCTTTAGACTAATGTCAATAGGTATCCTAGAATGGCTCCGCCAACTACAACAAAAGCACTATTTACTTTTTTGAAATAAAAGACCATAATCAAACTGGCTACCGCAATCAGTATAGTTTTCCAATCTGTCAATGTTTCTCGACCCATTTCAAAACAAACTGCTAGAATTACACCAACCGCTGCTGCATTAACTGCATCAAGAAAAGCTGACAACAAGGGGAACTTTCTTATCTTATGTACCAATGGATTCAAAATAGTCACAAAAATAAATGAAGGAAGAAAAATACCAATTGTGGCTGCAATAGCTCCAGTGAATCCTCCTAATTGATATCCGATGAATGTAGCGGTAGAAAGTACTGGGCCAGGAGTCATTTGTCCTACAGCTACTGCGTCTATCAGTTCTTGTCTAGAAAGTAAACCTGTAGAAACTAGCTCAGCATCCAAAAAAGCGAACAAAACATAACCACTTCCATATAGGATAGCTCCTACTTTGAGAAAAGTAAATAATATCTTCCAACCTCCGATTTGTAATAAGAAAAGAGGAACAATACTTTGTGTAGTTTTTCGAGACATCTTTGCAAAATAGATCAATACCCCTAATAGCCCACATCCGAATAGTGCTACTATCTCGTGAACTCCAGCGAGGCATGCGGCCACTGTCAGGAAACCAAGGATTCCTAACTCAGTTGTTTTTATGGCTTTTTTGCCCAACTTATATAATGCTGAAAGAATAATAGCTATTACGGCAGGTTTGATTCCATAAATGAATGGTTCAACTTCTGGTAATTGACCATACTCTACATATAACCAAGCAAAGAATAATGTGATCGTTACAGCTGGCAAAATGAAAAGACCGCCAGCAACAAAAAGACCTTTCCAACCCGCTCGTTCATAACCACAATGCATGGTCATCTCAGTTGAATTAGGACCAGGGATTAGGTTAGTAGCGCCAATTAGATCTAAAAAATGCTGATGGGTCATCCATTTTCTTTTCTCTACCACCTCATCTTCCATCATAGCGATGTGCGACGCAGGACCTCCAAATGCAATACAGCCTAATTTGAAGAATAGAGATGCTACTTCTTTAAGTGGACTTTTATTATTTGTCATTAAAATTCATTTTGCGGGTGTAAAACTAAGTAATAAGATTCATACCAATTGCCAATTATTAATAGATAACTTTGCAGGATTGATTAATTTAACATACAGTTAATATGGCTTTTGAATCGTTGGATTTACATCCTTCTTTATTACCACTTTTAAAAGAGAATAATTATAGCTCTCCAACTCCGATTCAACTAGAAGCTATTCCCGCAATTTTGTCACAAAGAGATGTATTGGGGATTGCAAAAACAGGTTCTGGGAAAACAGCAAGTTTTGTTTTACCTATACTCACATTGCTTCAGCGATTACCTAAGAAAGAAAAAAATAGGGAGATTGATGTCTTAGTTTTAGTTCCTACCAGAGAGTTGGCAGTTCAGGTAGGTGATGTGTTTAATGCTTTTGGCAAAGTCCTTCCAAATCCAATAAAAACGATGTCTGTATATGGTGGAGTATCGATCAATCCTCAGATGAAAACAATGTTTGGGACAAATGTCTTAGTAGCAACACCAGGGAGATTATTAGATCTGATATCACATAATGCACTAGAACTATCAAAAGTAAGAGCATTAATCCTTGATGAAGCGGATAAAATGCTCAATCTTGGTTTTCAGGATGAAATGAATGAAATTTTTAATTTATTGCCCGAAATAAGACAAAATTTACTGTTTTCTGCCACACTAAGCAAAGATCTGGAGAGTATAAAGAATGTTCTACTGGACGAACCTTTAATTGTCAAGATAGAGTCGGAAGCGAATGATATCCAATCCATAAACTTGTCTGGATATTTTGTTACAGAAGATAGAAAAGGGCCCTTACTTAGGTATCTAATTAAGAAAAATGAGATGGATAGAGTATTGGTATTTACATCTTCCGCTCAGAAAGCAGATAGAGTAGCTGCTAAGTTGACAAAAAATGGGATTGATGCATTTCCTATTCATGGTAAGAAGAGCCAAGGTGCAAGACAGTCTGCTTTAGAAGCTTTCAAGACGGGGAAGATTAAAGTATTAGTAGCTACCGATTTATTATCTAGGGGTATAGATATTGAAGGACTACCTTTTGTTATTAATTATGAATTGCCAAGATCTCCAAAAGACTTTATACATAGAGTCGGACGGACAGGAAGAGCGGGCGAAAATGGACTTGCTATTTCATTTGTTGATAAGGAAGAAATAAAGCATTTCAAAGTTATTTTAAAAAAGATGAAACGGTATGTAGAAATGGTGGAGAGTGATGAATTTGATTTAAGTGGGTATTAAAATCACAAAGAGGAATCTATTAGATAGTTACGATGAGATATTCAATAAAACTTTATCTACCTGTGCAGAATCTCCCATCTATCTTAAGAAATCTAAAAAATCTAAAAAATAACCCCCATTCTACAATGTCTAACAGGCAAACAATTCTATTTTTGCATCCATAAGAATTACTCTTACTACTAAATGTTACAAATAATGGATACTGTTGTACAGTCACTAATAGCCAAAGAATTACATAGACAAAGATCAGGGATCGAATTAATCGCCTCAGAAAACTTTACAAGTCAAGCGGTCATAGATGCTGTTGGAACTTGCTTAACTAATAAGTATGCTGAAGGATATCCAGGTAAAAGGTACTATGGTGGTTGTGAAGTGGTAGACCAAATTGAACAATTGGCGATCGATAGATTGTGCGAATTATTCGGAGCGGAATATGCGAATGTGCAACCTCATTCTGGTGCCCAAGCAAATGCTGCAGTTTTCTTAGCTGTGCTCAACGCTGGTGATAGTATTTTGGGATTTGATCTTTCTCATGGAGGCCATTTATCCCATGGGTCACCTGTTAATTTTTCTGGTAAAGTATATGATGCCAATTTCTATGGTGTTGAAGAAGATACTGGACTAGTTGACATGGATAAAGTAGAAGCAAAAGCTTTAGAAGTGAAACCGAAATTGATCATCTGCGGCGCTTCTGCTTATAGTAGAGATTGGGATTATGCAAGATTTAGAGAAATAGCGGATAAAGTTGGAGCTTTATTGTTAGGAGATATTGCACATCCAGCTGGATTAATTGCTTCTGGACATTTGAAATCTCCTATGCAGCATTGCCATATCGTTACTTCTACGACGCACAAGACATTAAGGGGCCCGAGAGGTGGTATTATTATGATGGGTAAGAACTTCGAAAACCCATGGGGGAGAACAACTAAAAAGGGAAATCCAATTATGATGTCTTCTATCTTGAACAGTGGAGTTTTTCCTGGTATGCAAGGAGGCCCATTAGAGCATGTTATTGCAGGAAAAGCGGTTGCATTCGGGGAAGCATTAGATCCAAGCTTTAAATCATACGGAGCGCAAGTAATCAAAAATGCCCAAGCTATGGCAAATGCTTTTGTAGAAAGAGGATATAAATTGATTTCAGGTGGAACTGATAATCACCTTATGCTAATTGACCTCAGAACCAAAGGTGATGTCACGGGAAAAGATGCAGAGAATGCACTTGTAAGAGCGGATATTACTATAAATAAGAACATGGTACCTTTCGACAGT
Organism: uncultured Saprospirales bacterium; assembly: GCA_913061325.1. Taxonomy (GTDB): domain Bacteria; phylum Bacteroidota; class Bacteroidia; order Chitinophagales; family Saprospiraceae; genus CAJXUU01. Next base: position 28,840 of record CAJXUU010000020.1, on the reverse strand, counting down.
AGGTCACCTTTTGTGACATCGGGTATCAGATTAGGTACTGCGGCGATCACTTCAAGAGGATTCAATGAATCGGATTGTGAACAAACAGTAGCATGGGTAGATGCTATTATATCTGATCACACAAATGAAGGGTTGATCAATAAAACAAGAGCAGAAATTAATGAGTTTATGAGGCAGTTCTCTTTGTATGAAGTTTAAAATTATAAGGAATAAGCTTTTTTTAATTATTCTCAGATAGTACAAACGACAATTTTGCCTATATGTAATCACAGATTTGCTTTTGATAGTAACATTGTTTACTTTTAATACAGTTCAATTGACCAGATCATGATAAAATTACGAATCATAATAATTGTATTTGTCAGTAGTTGGGTGTCTTTAATGAATGCTCAATTGAGGATCAATGAGTTTGTGTCTGATAATGATAATGCTTATGCCACAGTTGGTGGGGATTATTATGATTATATTGAAATCTATAATTCTAGTGATAATGTAATTAGCTTAGATAGTTTTTTTTTATCTGATGATAAAATGGAATTAAATAAATGGAAGTGTCCAAATATTGAAATCCTTCCCCATGGATTTTTAGTGTTTTTTGCATCTGGGAAAGATGGTAACTTCGACGGTCAGTATCATACAAATTTTAAAATTAGTGCAGATGGAGAGGCATTTTTTCTTTCCAATTTTCAAGCCATTATAGATGAAGCTCCTTTTCAAGAGCTAGAAGAGGATGTTGCTTTTGGTAGAATTCCAGATGGTGGACCGTCTTGGTCTATTCTTCCAGCGCCTAGCCCTGATAAAAGTAATGCAAGCGCTGATAAAGTTACATTATCACATGATGGGGGCTACTATGAATCTTCAATAAATCTATCGGTTTCATCATTCCTTGGAAATGAAATTAGATATACAGTCGATGGGTCAATCCCTACAACAAATAGCTTACTTTACACTAATATATTAATACTCAAGAATAAATCGAATGAGGCCAATGTTTGGGCGGAAATCCCTACCAGCCCAAGCCAAAATCTAATATCAAATCATGCATGGGAATCACCAGGGGAGTCTATAGATAAGGCTCATGTATTGAGGTTTGGAGCATTTAATAATGATACTTTGGTGAGCGAGGTAGAAACACGGTCTTATTTTGTTGATCCTGATATATTTGGAAAGTACAATTTTCCGATTATTTCACTGGTTACAGAGAGCAAACATTTGTTTAATGACACAACTGGGATATATGTTCCAGGAGACCAATTTGATATTTCTAATTCTGAATGGACAGGTAATTACTTCTTATCTGGTATCGAATCAGAAAAACCTGTCCACATTGAGTATTATCAAAAAGATGGAGATCTCGGGTTTTCTCAAAATGCCGGATTAAGAATTCATGGAGGTAAAACTCGACATGCAGCTCAAAAATCTTTAAGACTATATGCAAGATCTAGATATGGTAAGAAGAACTTCAATTATCAATTGTTACCCCAAAAAGAAGTGGAAAAATATAAACGATTTATCATCAGATCAACAATGGGAGCTTGGGGAGGAGAGTTGGTTTTTAAAGATGCATATGCCCAATCTATAGTTAGAGATCTAGATTTTGAAATGCAGGACTATAGGCCAGTAATTGTATATCTAAATGGAGAATATTGGGGTGTACAAACGATAAGAGATCGAGTGGATGAAGAATTTTTAGCATATAGTTCTGGTGTGAACACTGATAGTGTTAGAATAGCTGAAGAATGGAATACTGGGTTTGATGGATTGAAGATCTATCTAGAAGCTCATAATCCATTAGATCAAGATGAGTATGAATATGTATCTACGAAAATGGATATTTCTAGTTTTATAGATTACAACATAACAGAAATGTATCTCAATAATTATGATTGGCCCGCTAACAATAATCAGCACTGGAGGCCAAAAGGTGAGAACGGTAAATGGAGATGGATATTATATGATCTTGATGCCACATTTGGTGATCCAGAATACAATATGCTTAAGCATAATACAGTAGATGATCCATTACTAAATTGGCCTTCTAATCCTGGAGTTACTTTTTTATTTCGTAGTCTGATAGCAAACGAAACATTCAAGAATCAGTTTTTAGCTAGATACAAAGTATTACTAGAAAATGAATTTTTGCCTCAAAATATGATTGAGCAGCTGGATTTTTTTATTGAGAAATATGAAAAAGAATTACCTCAGCATATTGAAAGGTGGCACTTCCCAAGAGATATAAACGGATGGAATGAAGACTTGGATTCAAATATGAAAACATTTATTTTTAGAAGACCTTGCGAAGTAAAGAAACATATCGAAGATTTTTTTGATATCGATTTTGACTTTGATTGCTTTGTCCCTCCGAATACAGAAGTTGAAGAGCCACAAAATTATATGTTGGTCACACCTACTTTAATGAGTGATAATTTTATTGTAAAAGGCAAGACCACAAATCTATTGTCAGCAGATTTAGTTATTTATAACTCAATAGGTCAGGTGGTAATTCACATGGACCAAATATCACTTAACAATGAAGAAGGACTTATAGTAAATGTTGAGAATTTAAACTCGGGTGTTTATTTTGTTTATTTATTGAATAATGGTGAGACAGAAGTTGTGAGAATTGTTATTGTCCGATGATCCATTTGTAGATGTTCAAGTTTACTACATAATTCAGGATAATTGTTAGTAAACAATTATCCTTCTTATCTATGCTAATTTGATAGTCTTAGTAATTGCGTATCATAACAAACTGTTAAAATTGTCGCCTTCTGACATACCTAACGTACTAAGCCGTTAACTTACTAACGCATTTTATTGTAGTCGATGAGTGCTGTTATTATTAACTATTCAACTTACTCTAAATGAAAAAATCAATTATCTACGGATTGATAGCCGTTGTCGTGGCAGCTTCCGCTTATTTTATGTTAAGACCTGATTCAGCATCTTCTAAAGCTGATATTTTTGCTCAAGTGAAAAACTCTAATTTTGTGGTTGCAGTAAATGCAACAGGTGAACTTAAGGCTAAAAAGTCTATAAAAATAAGGGGTCCGCAAGGAATGAGATCGGCTGGAATATACAATACAACGATTAAAGATTTACTTCCCGAAGGTACTGTTGTAAAAAAAGGAGAGTATGTTGCTTCTCTTGATAAAACTGAATTGGCTACAAAAATAACAGGAGTACAAACCGATATCGAAAAAGAATTGACTAAACTGGAGCAGATTAAAATCGATACGGCCATCCAAATGAAGGGCGTAAGAGATGAGAGCGCAAACATGTTATTTTCTATGGCACAGGAGCGATTAGAGATAGAACGTAACAAGTATGAGCCACAAATGGTAATCGAACAATCGGAATTAAAATTGAGAAATTCTGAAAGATCGATGGATCAATTGAAAGGTAAAACGGAACTCATGGTTATCCAATCTGATGCTAAAGTGAGAGAGATACAAGCCAATTTGAAACAACTCGATTCTAAGTTAAAACAAATGTCAGATGTGGCAGCTTCTTTCATAATCAAAGCCCCAGAAGATGGAATGTTGATATATGAAAGATCATGGAATGGTAAAAAAGGGCCTGGTTCTCAAATAAGTGCTTGGGACCCTACAGTTGCCGAATTACCTGACCTTACCAACATGACTTCTGTCGCATACATTAATGAGATTGATATTTCAAAAATTAAAAAAGGACAAAAAGTTAATGTAAAAGTGGATGCATTTCCAGAAAAAGGTTTTGATGGACAAATTATTTCAATAGCCAATATTGGTCAAGAATTGAGGGGCCAAGAAGCAAAAGTTTTCGAAATTGTCATATCAATAAATCAAGTAGATGACATACTCAAACCCTCAATGACTACCACTAACGAGATTATGATATATGAATATGAAGATGTGGTAAATGTGCCTTTAGAAGCATTTTACAGTGATAGTATTGATTATGTATTTGTTAAAAGGTCTGGTAAAGTAGTTAGACAACAAATCATAAGTGGTGCATCAAATGAAAATGATATTATAGTAGTAGAAGGTCTTAGTTTGGATGATAAAGTTATGCTTACACCGCCTGACGATGTTGACAAAACTCCATATGAGTTCCTAGACAAGGAGATTGCTAAAAACGCTTCTAATAAGCTAGAAAGTTGGAAAGAGAAAAAAGCATCTTACGATAAGACCAATGCAGATATAGTAAAAGGAGAAGAAGATCAAAATAAGAATATGGGTGAAGGAAATATGATAATAATGTTTTAAAGTGTTATTCATAGAAATTATCATTTCTGCTTGATTCTAAGCAATTAAAGCGGCAACCATTTTTTATCACTTCAATCTATGTCTATGTTCGTTTATATCAGAAGAAATCTTGGATTAGCTATCGAAGGTATCAGCCAAAATAAATTGAGAGCCCTACTTACAGCCCTAGGGATTATTTTCGGAGTATTTGCCGTTGTATCCATGTTAGCAATTGGAAACGGAGCAAAAAAATCAATTCTAGATCAATTAAAAATAATAGGTACAAATAACATTGTTATCAATTCTATCCCTCCTGAGCAAAACGGGGAGGATAGTGGAGGTAATATAAAAGAAGAGAAAAAGTCCTATACTCCTGGGTTGACCTTAAAAGATGTTGAGGCAATTAAAAGCATTGTACCAGGAATAGAAACACTTTCTATAGAAACAGAGGATGATGCTAAAATTCTTTATGGAAAGAACATGGTAAAATCTAAATGCTATGGTGTGAATAATGATTTTTTCAATGTAAATAATCTAGAATTAAGCAAAGGTTCATTTTTCTCAGGCAATCATAAAAATGGAGTAAATGTATGTGTCTTAGGTGCCAATGCAGCTGCACGATTATTTTTAGGAAAAAACCCAATCGGCAGTTATGTGAAATCCAATCATGTAGTGTTTAAGGTGATAGGGGTACTCAAAAAGAGATTGATTTCAAAAGAGAATCTTGTGAAATTGGACGTCAATAATTATAGCAATATCATCTTTATTCCATTTGATACTTTCAAACTGAGAATTAATAACAAAATACGTATTGGAAAAGAAGATGTAAAGCGAGATGACGACGATGAAACAGAAAATAAGAACTACCATCAACTAGATAAAGTAGTTGTGAAATTAGCTGATGCAAAAAGTATGGAGTCAAGTGCTGAACTTATCAGCAGGTTATTATTGAGAAGACATAACAATCAAGCTGATTTTGAAATTAAAGTACCTGAATTATTAATCAAACAGCAACAAAATACTCAAGAAACGATGAATTTGATATTAGCGGTAATTGCAGGTATATCATTATTAGTTGGAGGGATCGGGATTATGAATATTATGCTCGCAAGTGTTTTAGAGCGAGTAAAAGAAATCGGTCTGAGAAGATCAATTGGAGCAACTGAAAAAGATATTATTTATCAGTTTTTATTAGAAGCAATTGCGATAAGTTTATTTGGTGGAATCATAGGGGTAATACTTGGGATTTTTGGTGCCAAAGTAATCGCTGCATATGCTGATATATCCACTGTAATATCTTTTGCATCTATATTAATTAGTTTTGGTATTGCTGTCAGTATTGGAATCATCTTTGGGATTATGCCTGCACAGAAAGCTGCAAAAATGGATCCGATAACTGCATTGAGAACAGATTAAAGGTGTACTAATATTAGTTAAATGAATTACAATTTTAATTGCGAAAATCTAGAAAATATTAGCAACCATATGAATAAACTTATCAATCTGACAACTATAATAATATTGGCATTTTCTATGTCTGGGAATGCTCAAAAAGTAATATCTGCTAGTATATATGATATAATTAAAACAGCACAAACAGATTCACCAGATTATCTACTGTCGAAAATGGATCAGGTAAATGCTGAATGGGTTTATACCGCCTCTAAAGCTATCTTTAAACCACAGATCGGATTGAGTGCAACTGTAGCCAATATAAATAGAAGTGTGAGTCAAGTAACTTTGCTAGGAGGTACTCAGTTTGTTAATAATTCCTATATGACAAATGCTGTGGGAATCCAATTAGATCAAGTTGTTAGTGCTACAGGTGGAAGTGTTTTTTTATCAAGTAATTTACAACGAATAGATCAATTTGCTCAAGATGGGATTGATGCAACATCTTCTTTTCTTTCTTCACCAATAAGGATTGGTTTTGTTCAGCCATTGTTGCGACTTAATCCGTATAAATGGGATAAGAAAGAAGCAAAAATAAATTACGAAACATCGAGAAAGGTCTTTGTTGAGGATAAGGAAAAAGTAGCTTTCGATGCAGTGAATAACTTTTTTGATCTCTACACCACAAAACTTAGCTTGATAGAAGCTAGAAATAATAGGGACTATTTAGATTCTATTGCTATCAATTCTAAAGGAAGGTTTGAAGTTGGTCGTATATCAGAGACGGACCTGTTACAGATCCAATTGAGCGCAAAAAATGCAGATGGAACAGTAGCTAGACTAGAATTGGGAGTTCAAAATAAAACAGAATTATTAAGAGATTTTTTAGGAATAACAAATGAGGTTGATTTTGAATTTAGTCCCCCGCAACCTATTACAGTATATAGCATAGATAAAAATAAAGCTCTTGAATTTGCTAAGAAAAATAGAAGCCAAACAGAACAATTTAGATTAGCTTTATTAAGGGCGGAAAAGGATGTAGAATTTGCACAAAAAGAAAATGGCCCAAATCTACTTTTGGCGGGTTCATTTGGATTGACTAAGGATTCTCCAACGTTTGGAAACGCCTATAGTAATTTGCTAGATCAAGAGGGTGTTAGACTTCAAATAGATATTCCAATTGCGGATTTTGGAAGAGCAAAGGCGCAGAGAGAAATTGCAAAATCAAACCTTGAAAGAACAAGGCTTCAAATAAGACAAAACGAGGTTACTTTTGAACGTGAGATAATGGTGAATGTAGAGCAGTTCGAACTCAAAAGAAGTCAACTTAAATTAGCAGAGGAAGCTTTAGAAATCGCTCTTAGAAGATTAGATATTGCCAAAAAGAGATTTCAAATTGGTAAAATTGATGTAACGAATCTGAATATTGCAATCCAAGAAGAACAAGGAGCAAGGCAACAGTATTTTAATAGCTTATGGGATCTTTGGAGAGCACATTATACATTGAGAAATCTCACACTTTTTGACTTTGAGACCAATACCCCTTTGGATTGAGATCTATCGTAGTAAAACCTCTATTTCTTCGCCGACACCTGCAATATAAGGGTGATCAGTTGAAGTAAGTAAAGTATATGTTTGATGATAGGGTGTGATGAAGTTAGAAGGTTTTCTCTATAATACCCTTGGATTTTATGGACTATATCGGGCCGATATATTTTTGGAACTATCATATCAACTTACAATTATATCATATCTATTCAACAGGCCCATAACTCCATTTTTCGAAAATTTTGTCTTCTTTAGTGAATTTTGAGAAGGTTCGAATGAATAGTTTTTTGCTTCTCTGAAGTCAGTCTTTGCTAAGTTGCAATTTTGGAAAATAGCTCTTTCCAAATTAGAGAAATCAAATGAAGCTTCGGTTAAATCACTTTCTGTAAAATCTGCTTCTTTCATCGAACAATTTTTGAATTCAGTTCCTTTTAGTTTCAATTTTGATAACATTGAAAGGTCCATCTGGCACTCCAAGAATTTCATTTTCATTAGAAAGGGAGAACAGTTATTGAAGTCGCTTCCGAGAAAGTTGCAACCATCAAAAGTTACATCTTTGAATCCTACATTGTCCAAAGCAGCTCTCCCAAAATGGCACTGCTTGAAATTGCATTCTGTGAAACTAATCTCAGCTAAATCAGCTCCTTCAAAATTACATTTGTCAAATATACAATTATCGTAACCGCCCATTGACAGGACTTGCCCAGTATATGTTTGATCTTCGAAAGTTTGATCTAGTGTTAACATAATTTAGATTCTTATTGTGAAAGTCTCCTTGTGAAAAATCTTCTTTTATTATAAGTTTATGATTGTAGATAGTTTGGTTCTATAAACGGTTTTTCAACAATTTCTTTTATCTGATTGAGCATGTCTGGTAATGTGGATTTTGTATGCTCATACCCTTTTTCACTTGAGAAACCTATCTGGTACCAAGTGAGTTGAGTCTTACCATCAGCTATTGGCTCAATTATGTAAGTTACTTCAAAATAATTTTCTGGTAAATCTTCTAAGCCAGACATCGAAGACCAATAACTGTAAGACAGTTTTTTAAGTGGTTCGTTGGTTTTTACAACACCTTTATCTTTATATGAATGCTCTCCATATTGACCTTCGAAGGTTATTGGGCTACCCACCATCCAGTCAGTTGTGGTCTGCGTACCATATAGATATTGGGCAATGAATATAGGATTAGTCATGGCATCCCAAACTGATTCAGCTACTCCATTTATAATTATTGATTCGATTACTTCTAATTCCTTGTTCATGATTCCATTTAATGTTACAGGTCGAATGAATTCAAAGTTATTAAAATGGGCTTATTATTTAAAATAATGGATGTAAGTATGCTTATTAAATTAAAAGCTCTGAACGAAGTTGATCGAACAGAGCATTTTGTGTTTAGATTTCAATCTAATCTTATTAATTTTGACTTACCACATTGAGATCCATAGTTGGATAAGGGATACCAACACCTTCTTTATCAAATGCTTTTTTGACATGCTCAGTCATATAGAATTTTACATCCCAATAATGTTCGCTATTACAAAACGGACGAGTTGCTAGGTCTACTGAGCTATCTCCTAAATTAGCAACTACAACACCTTGAGCTGGGTCATCTAGAATATGTGGACAGTCTTTGCCTACTTGAAGAATTATTTTTCTCGCCTTATCAATATTATCACCATACCCTATTCCGAAAGTCAATTCTACTCCTACAGTTCCTTGTCCTGAGATATTGGTAATCGTATTGCCAGTAACATTGTTGTTGGCAACATATATTCTTTTGTTGTCTAATGTCGCTAATTCTGTATTAAACGCATTTATAGATTCTACTGAGCCTAGATTTCCACCACCTATTTCTACGAGATCTCCTACTTTGAAAGGTTTGAATATCATTATCATTACCCCAGAGGCTACTTGACCTAGACTGCCATTTAGTGCCATACCTACGCCTACCATTAGTCCACCAAGGATCGCTATGAATGATGTTGTGTTGACACCAAACATGCCAGCAACAGATAAGAGGACTAGAACTTTTAAAATAGCACTTATTATGGATGATAAAAATTTTGACAAAGACACATCAGTTCCTGATTTTGTCATTGATTTTTCAAATAGGCTCACTATTTTTTTTACGATCCAGAAACCAACAATTAATGTAATAGTTGCCATCAAAAACTTGGGAGCGTAGGCGATAGCCATATTAGCGGCTTGGGTTGTTATTTTAGTAAAATCCATTATGTTTTTTGTTAAAATATAAAATTTAAGTATTTATAATTATTATACCAAGAAAGTAAATAAAAATGACAACTACAGAATAGTTTTTATTTGTTTTTGGGTAAGATTATTACCAAACAATCTTATCTATTTGATATTTAGGTTCTCTGTTAATAGGAATGTTTTTTCTAAAAAATATAAAATAAAATTACTGCTGAGAAAAAACCAGTAAATGCTAAAACCGTTGTCATTATGGTCCATGACTGAAAAGTTTGTTTTTCATCCATTCCCAGATATTCTTTGACCAACCAGAATCCACTATCATTTACGTGAGACAGAATACTTGCACCTGATGCTATTGCTATAACTAAAGCAGCTAATTGACCTCCAGAGAATGATGATCCAGCCAAAATTGGCGCTACTAACCCTGCCGCAGTGATCATAGCTACTGTAGCCGAACCTTGAAGAATTCGTACAATGGCGGCTGCTAAGAATCCAAATAAAATAACAGGAAATCCCCATTCAGCAAAAGAATTAGCAATGATCTCTCCGGCACCAGTATTTACAAGAACTTGCTTGAACACACCGCCCGCGCCAGTTAGAAGGATAATTGTACCTGCAGGCTCCATCGATTTTGAACTAATCTTAAAAAGTTCTTTAGATGAAAAACCTCTGCCTATTCCTAGTGCATACCAAACAATTAGATTTGCTATAATTAATGCTGTAAATGGATGGCCAAGAAGTGTGACTATATTTTTAATGCTAGGACTACTGATTTCTATCAATCCAGATTTTATCATAGTCCCAAAGAGAATAAGAACAATAGGCACTAAGATTATTGATAAAATCAATCCTATGTTTGGTAAAGGAGTACTGTCTTTTTCTATGTCTCCTGAAACCAATGGTGGGGCATGTATATGGATCTTACCTGCAATATATTTCCCATAAATCAATCCACTTGCGATAGCTGTAGGAATTCCTGCTAAAAAACCAACTAATATAACCCAACCTAGATCAGCATTGATGATATCCGCAACTGCTACTGGACCTGGGGTCGGAGGGATAAAAGAGTGAGTGATCGCTAATCCAGCCAAAAGAGGAATCCCATATAGTAAAAGTGATTTGCCTGTTTTTCTTTGGAGTGCATAAATAACTGGAATAAGAATAATAAAAGCAACATCAAAAAATACTGGAATCGCCACTACAAATCCAGTTATAAGCATAGACGTTGGCGCGTTCTTTATTCCCATTGTTTTGGTAAGCCATTGTGCTATTGCTTCAGCCCCTTTTGATTTCTCTAAGATAGCTCCAAACATAGCACCTAAACCTACTACAACAGCTACAAAACCAAGTGTCGATCCCATTCCTTTTTGTACAGTATCAATAATAGTCGCAGCATCAAGCCCAGCAAATAAACCTGTCAAAATACTCGATATCAACAAGGAAATAAAAGCGGGTAATCTCAACACTAAGATCAATGTCAAAAGGATGATAATCCCAGCAAGTACACTTAATATAACACTCATAGCTTAGTTTTTAGAGGTTGGAATACTAAATTTTAATTCCAAATTGTATGATGTGAAGGACCAATTGGGTCATCTTTTCTTTGATATCTGTGTGCACCAAAATAATCTCTTTGACCTTGGATGATATTGGCAGTTGACTGCTCGTTTATATATGTCTCGACGTATGTCAATGCAGAATTGAGACATGGAATTGCAGATCCTGAAAGTATAGCTTGTGAACAAACTTTTCTAAGAGATTCCATACCATTGTTGACGATATTTACATAGGTTGCATGTTTGAGTAAGATAGGTTCCTCTTTCAGTTTCACTTTTAGGTCTTCCATTAATTCGGACCTAATTATACACCCGTTAGTCCAGATTCTTGCAACCTCAGGCATGTCTATATTCCAATTATAGGATTCAGATGCAGCATAGATTAGTTGTATTCCTTGATGATGGTTGATGATTCTTGCAACCTTGTACGCATCCGCAAGTGAAGTAAGATCGATTTCTCTTTTATTAAATTGTTTACCATATAGTTTTTCTGCGGATTGTCTTTCTTCTTTGAATGCGGACTGATACCTTGCAAATAATGCAGCGGTCAATGTGTTTACTGGAACGCCTAGCTCACATGCAGCGATGGTAGTCCAGCTTCCTGTTCCTTTGTTACCAGCCTTGTCTAGAATAATATCAACGAGGTGAATATCATCTTCTTTTTTCCTCAATACTTCTATAGTAATTTCTAATAGATAACTATTAAGATCAGTCTTAGTCCAAGTCTCGAATAGGTTTGCTATAAAGTCTGTGTCATAACCTGCCGAATACCTCAGCAAGCCATATATCTCAGCTAAGAATTGCATCTCGGCATATTCCATTCCATTGTGGACCATTTTCACAAAATGACCAGCGCCTCCTTTTCCTATGTAGCCACAACATGATCCTCCATTTATATCTTTGGCCGCTATAGCTTCTAATGCATCCTTACAGATAGCATAAGCCTCGGGTTCTCCGCCTGGCATGATGGATGGTCCTTTAAGTGCACCTTCTTCACCACCAGAAACTCCAGTACCAATGAAATATATCCCATGAGCGGAGAGTTTATCGTTTCTTTCTTGAGTCAGTTTATAATGAGAATTTCCACCATCAATAATTAGGTCACCTTTATCCAATAAGGGGATCAATTTCTCTATGGTGTCATCCACCGCAGCTCCTGCAGAAATCATTAAAAATACTGTTCGTGGAGTTTTTAGAGATTGCACAAATTCCTGTAAATCTTCATGTCCTTCCGCTGTATCGAGAACAGGATAGGACTCAATGAAATTTTTAGCTATTTCGTCTTCTGATCCTTTTACAAATCTATTGTATAGACTTAGGCTGATACCTTTGTCCGCAAAGTTTCGCGCTAGGCTCTTTCCCATCACTCCAAGACCTATAAGTCCAAGTTGTTTTTTCATTTGTAATGTTTGTATTCTAATGTTTTGTACTATCTTTTCAACAGAGTATTTGATGTCACATTCTATCGCATAGTTAGGAATTTCGAGTATGTCAAACTGTGACTGAAGCAAGTTAGGGCCCATGAAATGATCAATCCTAGAAATCATTCTGTTATAAATCAAATCAAAATCACCATTTAAAAATATCCAGTGAATCTTTTTTGTTATATCTTCTGATAATTGTGCTCTGTATTTTTCTTTAAGTGCAGAACACGCTACGATCAACCCATCCTCTGATTGTGAAATGAGCTTATTAATAGCTGTTAGCCATCTTTTCCGATCCTTATCGTCTAGTGGTTGACCAGATGCCATTTTTGCAACATTCTCCTTAGGATGAAAATCATCCCCATCAAAAAATGGTAGATCTATTTTTTTTGAAAGTGCCCTTCCGACTGTGCTTTTGCCACAACCTGAAACTCCACATATAAAGTAGACTCTAGTATCGGTTGGATCAATTGTCTGATCTTTCATATTTATTATCCAAGTGCAATTGAAGCTGCACATTATTAATTGAAAATTGTGGCTAGAGTAGTACAATAATAGGAAATTGAAAGCTATAATCTGAGAATATTGAGTCTAATATTTGATAGGTGTTAAATGTCGAGTCCATATCCGTGGTTTTATATTCAACATTTAATATTATATTGGTTTATACTTGCATCTATGATACTGAAGATATTCACATTAGTGTAAAGGGACATATTGGGTTGGGGCTTTAAGGTAATTTACGCCCCCTCTTTCTTAAACCTCTTTCGAGTCATCTCTCCCCATCCCTTATGATTGCCTGTGAAATGATCAATATTTCATTTGATATTCTACACGACGGGTTTTGGGTGATATAGAAAAGGCTCTAAGAGTGCTGTTTTTATCAATGCTAGAATATCAGCTGCTGACTCATAATTATGGTAAGTGAGCTCTTGAATAAGCATGAAATATATACTGATAAAGCTTGCGAAAGTATATATGGGAAACAATAGAGCAAAGAAAAATGGAAAATTGGCTAATCCTAGAATAGTCATAATGGAAAATAAATTAATTCTCCTGCCTCTACATATGGAGCAAACCACTGGACTATTAACCAATGGGGGGCGCTGACATATCCTAGAATGCCAAATTTCTTATTCATGAAACATGGATTTATGTAATTTTAGACATTCTTTAGTGTCTCATGTTTATCGATTTTTTTGTCTGCCTAACATGTCATTGTCAGATGGAGCTTCTGTCCAGCACAAAGGATCAGGTAGATTTGCTACTTTATAAAGTAGCTTGTTTAATCTATAAGTAGGTATTCATTTTTATGGTTAGCTCCAGCTGTTCTTCTAACTGTATTATGATTATAACTTCCTACCTCAAGAACTGTTTCTCGGTTAAATACCCCAAATTTTCTAAACTCAATAACCTTCCATCTTTTGCCGCCCAGTCTGGTCTACCCAGTAAAAAGGCTCTAAAGTATTCTGCAACTTGGATTCTACCGATGTATGATTCTGGAACTCTGAGCTTCAAGACCTTGACATTGTTAATAATATTAGCATAGTTCAAAAAAAAATAATCAAAAAGAATGAGTGCCTATCGTACTCACCACTCAATTTTGTCCATTTAATGGAAATAGGTCTATGTTATGGAAAACATTTAGCATAGGAAATTTATAATAGATTATCAATCAGTATATTACAAAATAGGTACGATTTTAAAGCCTTCTAGGTTATGAAGAACATAAAACGTACTCAATCCCTAGCACTTGCTCTCTTTATTTGTCTTGGATTCCATATATCTGCTCAAGAAATATGCAAAAATAGAATTGACGATGATAATGATTGTTTTCTAGATCGCATAGATAACGATTTTAATAATTTTCAAGCTTGTACTATAGTGAGCAGTAATACTTCGTTTCGATCTAATTATTTTAAAAGACTACCACCAGGTATCTACGGAGCTTCAATGTTTAACGAACACATAAAAGAGTTGATATTTAAGATTGAACCAATATATTCCTTTTGAAGCTACCTCATTAAAAGGACCAATGAACTTTCGGTAATTCCACATTTCAGTATGAAAAAAAATAAATTATGACAAATAAATTAATGTTATTTTCACTAACAGCTTTCTTAGTATTGTTGTTTTCAAATCTAAGCTTTAGTCAAACAGCTAATTTAGGAATACTTTCTTCTTTTGAAGCTTTTACTGCAGCAGGAGACATTACTAATTCTGGAGGAACCGTTACTGGAGATGTGGGCACCCATTTGGGTTCAGTAATAGGATCTTATGATGGTAATACATATAGTAGTGATGCTGTAACGGATCAGGCTAGTAAAGATTTACTTAGATTATACATCCATCTTAATGATCTTTTTGTTGACTTTCCTAGCACTCATTCACCTACTTTTGGAGGTGGCGAAGTTCTTGATCCGGGCGTTTATTCCATATCAAGTGCTGGGAGTATAGGTGGTTCTCTTACGCTTGATGGTGGAGGTGACCCCAATGCTTTCTTTATAATCAAGATGAATGGGGCACTTACCGGGACGGCAGGTGCAACAATTACTTTAACTGGTGGCGTTCAATCTTGTAATATTTTCTGGCTAGTTAATGGAGCTATTTCTATTGGAGCGGGTGCTGATCTCAAGGGAACCTTATTCTCAAAGTCAGGAGCTGTTGGCCTAGGTGCAAATGTTCTTCTTGAAGGAAGAATGTTTAGTATGAGTGGAGTCATAACTTATGCTGCGGGATCTGTGGCAGTTAAACCTTCTTGTACCAGTACGATTCCAATATTTTGTGAATCGAGCTGTGATCCTGCTTCTGCTGTTGATGTATTGGGAGTTCTTTCAGACTTTTCGCTTTTCGCAAGTGCAGGTATTGTCGGAAATACGGGAGCCTCCGGAATTATTGGTAATATTGGCACGAATGCGGGAGCGATCACTGGTTTTGCGAGTGGAATTCACATAGGAACTCAGGAAATTGCAAATGCGCTTACAGCACAAGCTGTGGTAGATTTAGAGTTCGCTTACAGTTCTCTTATGATGTTGCCAGCTACTGAAACACATACTGCAGTTTTTCTTAATGAAACACTTACTCCTGGGGTGTACGATATCTTTTCAGCTGCGGCTTTATCAGGACTTATTACTCTTGATGCTGAAGGTGACCCTGATGCAATCTTTGTTGTGAGAGTTGCCGGGGCATTTAATATAGCGGCACTATCAAAAATGATATTAACTAATGGGGCGAGGCGTTGTAATATTTTTTGGATTGGAGGAGCAGGCGTTGCTACTGGTGCAGTGAATATAGGAGCTGCCTCTGTGGTGAAAGGAAATTTCATTTCCCATGCCGGAGCATGTAGTGCCGGAGCGGGTGTGTTTTTAGCTGGTAAACAGCTTTCTACAGCTGGAGCGGTTAATACTAATACACCTGTTATTTATATAAATCCAGAATGTGTTACTTCTTTGCCTTTAACTACCTTAGAAACTGATTGTGCAGATGGCATTGACAATGATGGGGATGGATATATTGATGCTGCAGACTCTGATTGTGCAGAAGCTCCACCGTTACAAGAATTGACAAATGATCCAGTTGTAAATGTCTCGATGAACAGTTGGGGTATCTCAGCGGTAGATTTCAATGATGATGGCTATGATGATATTTTCGTCCCAGCCTATGTAGATACTGTCAAAAATAAATTATTTTTAAATGATGGGTCTGGAAGCTTTACAGAACATCTGGGCGGGGACTTGGTGAATGATCTCTTTCCAACGGTGGCATCATCCTGGGGAGATTTTGATAATGATGGACAAATAGACGTTGTAATTGCTAACAATGTAGGAGATCCAATTCAACTCTATAAGAATAATAACCAGACGTTCGTAAATCAAAGTAGTGCGTTGATCGGTCTGGCAGATGGCTATACTCACAATGTTTGTTTTGTTGATTTTGATAGAGATGGATGGTTAGATATTTTTACTTCAGATTATTTCGGTACAAATTTCAATCAATTGTACCGCAATAGGGGAGATGGAACAATGGAATTAACATATGGTCTTGAGATTGTTTCTGAAGCTAGTAATAGTATTGGAGCCATTTGGGCAGATGTAAATAATGATGGTTGGTCTGATTGTTTTATTCCCAATTACGGTACTTCAAATGTCTTATACATTAATCAAGAAGGAACGTCTTTTTCCGCTATTGAAATGGGTGACCTAAGTAATTCTGTTGGTGCAAGTTTTGGAGATTTTGATAATGACTTGGACTTGGATCTTTTTGTTGCCAATGCTTCTGATCAACATAATTTTCTTTATACAAATGATGGGAATGGAAATTTTACAAAAGTAATTACTGGGTGGGTTGCAGAAGATAAAGGGAATTCGCATGGTTCAGTATGGGCAGATTTGGACAATGATAGTTGGCTTGATCTAGCGGTAATGAATGACTTAGATGGGTCTAAGTTTTTATATATGAACAATGGAGATGGTACGTTTGGAAAAGTTACCGACTCTCCATTTGTCAGTCCAGTTGGCAATTCGTTTGCAATTGCATCCACAGACCTTGAGCTAGATGGTGATATAGATTTAGTGATTTCCAACCATAGCAGTGAAAGTAATAGAGTATTTGTGAACAATCTGGCAACTGGTCATTATTTAATAATACGTTTAGAAGGCACCAATTCAAATCGTTCTGCAATTGGGGCACGAATTTACGTTAATGCTGTTATTGACGGCGTTAATACTACAGTAATGCGAGAGGTAATGGGACAGACAGGAGGTGGTCCAGGTAGTCAGAGTACACTTAGCCAGCACTTCGGGTTATCGGATGCTACGGCTGTTATATCAGTTGTTGTTCATTGGCCAAGTGGATATGTTCAAACAATGGATAGCATCTCTGCGGATCAATTTTTAAGTATTAAAGAAGATGATGGCGCTTTAGTTAGCGGACATCTGTACCATGACGCAAATAGTAATTGTACTAAGGATGAAGGCGAATTGCCAATATCAAATACGATGATAATTATAAGCTCTGGGTCCATTTATGCGATTTCGAACGATAGTGGATATTATGAAATTTCTTTGCCTGTAGGGTCTTATAATATTCAACAGGATATTCCAGAGAATTATGAGTCTATATGTCAGCCCAATCCACATAATGTTAACGTAACAAGTGTAGGTCAGGTACTATCAGGATTTGATTTTCCAAATTTGGCCATTCAGGATAAACCTGACTTGTCTATAAGTTTAGGCACTACAGTGTTACGAAGAGGGTTTGAAAATGAAATGGTGATTAGTATTTCAAATATGGGTACTAAGGATGTTTTTGACGCTACAGTGGATTTAGAATTTGATGCTGATTTATCTCTTGCGTCTGCTTCAATAGCATGGGATGACCAAATAGGGAGTATTTATTATTGGAATATAGATACTTTACTAGCTGGAGAAACTAAGGTTATAAACCTAATGAACTATGTAGATCTCAACGCAAGTTTAGGAGATCAAAAAAGTATTACTGTAAATATTGGAACATCACTTGATGAAGTTGATTATAATAATAATTCAGAGGCTTTGATAGAAATGATAGTAGGGTCTTTAGATCCTAATGATATTTTAGTCTCTCCTCATGGCGTAGGTTCTAGTCACCTTATAAAACCCGACACTCGATTGAGGTATAAAATTAGATTTCAAAATGTTGGAAATTATCCTGCGTCTTTTGTTAAAGTGATTGACACGCTCCCAGAATTTTTGGATCTTATAAGTTTAGAACTTGGGATTGTAAGCCATGCCCATATATTTCGCATATTGGAAGGAAATATTTTAGAATGGTATTTTAGAGATATCAATTTGCTAGATAGTTTGCACAATGAATCTGAATCACATGGTTTTATTGAATACAGTATTATGGCTAAAGAAGGAGCTGCGAATGGAAGTGAAATTATAAATAAAGCCTCAATCCAGTTTGATTATAATCCTTACTTAGAAACTAATGAATGTTTGAATACAATAAATCTAGTTGAGAATCTTCCAGATGATTTTTTTTTAAATATATTTCCAAACCCTGGTATTGATTTAATAGAATGTTATTTAGTCAATGATGATGTTTACGAGACTGGAGAAATAAAAGAACGAGGAGTTATTCACATTGATGTAATAAGTGATTCGGGGAAGCGTGTACAAATTTATAACTTCGAAGCTGATAGTAAAATAAATCATCTTGATATATCTACACTTGGAGCTGGAGGATATTTTATCCGCTATAAAGATGCTTTGGGTATAGTAAAAACGGGGCGCTTTATTAAACAGTGATATAATGCGGAAAATGTATTTGTTAGACTTTTTGTTTTAATTTGATTTTTGTATCCACAGAATGCTGTCTTAAAAAGTTCTGATGTCATGGGAATTTAAACCAGAAACCCTTTATGAATTGTTATTCATAAAGGGTTTCTGGTTTAAATTTTGTTTTTTATTTAATCTCTATTAACTAGTAGCATTGATTTTACTAGACATAATATATACTTTTCTCTAAAATTGGTTGTTGTAGAACTTCTAGGTCAACAATATTAATTAATATATATCCAACGTATTAATCCAGAAAATAATATCTTTAGTTTGTGTGCTGTTTTAAGGACTGCGAACTCCCTTAACTTTTTGATTTATTTAAATAGAAGAACTATTCATGTCTCAATTTAAAATATTTATTGTAGAAGATGATCCTTGGTATGGGGAACTACTCAAGTATCACCTTTCACTGAATCCAGAATATGATGTAACTGTCTTTGAATTGGGGAAAGATTGTTTAGCTAATTTGCACCTGAATCCTGATGTTGTGTGCATTGACTTTGGCTTGCCTGATATGGAAGGTGATAAGTTATTTGAAAAGATATGTGCTGTAAATAGTTCTATTCCTGTAATAGTTATTAGTGGACAAGAAGAAGTTTCTGTAGCTGTAGATCTCTTAAAATCTGGAGTTTCGGATTATATCATCAAAGATGATAATTCTAAAAAGATACTTTGGAATTCCATTCTAAAATTGAGAGAAACTGCTGGGTTAAGAAAGGAAGTAGAGGTACTGAAAGAGCAATTAGGTCAAAAGTTTGATTTTGAAAAGTCTATAATTGGCCAAAGTAGTGCAATGAAGAAAACTTTCTCATTGATTGAAAAAGCCACAAAAACAAATATTAATGTCTCGATAACTGGAGAAACAGGAACGGGTAAAGAGTTGGTTGCAAAAGCAATTCATTATAATTCCAATCGGAAAAAGAAGCCTTTTGTAGCGGTTAATATGGCAGCTATTCCAAAAGAACTTGTAGAAAGTGAATTGTTTGGACATGAGAAGGGGGCTTTTACTGGTGCAGTAACGCGAAAAATTGGCAAATTTGAAGAGGCGCAAGGAGGCACAATTTTCTTGGATGAAGTTTCAGAATTGGATTTTAGTGTACAAAGTAAGATTCTTAGAGTACTTCAAGAAAGAGAAGTTGTTCGAGTCGGAGGAAATGAAAAAATAAAATTGGATGTTCGGTTATTGACTGCTACGCATAAAAACCTGATTGATGGGGTAAAGGAAGGGACATTTAGGGAGGATCTTTATTATAGAGTTATAGGGTTGCCGATCGAATTGCCACCTTTAAGGGATAGAGGTTCAGACATATTGATACTGGCAAAGCACTTTTTTGAGGCATTTACAAAAGATAATAATATAAACGAAATTAGGTTTTCTGATGGAGCAAAAGAAAAATTATTGAGTTATAGTTTTCCAGGTAATGTAAGAGAATTAAAAGCAATTGTTGATTTATCTTGTGTTATGTGTGATGGGAATGAAGTTGTAGCTAAGGATATTACTTATGCAGCAATAAAATCTGACGAGCATTTTGTAACTAAAGAGAAAACGCTAAGAGAATATGATTGCGACATCATTGAATATTTTCTTAATAAATATAGCAATAACGTCAAGTTAGTAGCCAAAAAATTGGATATTGGAAAGAGCACTATTTATAAAATGATTAAGGAAAGGATTAACTAAATAGATGGGCTTGCAGGATCTTGTTAGAGGATTTCTGCGGGTTTAGGAAAGTTGTATGATACACTAGTAATCATTGAATTAGTGAATAGTCGATAAAAAGGAGGTGATCATGAAATATTTAAGGTAAGTTGGTATCTAATGAATCAGGAATCTATAACATTTAAGTTTGATCAGTTTAACAGGCTATTTCCTTTTTATATTTTGATTGATAATCAGCTTAAAATTCAATCGATTGGTAAAAGCCTTAGAAAGATTTGTGACTGTGATGGCAAATCATCATTTTCTTCACTATTTCTTTTAAAGAGACCAGAATTGGGAGATCTCAAATATGAAGAATTGGTGTCAATGTTGGACCAAATTATTATTTTGCAAACCAAAGAAATTAAGCCCTTTATTCTTCGTGGTCAATTTGAGTATCTTGTTGATAAAGAACAGTTTTTATTTGTTGGTTCGCCATGGTTTGATTCAGTAGATGAAATTAAAGAAAGAAATCTTACAATAACAGATTTTGCTATTCATGATCCAATAATTGATTTGCATAATATTCTTATGACTCAAAAGATTGCAACCAGTGAAATCAAGGAATTACTTTCAAAAGTAAGTCATCAAAGAAATATTTTAAGAGGTATTAATGAATTTTCAGCCGATTTGTTAAGACAAATAACACTTGATGAAATAGCATGGACAATAATAGAAAGTGCTATTCGTAGATTTGATTTGGAGGATTGTGTAATTTATTTGATAGATGAAGACACCCAATATCTTTCACAGAGAGCGGCATATGGGTATAAACAAAAAGATAATCGAGAGATTATAAATCCATTAAAAATTAAAATTGGAGACGGTATTGTAGGGAAAGTTGCATTAACTGGAGAAGCTTTACTTATTAATGATACATCTCTCGTTCGCGAATATATTCCAGATGATAAGTTTAGGTATTCTGAATTAACTGTTCCCATTATTTCAGACAAAAAGGTTATTGGAATAATTGATTCAGAACATTCAAAGAAAAATTTTTTCACGAAAGAACACCTTTCTGATTTTACTATTATTGCCAACCTCGCTGCTATAAAGATGAAGAATGCAATCGCTCTAGAAAAACAGGCAAAGATTGAAAAGGCATTAATTGAAAATAGACAGAGATTTGAGGAGTTAATTGAAAGAGCTGGAGAAACTTTATATGAGTTAAATAGTAAAGGCTATTTTACATATGCCAATTCAGTGTTTTCTAAAATGACGGGCTATACTTTGAAGCAATTAAGGGGAAAAAAATATTTGGAGTTAGTCAAAGATAGTCATAGAGAAGAAGCTATAGCATTTTATTATAGCCAATTAACTCAGCAGTTGAAAGAGACTTACTTCGAATTGCCCATAATTACTAGTGAAGGTATAACTGTTTGGGTTGGGCAAAATGTGACATTTGATTTTGCACCTGATGGAAGGGTGAATAATATAATCGCAGTTGCGAGGGATATTACGGAAAAAAGACTTGCGGAAATTGCTTTAAGAAGAAGTGAAGATAAATATCGAGGGATAATAGCAAATATGGAACTTGGAATCATTGAAGTCGACTTAGACGAAAGAATTCAATATGTAAATCAAAGTTTCTGTAAAATGAGTGGGTATAGTTTAGATGAATTATTGGGGGAAATTGCGAGTAAAGTTTTGCTCTCTGAAGAAGGTCAGGACATGATGGCTGAAAAGAGCAAACTCAGAGATGATGGGATTTCATATGTTTACGAAATTAAAATAAGAAACAGGAAGAATGAGCGTAAATGGTGGTTAATAAGTGGTGGTCCTTCCTACGATAGTTCTGGAAATATGATTGGGTCTATAGGCATTCATCTTGATATAACTAGTCATAAAAAACTTGAGAAGGAATTGAAAAAAGCTAGACAAGTGGCTGAAGATTCTTCTAAGGCAAAAGAATATTTTTTGGCTAATATGAGTCATGAAATCCGTACGCCACTAAATGCAATACTTGGAATGCTTAGAGAGTTGTTGAAAAGTCAACTTGATGAAAAAGAAAACATATATGCAAATAATGCTAAAGCAGCCGCTGAGCACTTACTTTCGATTGTGAATAAGATTTTGGATATCTCAAAAATAGAAGCTGGACAATTTAAATTGGAAAATCAGCACTTTCAATTGAAGAAAGTATTTGATTCAGTTGCACAGATAATGTCAATAAAGGCAATAGAAAAGCATCTGGATTTGGCTATTATCGTTTCAGATGATATCAAACCTGCTTATATCGGAGATGCTATTCGGATTAGACAGATCTTAATTAATCTTGTTGATAATGCACTAAAATTCACCGAAAAAGGTAATGTTACTTTAACTTGTGAAGTTAAATCTACTAACAATTATTCTCAACTGGTTTACATTACAGTTTCAGATACTGGGATAGGAATTGAAGATGCTTATTTGAGTAGTTTATTTAATAAGTTTTCTCAAGAAGATGAATCGACCTTTCGACTATATGGGGGTACCGGGTTAGGTATGGCTATTACTTCTAATTTGA
The DNA here is from genome assembly GCA_913061325.1 of uncultured Saprospirales bacterium. Lineage (GTDB taxonomy): Bacteria > Bacteroidota > Bacteroidia > Chitinophagales > Saprospiraceae > CAJXUU01. The sequence continues at coordinate 5,946 of CAJXUU010000020.1, read as the reverse complement.
TTCAACTGATGGGCGGGGAAATTAATGTTTCTAGTAAAATAGGTATAGGAACTCAAATTGATATTGAATTGCCACTTCCAATAGGAAATGTCAATGAGATCACTAAAGGAAATATTATTCTGGATTATACTAAACTGAAAGGTATAAGAATATTGTTAGTGGAGGATAATCCACTAAATCGCCTAGTTGCAGTAACCACGTTATCTAAATACAATGTATTCATAACAGAAGTTGAAAACGGAAAAGAAGCAATTGAAAAAGTTAAGGCAGAAACGTTTGATATCATCTTAATGGATATTCAAATGCCAATTATGGATGGGATTCAAGCTACTAGAATAATTCGGAATGAATTAGAAATGCAAACACCAATTATTGCGTTGACTGCAAATGCTTTCAAAAAACAAATAGACCTTTGTTTGTCAGTTGGAATGAATGCTTATGTTGTAAAGCCTTTTGAAGAAAAAGTTTTTGTGCAAGTTTTGCTTAATGTTATTGAGAAAAGAACAATTGAGCCTCAGACTCATAAAAACGAAATAGAATACTTATCAACGAAGACGAAAGCTTATGATTTAGCATTCCTTGAAAAATCAAGTGGTGGGGATCAGGAATTTTTGATTAAAATGATCCATTTATTTATTAGGACAATTCCGGCATCTATACATGCAATGAAAGATGCATACAAAAATAAAGACTTTATTACTTTAAATACTGTTGCTCACCGAATAAAACCAAGTATAAGCGATATGGGAATAAGAGAGATTGTAAATGAAATAAAGCAAATTGAAATTCTCGCTCTTAGTGACTCTGATTCAACATTATTACCCCAATTTATTAATAAAGTGGAGAGTGTGATGGGAAAAGTAATCGATCAATTAAAAAATGAAGTTAGATGAACGTTCATTAACAGCAACTCAGAGTATATTAATTGATGAAGTCAAAGCTGGGAATTTTAGAGAGGATTTTTATTACAGGATAATTGGATTACCTATTGAATTGCTGCCATAAAGAGAAAGAGGTTCTGATGTAATAATACTGAGTAAATACTTTTGGTTCCTTTTCGAAGAATAATAACAAGGTGGAGGTGAAATTCTCTGATGATGAAGAACATAAATTAGTTAAATATAGCTTTCAAAGAAACGTAAGAGAATTAAAATCTATTGTTGATTAGACTTGTATAATAAGTGATGGAATAGAAGTAAAAGCCGAATATATTGCTTGAGCAGCAATAAAACAAGATGAAAATTTTATTACTATGGAAAAAATACTGAGAGAATATAACTGCGATATCATTAAATTTTTTCTTTTAAAAAAATGATAATAATGTATTTTGGTGGCTTAAAAATTAGATGTTGGGAAATACTATATATATATAATGATCCAATAAAACGAAATTGTATAAATATGAAATTCTGCTCTTGCACATAATTATATATTGAATAATTGAAGGTTTTGTAAAAGAGAATTTATACGCGGCTAAGCAAGTACATTTTTATGAACATTTAGGACGCACAAATAGAAATTAAATGGGCAATTTTTTCCCGCCATTGGAACAATGAAAATAAGTGACTTAACTATGCCAGACTACAAACTACTCGAGAATAAGAAAGTATTAATAGTAGATGATAACTCAATGAATCGGATTTTAGCCAGAAGGACTATGGCTAATTATGATATTCTAATTACAGAAGTTCAAAATGGCAAAGAGGCAATCGATGAAATAATTAAAGATAATTTTGATATTATATTGATGGATATTCAAATGCCAGTGATGAATGGAATTCAAGCGACAAGGATAATCAGAAAAGAATTAAAACTCAGTACTCCTATTGTAGCTCTAACAGGAAGTACATTAAAAGAACAAATTGACCAATGTTTGTCAGCCGGGATGGATGCTTATATCGTAAAGCCATTCAATAAAGAAATATTATTACAAACATTATTGAATGTAAGTCAGCAAAAGACATCAGTTATACAACATGAAACTAAGGATCGAGAACCTCAGCATATGATGGACTATGATATATCAAAAATAGAAGAAATAAGTAGAGGAGATAAAGAGTTTGTGAATAGAATGATTGGATTATTTGTCAAGACAATACCATCTTCCTTACAAAAGATGAAAATGGCATTTCAAGAGAAAGATTTTAAAACTTTGAACGCTATAACGCATCGTATAAAACCAAGCATTGATGTCTTAGGTATTACTCAAATTTCAGAAGAAATAAAACAAGTAGAATTCCTTTCTTTAGAAAAACCAAACTCAGAATTAATACCTCAATTTCTTGTCAAAATTGAAAATGTTTTGAATCAAGTTATTGACCAATTGACAAATGAATTAGATTAGTTCATTTTGCCTTGGTATATATATTATAATACATCAACAATGGCGTCCACCACGTGGACAGCTTTCCGTTTAGTGGAAAAACATGATAATGAATTACACTTAAGTTGCTGGTAGTCAGATTGTTGATATGTAGGCATGCCTTTGGCATCTATCATAAAAAAATAACAATGATAGATTACAAAATATTTTTGGTGGATGATGATTTGTTTTGTCTCAACATGTATGAACAACATCTCAGAAATTTAGGATTTCATGATGTTTTAATGTTTCAAAGTGGAACAGACTGTTTAAACAGCTTAATTGAATATCCAGATATAATATTTCTTGATTATAAGATGGATACATTGAATGGTTTTGAAGTTCTAAAGAAAATCAAACGATTTAATCCAAATATTAATGTTGTGATGGTTTCAGCTCAAGAGGATCTACAAACGGCTGTTGACGCATTAAAATATGGGGCTTTTGATTACATCATTAAAAGTGACCAAGAAGTAGAAAAGATGGCACAAGTGATTAACAGAATTTCAAGTTTGGATAAGATAGTTAAGAAACAAAAGCCTTCTCGTTTTAAATCAATGTTCTCATTTAATTAATATTTAGCAATGAAAAACTATTTAGGTTTTTTGAGCATGTTGCTACTTTTAGTTTCATGCAAAACTCAGAATCTTTTTATAGAATCAAAAGAAGAATTGCAAGATTCCAAATTGGAAATTGACAGTACCTTTTTTCATAATCCAGATTATGAATACACAATAAGAAAATATGATAAAGTAAATATTAGTGTTTGGGGCCAAGATGAACTCAGTGTAGGTTCAGTCTATGGCATTTACAATTCTAATGAGGTTTATGGTAAATGGTTGATGGTAGATGCAAGAGGATGTATCGAGGTTCCAAAAATCGGCACTACAAGAGTCGAGGGTAAAACAGTAGTAGAATTGAAAGATACATTAAGAGGTGTATTCCAAAGATGGATAAAAACACCGATCGTAGATGTTAAGATTTTGAATAAGGAGATTACAGTGTTAGGAGAAGTTAAAAATCCTGGGGTTATTAAGGTAGATACAGATCGGAATACTCTACTTGATATGATTGCTCAAACGGGTGGTTTTGATTTCTATGCAAACTTGGAATGCGTAAAAATTCTACGTCAAGAAGGACCAGATGTAAGAGTGGTTAATATCGATTTAACTGAGGCGGGTATTTTTTTGCAAAAGAACATTCAGTTGCACCCTGGTGATATCGTAATTGTTCCATCTAAAAGCTACAAAGAATTCGATAAAAGAGTTTCGATTATCATACCTCTTACTTCAACAGTATCTGCATCGGCCATTGTATTGGGCCTCTTATAATTCAAAAACATGGAAGAAAATTTAAGATTCTTAAAGCCATTTATTCGAGGGTTTTTACTGATTATTTTATCGATGTTCGTAGCTGTTATGGCAGCCAAGAAATATCTCAGTTATGTCGTTCCATTATATGAAAGTACGACAAAAATGAAACTAGCGGATGTTAGTGAAGGAGTTCAGAACAGTAACCTTTTTAAGGATTTTGATGTATTTGCAACAGCCAATAAAATTGCAACTGAAATAGAAGTGCTGAAATCAAGTGTTTTGATAGGTAAAACTTTAGATAGTATTGATTTCAATGTCGAAATCTATCGTAAAGGAAAACTAAAGTCAGTAGAGTTATTTGATAATTCTCCTTTTATTATTGAAGGCGATTTTATTAGTTCAAAGGCTTATGATAAAAAGTATAGATTAGAAATTATCTCTGATAGAAACTTTGAAATCTATTTTCCAGAGTCGGAAGAGATGCTTACAAAAGGAAGTTTCGGCGAACTTGTTTCATTTCTATATGGACATTTAAAAATCACGTTAGATGAAAAATTTATTGCTAGTAAACCAAATTTGAACTTGATTGACCAATATGAATTTGAGTTCCTAAGTCGTCAAAAATTGATTAGTAAAATATCTACGAATTTAAATATTGTTTCTGTTGATAAAGATGTTGCAGTTATTCGAATCAATTATAAGAGTCCCGTTCCTGCAAAAGCTGCTATATTAGTAAATGCCCTTGCCAAAACTTATACTCAGGATTATATCGAAGCAAAATATAAGGCAGCAGAGATTACTGTTGCATTTCTTGATAAACAATTAGTTGAAGTTTCAAAAAAATTATCTAATGCTGAATCTAATATTGAGCGTTATCGAAATGCGAAAAGGATCACAAATATTAGACAGGAAACAGAAACTGATCTTAGAAAAATATCTCAGCTTAAGATACAGCAGACAAATGTCAAAATGAATCTAATAGCGATTCAAGCACTCAATACCTACATTCAAAATGGAAAAGACAAATTTTTAGAATTAGCACCAAATTTTGAGGCATTTACAGATCTATTATCTACTGAAATAATAAAGAATATAAAAGCTTTACAAGCTAAAAAAAAGGACCTGCTGCTGATATATACCCCAGAAGAGGAAAGCGTTAAAGTTATAGATGAAAAAATTGGAGATCTTACAAAGTACTTAATTGAGAGTATCGCAAATACTACCAAGAACCTAGAAATAAAATACAAAAACCTTTCAACTGATATAAAGGAATTTGAGAAAGCATTTATCACGATTCCCGAAAAAGAGAAAATCATCACATTGATGAATAGGGAGTTTGATATCTATCAAAAGATATATATATCTTTAAATGAAAAGAGGATTGAGGCAAGAATTGCGAAAGCCGCAAAAATTTCATTTCACAGAATAATTAGTCCAGCGGAGCCTTCAAAGGTCCCTACATCTCCGAATAGACCTATTATCATAATTGTATCAGCAATTATGGGGATGTTTGGGTCCACCTTAATGATCCACTTAGTCCACCTTGCAAAAGTAAAAGTAAATGATAGGCATACGATAGAATCCAAATCTGGAATTCCAATTGCAATGGTAACACCTAAGTTGAAAAACGATCAAGAGATAAAAAATCATTTTCTTCAAAAGGCTGGCCAATTGGAAATGAAAGAATTGATTAGAGACAAAGGAGTTGTATGTCTAAGCTCATTTAAGTTTGAAGAAGGTTCTTTATTTAATGCTGTACACTTAGCGGTTGCTTTGTCTGCTCAGGGGCGAAGAGTATTATTAATAGATGTTGAAGGTATTTTGAAAAATAGAGAATCAAATAATGAAGAGGTCATGAACATTAAAAAGGACCTTGATCTCATCACATTAACAAATCCTAAATTCAAAAGCTTTACAAAAGTAAGAATGGAACATTTTATAGAAGATTTAAAGAAGTCTTATAATATAATCCTAATCCTAAACGAAGAGCTCTACAAACAGAGTTCGTTATTGATGATGAGTATAGCAACGGTCAACCTAGTAGCTATAGACGCTCGCTTGACGCAATCAAAAAAGATTGTTGAAGTTGATTTGTTAAAAGAAGAATATGGCTTTAATTCTATTCAGTTTATACTCAATCGGTTTGACTATAATCCTAATCTATTAAAGGAATTAATAATTTTTGTAAAAAAGGTATTTCGAAATAGGGAAAAGCAAACATTTACATTAACGGATTCCCAATTACAAGGAAATAAACAAATACAATTATAG
>CAJXUU010000019.1 GCA_913061325.1 uncultured Saprospirales bacterium | reverse complement strand
CTGCCTGTCTCGTGGGCTCGGAGATGTGTATAAGAGACAGCAACTAAAAATATGCAATACACTGCCAAAGATAGATTTCTAAGATACGTTCAGATTGATACGCAAGCCAATCCGTATTCGGATACAGTACCGAGTACAGTCAAACAGATCAACTTGTCTCGGATGTTAAGTGAAGAACTTACGGAAATGGGCGTACAGAACGAGTTGACGGAACACGGATATGTCTATGCACGGATTCCATCAAACACAACTAAGTCAGATGTTCCTTCAATTTTCTTTTGTAGTCATGTCGATACAGCGTTTGATTGTAGTGGAACAGACGTGAAACCGATCGTGCATTCTAACTATCAAGGTCAAGATATAATCCTACCTGACGATAATGAGCAAGTAATATCTCAGGAAAAATTCGCAGAGTTGAAAAATAAGATTGGTCATGATGTGATCACAGCAAGTGGATTGACATTGCTTGGTGCGGATGATAAGTCAGGAGTGGCATGTATTATGGATGCTGTTTATAACTTGGTCAATAATCCAGATATAATACATGGAGAGGTTAATGTTCTGTTCACAACAGATGAAGAGATTGGTAGGGGAGTGAAATACGTTGATACGTCTAAGATAGGAGCGGAGTTCGGATATACTTTGGATAGTGGTGATGTAGGTCATTTTGAATACGAGAACTTTTCAGCGGATGGAGCTGTATTAAAAATCAAAGGTGTAAGCGCCCACCCTGGATATGCAAAAGGTAAGATGGAGCATGCTTCTAGAATCGCAGCGGATATCTTATCTCAACTTCCTAAAGATCATCTCTCACCGGAATCAACAGAAGGTAAAGAAGGATTTATCCACCCGAGTAAGATTGAAGGAATGTTGGAAGAAGCATCAATTGAATTTATAATACGATCATTCGAAACTGAGAAACTAGCGGAGTATGAAGCAATTATTGAGAATACTGCTAAGAAAGTTTTGGAAAGTTATCCTGGTAGTAGCTATACGTTTGAAGTTCATGAGCAATATAGAAACATGAAAGATGTAGTAGATAAGCATATGCATATCGTTGATATAGCAGTGAAGGCGATGGAGAATGCTGGGGTAGAACCACACATTTCATCTATAAGAGGTGGGACAGATGGATCCGTACTTTCGCATATGGGATTACCATGTCCTAATATATTTTCTGGTCAGCATGGAATTCACTCAAAACTAGAATGGACAACTGTGCAGGATATGCAAAAAGCAACGGATACTGTCATAGAGATTGTTAAATTAGTAGAGAGAAGATAAATGAAATATAGTTAGGCTCTAAATATTATTTATTTAGAATTTTCTAATGCTCAATGGATTCAATTCATTGAGCATTTTTACTAAGCGGTCTAATTTCGTATATGGCTAATCAATTACATAATTATTAAACTTATTATCATGAAAAACTTAATTACTCTGTTACTTATTTTTGGCTCTTTTATTTCTCTTCAATCACGTCATATCATAGGTGGAACTGTCGAATACGCTGTTATCTCTGTTGTTGGTGATTTAGTTAATATTGATGTAACGTTTCATGTTTATCGTGATGCAACAACTGGTGGAGCTCAATTTGATCAAACTATTAATATTGGGGTATTTGGAAAGACTGGAAGTGGAATTAATTATGAACACTTGATTACTAAAAATACATGGGTATCTGATTGTTCAAAATATTGATTTCGGGGAACTGATTGAATGTGTCCCAAGCATGATAAGCATGCAATCAGCGGAGTATTTTTTAAACTTAACGATTGACCTACATGATTATGAGAATTTCGTTTTTGTGTATCAAAGATGCTGTCGAACAAATACTTTATTCAATATACTACATGGTGAAGAAACGGGAATAGCATTAAGTGTAGAGTTAACACGAGAAGGAATAGAAAGATTGGGTTTGGTAAAAGGTTTTCCTAATGTTTTTCCAGTTGCTGTTCTTCCATCAGCAGAAAAAGCGTACGATTTATCAATTAATGATGGATTGACAAAGAGATATTCGCTTTCTCATGCAAAAACTGCAGGAGGCGATGATGGGGTAAACCAAGGAGAGGCTGAAAGTTGTACAGGAATTACACGTAATCCTCTAACATGTCCACCTCCATTTGTCGGACCAACTTATAGAAATGGTTCTGGGGAATACGGACTCTATGATGAAGTAATTATAGATAGTATCTCAGGGGAGTTTGTTAGTAACTTATCAGCACAAGGATCATTCTTAATTTCTTTAGAAGCCGATTCTTATGAGAATGGAGAATTGCTTAGTACGACTTTTTAGCAATTTGTACAGGTCGTTTCATTGTGTGATCCTAATAGTGGTATTAAGCAAGAAAAAGAAGTCCTTCCTCAAGAAATCTATCCAGTGCCAGCTCAAGATATGATCTACATAAGTACTCCACTTACTGAAATAATTATCTATGATGCTAAAGGAGCTAGACTTTTAAGTAAACCAGTTTTTAATGCTGATTATGGAATTGATGTAAGTGCTTTAGCCGTTGGAGTATATTTTTTTGAAGGATTCAATGAAGATCGTAGAAAAGTTATAAAACGATTCGTAAAATAGACAAACAATTGTTTCTTTGTCTATGTTATATCTACAACCAATATTTTGGTATTGAGAGAATAATCTAGAGAATAAAAAGATACAAAATGGCAGATATACTTCCTGCGTTTCCATTAAGTCTGGTAGCGTTTCCTGGTGAAGAGCTCAATCTTCACATTTTCGAACCTCGCTACAAACAATTAATGTATGAATGTGAAAAAAATGGAATTACGTTTACTGTAGTACCTTATTTTGAAGGTAAGAAAGCAGAATATGCTGCAGAAATGAAGTTGCTAGAGATCTCCAAAATGTACCCAGATGGTAAAATGGATATAAAGACAAAAGGCGTTGGTCTATGTCGAATAATAGATTTCTTTGACAGGCATCCCAATAAGCTTTATCCAGGGATCGAGATGGAGCGATTGCCTTGGGATGATACTTCGGATATTGTACTTACTTTAGACATTTTGGATCAAGTAACGGTGCTTTACGAAACAATGAACGTGGATAATGTGAAAATTCAATCCCCTGGTGATTTTCGAACATATCAGATCGCTCATAAAGTTGGATTTAATGTGGATCAAGAATTAGAGTTTCTGACCTTACAAAAGGAAAGAGATAGACAATTATTTATGATCAAACATCTTAAAAAGATCATCCCTGTAGTTGAAGAGATGGAAGTCTTAAAGAAACGTGCAGCTCTGAATGGACATTTTAAGAATGTGATTCCTAGGAAGTGAAAGTTTTCTAGATCTTAAGCGATTTTTACTTCGTTGAAATTTACTGTATCACAGCCCCTTCCTTGCTTACACGAGCATTAAAATCAAGCGTAAGTGAAAATATATGAGAAACCAAAATGCCAGATACGCTTCCTATATTTGTTAATGCATAATCTACATGTAATCTACCTAATTTTAATCCCATTCCAATATTAGGCTGGAATTCTAAACTGCGCTCGATTTGGTCGATTACTGATGGATTGATCACACTTTGGATATTACCAACGCCCGCTCTTACAAATACTCTATCTGCAAATCCTACTTCAACACCAACTGTTGGGTCAACGGCAAATTTATTACTTGAAAATACACCAGCTTCTGTTCCGTTAGTGCTTATATTAAGGTCGGCTTCAGCGAGGTAGGACATTTTACCTTTTTTTGTGTGAAAAGCAGCTCCTACGATCAATCTTGGTAGTGTAACTTCTGTACTACTTACAGGAATATCATTATTTGTCTTTTGGAAAGTCAATTTTTCCTCTTCAGTAAGAGTGAAACTCCACGCGTTGAATGTAGTTGTGATGTCTCTGACAGATGCACCGAAACTTAATTTTTCTCCTCTCCATTGTGCGCCAATATCGGCTCCAAATCCCCACGCAGTTCCAAAACTGCCAATAGATCTATTTATTACTTTAATATTTCCACCTACTGAGAGATTACCTTTAGCGTTCAAATCTCTTGCATAAGAAAGTATGGCCGCATAATCACTGGTAGAGAAAGTGGTAATACGATCATAGTTGACTGTGCCATCAGGTCCTATAAGATTTAGGGTGTTAGGGATATTATCCACGCCCATTCTGATGATTGTGAATCCACCAGCAGCATTTCGCTCTCCTTTGAATTTTTTAGCAATAGACAAATAGTCATAATTAGCAATACCTCCAAACCAATTCGTATGCATTGCACTGATTTGCAACGGAGCATTTAATTGTGTTAATCCAGCCGGATTCCAATATCCAGAAGTAGCATCATCGACATGTGCTACTACACTACCAAACATTCCATGCGCTCTTGCTCCAACTCCAATATTCAAAAATTCATTGACGAACTTTTGAGCTGTAGAATTTTGTATAAATGAAAAGGAAACTAAAATTACAAGAAGTAAATTTTTCATCGAATTCGATATGGACATAATGTTTATCTTTAAGAATAGTTTTGGGTTCATATTATAATAATAATTAATATATTTAATATGATACCAGTTTTTCACACTCAAAGTAAACGTATTTTAAGGTTCCCTATTATTCAATCAAAGACAAATCTTATATTTTATGCATAAAAAGAGTCATATATATATCGCCTTCAGTATCATTTTAGCAATCGTTCTTTTCTCTTGTAGAACTGATAAGCCATCAGAAAAGATGCCAGTTTATAAAATAACTAAGACAATAGTTGATGATTCTGCCATGGTAGTTTCCGCACACCCTGTTGCTTCTCAAATTGGATATGATATAATGAGAGAAGGTGGTAATGCAGTAGATGCAGCTGTTTCAGTTCAGTTTGCTTTGGCGGTCTGTTATCCTATAGCAGGAAATATTGGTGGTGGAGGATTTATGGTGTATCGCGGTGCGGATGGATCTACGAATACACTTGATTATCGAGAGATGGCACCAGCTGCGGCTTATGATGATATGTACTTAGATGAAAGAGGAGACCCAATTTCTGAGAAAAGTCAAAATGGAGGATTGGCAGTTGGAGTACCAGGAACAGTTGCTGGGATGTACAGCGCTTTTGAAAAATATAGCAAATTAAAGGACTGGAAGAAACTTTTAGCACCAGCTATTCAAGCAGCTGAAGAGGGGTTTAAGCTTACACATCGACAAGCTATGTTGATGAATAAAAACAAAGCGAAATTTGATAAATACAATACGGAACCAATCTTGTTTGCATCTAAAACTTGGAAAGGGGGTGATCTACTTATACAAACAAAATTAGCATCAACTTTAAAGTTAATTGCAGAAAACGGACCTTCTGGTTTCTATGATGGTATTGTGGCGGATCAAATTGTGAATCAGATGAAAAAATCTGGTGGAATAATAACGCATGAAGATCTTAAGAAATATACAGCCAAGTGGAGAGAGCCAATTACATTTGACTATCGAGGCCACAATATCATATCAATGCCTCCTCCGTCTAGCGGTGGTATAGCATTGGCTCAGATATTGGGTATGGTGGAAAACTATAAACTTGAAGACTTCAAATATCATAGCAAAGAACACCTTCATCTGGTAGCAGAAGCAGAACGAAGAGCGTATGCCGACCGTGCAACACATCTAGGTGATTCAGATTTTTATAATGTACCTATTTCAGGATTGATAGATGAAGGATATTTAAAAGAAAGAATGTCTGATTTTGATCTGAAAAAAGCCACTGGTAGCAAAAATACCGAAGCTGGCGACGCAAAAGAAAGTCTTGAAACGACACATTATTCTATTGTTGATGTAGAAGGAAATGCCGTATCAATGACGACCACTCTAAATGGAGGCTACGGTTCTAAATTGGTAGTAGCTGAAGCTGGCTTTCTATTGAATAATGAGATGGATGACTTTTCTGCAAAACCAGGAACACCTAATATGTTTGGACTCATAGGAGCAGAAGCAAATAAGATAGAACCTGGTAAAAGAATGCTGAGTTCTATGACACCTACTATTGTTGAAAAAGATGGAAAACTACTATTGGTTTGTGGTACACCAGGAGGCAGTACTATTATAACTTCTGTATTTCAAGCGGTATCAAACGTTATCGACTTTGGGATGACAGCTACAGAAGCAGTTCAATCTCCAAGATTTCATCACCAATGGGTTCCTGATGCATTGATACTTGAAGAAATAGGGTTTGATACTATTTTGGTCAATGAACTTAATGAGATGGGACATCATGCTAAACTTAGAGGTAAGTTAGGGAAAGTGGAAGCAATAAAAGCAATGGAGAATGGTGATCTAGAAGGAGCAGCAGATATTAGAGCGGATGATGATGTGAAAGGTTTTTAATTTTAAAATAATGCAAAACAAGATGATCGATGTTGCTTTCAATTTATAGGAAGCTAAGGGCGGGCTTGATGTAGACAATGGAGTTTAATAATTCAATAGATGTTTCGAAAAAACACCTTTAAATGAGGCAATAGATTGCCCAAAGGTAGGGATATAGTTGCTGTGTGTAATTCTTTAATTAGGATAAATGTAGGACAAAAGTCCAATGTGTTTTTGAGATATTGGAAGCGGAGGAAGTATTTGTATCAGTGAGTATAAATAATAATTAATCTTGTATTAATTTACTGAACGAGTATAAAATACTCCGTGTGTAAACCGTATTGCACTTTTAGAATTGTCATTCCTAATAAAGTCGAGCAGCATTGTCATTCCGAATGAAGTCGAGGAATAGAATGCCCTTAAACCTTTAATTTCGATCGAAGTGGAGAAATCTACTACAATCAATTTATTTGCTTAATGGCTTTGTTAAACAATTTTGTGCATTATGGTTTACACACAAATACTCCTTGTATTAGAATCTTGCTACAATTAAGGAATGAACTCACAATAATAGTATCTACTCCCTACATAAAAAAAGCCCTTGCAAAATGCAAGAGCTTCATTATATTATCAAGCGAAAATCGCTTAGTTGTTATCTTCTTAAAATTTAGGGCAATAAACACCTCTACTTTCAGGACCACATATTTCATATACTAATGAAAATTCGAATGATCCATTTCCAGACCCTGCTTGAGCAAAATCAGAAACAGTCAGATCATAACTAAACCCTATGTTGAATTGATCATAGTTGAATCTAGTCGAAAGGATAATTGCATCTGAGTGTAATCCACCTTCTACTTTTGTACCTAGTCTGTACCAAGCACCTATCTGCCATGATTGATTAGCTGTTCTGCTTGGACCCATTGCAAATCTCAAAGATGCACCACCATTAAATTCTTTGTGAGGTCCTTGAGACATAAACACAAAGAAAGGCAATACACTCATTCTCTGAGCAATAGGAAATTGAGCTCCACCATGTATAGTTGCTCTACTGTAAAGAGAAACAGGACTGGTTCCTAAGAAACTTACATTTGGTTGATTCAAATGATGAAGAGCCGCTCCTATATAGTAGTTTGACCTTTCATCCAATACGCTAAACCACATCAAACCAGCACCTATGTCTGGATATATGAAATCACCATCGAAGTCTCCTTCTCCAGATAGTTTATTTATGTCAAATCCATTTCCATCTATCTGGCTAGGCCATCTAAGATCATCCACGCTAATTCTCCTCTGGGTTAATGCTGCATCCGCACCAATAACTAAGTAAGAAGCACTTTTTCTATATCCTGCCATTTTCTTACTATATGAAAGAGATAATCTTCCTTGAGTAGTACCGAATCTAGATTCACCTGCTACATCACCCCAAAGTGATCCACCGATACCGAAGTAGTCTTCTCTACCAATAGGCATTTTTTGGTCATAAGAAACAGAATATGTATTGTAAGCATTCGCACCCAGAGCACTGGCCCATTGGTTACGATAATTTACGATCATTCTCGTTTTACAGTTATTGACACCTGTCATGGCTGGATTAAGATTCAGCGGGGACATGTAAAACTGTGTAAAGTGGATATCTTGGGCAGTACTGGTAAAACCAATCATGAGGCCACAAGCCACTACTAAAAGTTTGTAAAAACCTTTCATTTAATCTCTATTTTAATATCAGTTACGAATAGATAAAAAGTCAACTGTATTTTTATTCGCAACGAATTGCTAATGTAGTAATATTCATTTAACAAAACAGAAAATTACGAATACTATTATCTCAATCAGTCAAAAAAGTATCAGTTGTTAATTATAGAAGACAACTAACTGACATTTATTATCGACTGTTTTTGGACGCAAGACTCTTGTCGTAGCAACGCATTCGTTGAATCATTATTCAATTATTGCGAGAGATTTGAGCCTTTATTTAAATTGTTATTATTTAGCAAAAAAAAAAGACAGTCTCTCGACTGCCTTATAGACCTTTGTTTAGATCAAAACGTTGCTAAACGTTCTTAATTATTAGCAAAAATGATCAAATGCCATTTTTAAGTTTTCTGCAATTTTATCAGCAGTCTGACCTTCTATGTGTCTTCTTTCTAGCATGTGAACTAACTTTCCATCTTTAAAAAGCGCAATGGCTGGAGAAGATGGAGGATATGGTAATAAATGCTCTCTAACCTGTTCAGTAGCTTCTTTATCTACTCCTGCAAAAACAGTGTATAGATTGTCAGGTTTTTTCTCATTCTGAACAGATATTTTTGCTCCTGGTCTCGCATTTGCAGCTGCACAGCCACATACTGAATTGACAACGACTAGAGTTGTACCTTCTTGAGGTGCTAATTTTTCATTTACTTCTGCTGAAGAAGTCAAACCATGAAACCCAAAATCTGTTAAATCTTTTGACATTGGTATGGTTAATTCCGCTGGATACATATTTTTATATTTTTTGTGTGTACTTAATTGATAAATAGTATGTTGTCTAATTATCTTTAATTATTCTTGAAGACATAAAAAACAACTAATCTCTATAACATAGGATAAGATACAAAGATTTCAATATTTTTACTTTTATTATCGTTTTTGGGGTCCAAATTCAATTTTACAGCAATATTATGACTAAAAATTTACTTACCATTGTTATCCTCTTATTCTCTGTGCTCTGTTATGGACAAGAAGAGACAGAAAAGGTATATCAGACATTCAAAGATACCCGTGTTATAAATGCTCATTCTACTGAGACACTAAAAGCGGGATATATGGATTTTCGAATCGGTCACAGATTTGGTGATTTCGGTGGTCCAGGCGGAGGATGGGAGACTTTCTATGGATTGGAAAATGCGACAGATGTGATGATCGGTTTCGAATTAGGGCTAACCGATAATATAATGATTGGTATAAATCGTGCAAAAGGAAGTGGCCCGCTAAGACAAAATATTAATGGTATTGCTAAAATTAGATTGGCAGAACAAGATATAAATGGGTCTCTTCCTTTTAGTATTGCAGTATTGGGACAGTCAAGCGTATCTACTATGCCTAAAAGCCAAACAGAAGGTCAAATTAATTTTTTCGCAAAGTTTGCACACAGAATGACGCATCATGCTGAAATCATAACTTCTCGTAAATTTTCTAATTATTTTTCATTGCAATTGAGTGGTGCCTGGACATATAGAAATATTGTGCCATCTTCGGATAAGAATGATATTGTTAGTATAGGTGTCGCATCTAGAATTCAATTGACTAAAAGTATAGGAGTCATTTTGGACGGAAGAATTGTTTTTTCTGAATTAAGAAGTTCAGAGACAGGATATTATCCTCCTCTTGGTATTGGACTCGAATGGGAGACTGGTGGAGGACATGTTTTTCAGATGAACTTTACAAACGCAACAGGCATTTCACAAACAGACTATATCCCATATACCCAGTCCAATTGGGCGGATGGAGGATTTAGATTAGGATTTACAATCGGAAGGCAATTTAAAATATGATCAAATTATTTAGCATTTCAGCAATCTCTCTCTTTTTCGTAATTGGAGTATTCTGGTCGGATACATCAAATTCAGAGGATAGTAATTCAGTAATTGAACTATTGGAATCAAAGGGTATTGATTATAGTGATAAGAAACCTAACTTTGAAATAGCTGGAGTAAGTGCCGAAGTTGGAGAACAACTATTCCATAATGGATTTGCTCAGAAGCCAAATGGTGGCAAAACAAAAAAGCAGAGCAAGCATTTTGTATGTACATCTTGTCACAATGTGGCGAAAGAAGATCCAGACTTGTCAGTTTCTGACCCACAAGCAAGACTCTTATATACGAACGAAAGGGAGCTTCCTTTTTTACAAGGGACTACGATGTATGGTGCAGTGAATCGGTCTACTTATTATAACGGGGATTACAAAAAGAAATACGGCGACTTAGTAGAGCCTGCGCGAAATGATATAAGAAATGCGATTCAACTTTGCGCTATAGAATGTGCTCAAGGAAGAGAACTAAAAGAATGGGAACTAGAATCTATCTTGGCATATCTATGGACGCTTGAGTTAAATATTGAGGATTTAGGTCTATCAAAAGAAGTTGCATCTAATATGGATGTAGAAAGTATAAAGGCAAAATACTTACAGAGCAGTCCAGCTACCTTTTTACCACCACCATCAGATAGGAAAGAAGGTTCTGGGCTTATTGGGAACTCGGATAATGGAAAGCTGATCTATGAGAATAGTTGCTTGCATTGCCACTATAGAGGAGAGTATTCTTTCCTTCATTTGGACAATAGTCGATTGTCGTTCAAGCATCTAAAACGAAACATAAGTAAGTATAGCCGTCACTCACTGTATCAAGTTACAAGATGGGGTGTGCCTGTGAAAAGTGGAAAACGATCTTACATGCCGCAATACACAGAAGAAAGAATGAGCAAACAACAATTGGCTGATCTAAGAGCTTATATTGAAGAACAAGCAAGTTGATTTTATTTGTCGTCTAATCTATTCGATAATTCATTAATTCAACAATTCATTAATTCAACAATGACACCTAACGATATAGTATCTACCCAAATGTATGATAACGATGCCTTCTCAAAATGGCTCGGTATCGAATTGGTACATATCGAACATGGGAATTGCGAGATTAGGCTTACGGTACGAAAAGAAATGTTGAATGGATTTGGGATTGCGCACGGGGGCATAACTTATTCGCTGGCCGATAGTGCGTTTGCATTTGCGACTAATTCTATTGGGCATCAAGCTGTATCTATAGAGACGAGTATATCGCACACATCTAAAGTGGTAGAAGGAGATATACTTACCGCCAAAACTTCTCTTATTAATAAGACTAGAAAATTTGGGATCTATCATGTAGATATTATTAACCAAGAAGATAAACGAGTGGCTAGCTTTAAGGGCACTGTTTATTATACAGGCAAAGATTGGTAGCATGGAAAAGGTTTTCCGTTTTATAATAGTCTTATGAAAGTAAAAAAAAAGCCGATGCGAGGTCAAAGACCTTCAGTTCAACCTGTAGGGAAAGCATAAAGTGGAATGTCGAAAAGTATCACCTGGAAAAGTAGAATTTCAAATGTCGTCCAATCGAAAAGCAAAGCGGTCTAAAAGTCTAACCTCAAACAGTCCAATTATTAATTCTCCATATAATTCTATTTTCATATTTGGTGGTGTGTCCGCGATTGTATTATCTTTTGCCTTGTAAATAGAAAAATATGCAGATAAAGGAAAGCACTAAGCAGTATGATGCCATCATCGTTGGATCAGGAGCTGGTGGAGGTATGGCGGCCAACATTCTTGCTAATAATGGATTAAAGGTGGCTATAGTTGAGGCTGGCGGATATTTTGATCCCAAAGACCCGAAGACCATGACCCAAATGAAATGGCCATGGGAATCTCCAAGAAGAGGTGCCAGTACTAATCGTGCTTTTGGAGACTTTGATATGTCATGGGGTGACTGGGAAGTAGACGGAGAACCATATACTAAAAAAGCGGGTACAGATTTTCGATGGTGGAGGTCTCGAATGTTAGGTGGAAGAACCAATCACTGGGGAAGGATTTCGCTAAGGTTTGGCCCAAAAGATTTCAAACACAAAGATGTAGATGGATTAGGGGAAAACTGGCCTATCTCTTACGAAGATGTGAAGCCTTACTATGATCGATTAGATAAGATGATCGGTATAGCAGGTACTAATGAAGGGTTGCCAAATGATCCAGATGGATTTTTCTTGCCACCTCCAAAACCAAGATTACACGAGCTTTACTATACTAAAGGTGCACGTAAGTCTGGTATACCTGTGATTCCAGCTAGAATTTCTATCCTGACCAAACGAATCAATAAGGATAGAGGAGTCTGTTTTTATTGTGGACAATGTAATCGATCTTGTAATGCATATGCTGATTTTTCTTCTGGGTCTTGTTTGATATTTCCAGCAATGAAAAGTGGTCAGATAGATCTATTCACAGACTGTATGGTAAAAAATATCACTACCGATGATGAAGGTAAAGCTACTGGCGTGTCTTACATCAATAAGGAAGATATGATGGAATACGAAATGAAGGCTAAAGTGGTGGTTTTGGGAGCTTCGGCATGTAGTTCTGCTCGGATATTATTAAACTCGAAAAGCAAACAACATCCTAATGGTCTCGGGAATAGTAGTGACCATGTAGGAAGATATCTCCATGATTCTACAGGATCAGGACTGTCAGGATTTATTCCAGCATTGATGGATAGAAAGATGTATAATGAAGATGGAACGGGCGCTTTGCATGTCTACAGTCCTTGGTGGGGAGATAATAAGAAACTCGATTTTGCAAGAGGATACCATATTGAGATGTGGGGAGGGCTAGGTATGCCGGCTTATGGATTTGGTGGACAAGCCACTCAAATGAATGAATATATCGGCAAGCAAGTTGGTGGATATGGTGACTCCTTGAGAAAAGATGTCAAACGATTCTATGGGTCTACTATTGGTATTGCGGGTAGAGGTGAGTCGATTGCAATGTATGATAATCGGTGTGAGATTGATCCTGATCAAATAGATCGATTTGGTATTCCTACATTAAGGTTTGATTATAAATGGTCTGACCAAGAGCGGAATCAGGCAAAACATATGGTCGATACATTCGAAGAGATCATTCATAATATGGGCGGCGTTGTAATGGGCGAAAAACCTGGGAAAGATAAAGATTACGGACTCTTAGCCCCTGGGCAGATCATCCATGAAGTAGGGACTACCCGTATGGGCAATGATCCTGCAACTTCTGTAACAAATAAATATCAACAACTACACGATGCTAAAAATGTATTTGTCGTTGATGCAGGACCATTTGTGTCGCAAGCGGATAAGAATTGTACTTGGACGATACTAGCACTTAGCATGCGGACTTCAGAGTATATTGTAGATCAACTAAAAAAACAAAACATATAATGGATAGGAGAGATAGTTTGAAAACACTACTGATTGGTGGTATCGGTGCTACTGGACTGACCATAGGAGCTGTAAGTTGCAAAGAAGATGGGCAAGCGATTCTAGAAGCGGAAACTGCTGAAGGATTATATGGAAGGACTGCTGCCGAACAAGAGCATGACGAGAAACTCAAAATCCAAGGGCCCTTTTTTTCTGATGCAGATTTAACATTGGTTGCTTTATTGTGTGACTTGATCTTACCAGCAACAACTACTGCTGGGAGTGCTACTGATGCTGAAGTTCCCGCTTTTATTGATTTCATTGTAAAAGATCTCCCTTATCATCAGATACCTATCCAAGGAGGATTGATGTGGCTTAATGGAGAAAGCAATAAGAGGTTCAATAAGAACTTCGAGAGTTGCTCAGCTGCCCAGCATAAGCAAATTTTAGACGATATCGCTTATCCAAGTACGGATGCTACGGCACAATATGATGCTGGAAGGAAGTTCTTTGAGCGATTTAGAAATCTAGTGCTTACTGGGTATTACACTACAAAAATGGGGATAGATGATGTAGGGTATGTTGGTAATCGTGCCAATCTTTGGGATGGTGTACCCGATGATGTATTGGCAAAACATGGCTTGTCATATGATGCGAGTATGAAGGGGAAATATGTGAATCACGATACTAGGAATACGCAAGCGGAATGGGATGAGAATGGGGATTTGATTACGTGATCTGCATTAATGCTGACGAATAAGAACCATTTGAAACTAAATTATTAAAAGAAATATGAAGAAAACAGATCTTTCAGATTTAACAGATCAGCAATTGTTAGATAAAGCTAAGAAAGACAATTCAACTTCTATTATTAATGCTGTATTGATTGGGTTATTTATTGGAGTTATTGTTTGGGGAGTTGCGAAAAATAATATCGGATTTTTTGGTTTGATCGTTTTGTTTTTTGCTTATAAGTTTTTCAATAGGTCTAAAGAAGATTAGATTTTGAAAAGGAATGTAAACATCATTTTCTTGATTTCTTTTATTTGTTTGATGATAGGATTGGTGTCATGCCAGGATAATATTGATGTAGTGAGCTACCCTTCACAAGATGGAAATAGCTTTATCTGCTTGGAGGAACGAGGTCTAGTTGATACTTTGATATTGTTACCATATCCTATAGTTGTACTTCAACAAAATAATACTCCAGACGCTATATCACTCATAATAGAAACACCACAGTTCTTCGAGTATCTATTAATAAATAGGCCCTTCGGAAAGTGGCAAGTAGATAGTGTGAAATCAGGTCCGATAATATCACCTATAAGAAGTAGACTTACTACAGGTGAATCAAAACAATTTTTTTCATTTGCTTATCCTAGTTTAATCCAGTATGTAACCGAAAATAATAGAACACTCAATATACCACTAAGATTAATCGAAAGAAAAAATCCGTCATGGTTATATACGAAAGACGTACAAGCTCCGCCTTTACCAGAGATACCTCTATTTCAGCTTGAGTTTGAATTAGAAGTTGATTCTTTGAACATAAATAGAAATAAGAGCGTCAAAATTTTGACATCTCGCATGGAGAAATCTTGTCTATCTGATTCTAGTATATCTGATTCAAGCTTATTAGTTATTCAGTTTATAATAGATCCTACAGGTGAGCTAAGCAAGTTTAGAGTGGTAAAAGACATGACCCCAGACCAACGATTAAATGAAAAGATAGTAAGCTGCCTCGAAGACGTTATCAATGAATTAAACCTTAATTTCGGAGAATTAAAATCAATACCAAGTGCACGGGGCCAAGCAATTAAGGTGCAGCATACTATACCTTTGAGAGGTTCTAGAAAAGTCCGTTCAAATTCTCGTTCTTTACAAGGGTAGTCTTCTTCTTCTTCTATTTATAAAGTTATTTGTTAGAATTCATCCTATACAGTATTAATATGTCATATTATTCGACAATAAAACAACTTAAAATAAAATATAGTCATATATTGCGACTTTAAATAATGATTATTTCAACACCTCAACACCTCAACACCTCAACAACTCAACAACTAGCATTGCACCTAAACGCCCACACATATTACTCCCTCAAATATGGGACACTCTCTCCTGACCAATTGGTTAGTCAGGCTGCGGCACAAGGTATTACTCGTTTAGTCCTTACAGATATAAATAATACATCTTGCGCATTCCAATTTATAAGAGCATGTAAAGAGCACAACATAAAACCAATACTAGGGATAGAATATAGGCTTGATAATGAGTTCCTCTACCTCGGTATTGCAAAGAATGAAGAAGGATGGCGAGAACTCTGTGCCCACCTTACGTATTATTCTATAGAGAAGGAGCAACTACCTACAGTCGCTCCAGATTGGAAACATGCATTCACGATCTACCGAAAACTGCCAAAAGGGATCAATAAATTGAGCGAACACGAATATATTGGCGTACGCCCAGGGGAAGTCAATCATCTCTACTCGTCCTATCTGAAAGACTATCAAGAGAAGCTTGTTGTTTTTAGTCCGATCACTTTTCTAGATAAGGAAGGATATCGTACGCACAAGCTATTGAGATGTATAGATCTCAATATTGTGGTAAGCAAACTAGAGCCGACGATGTATGCAAAGTCTAGTGAGACGATCTACCCTGTGAAGGTACTCGAACATACATTTCAACAATATCCACAGGTGATAGAGAACACCCAACACATCTTGGGCAGTTGTGAGATGCACATGTCGAGTGACTACAATCATAATCGAATGACATTCACTGGGAGCGCGAAAGATGATTACGATTTACTCAAAAAGCTGGCACACAATGGTTGTGTCGCCCGCTATGGTAGAGAAAATAAAAAAGCAAAACTCCGAACAGAGAAGGAACTCACGGTAATAGATAAATTAGGATTTAGTTCTTATTTTCTCATCACATGGGATATTATAAGGTATGCACATTCTGTTGGCTATAATCATGTAGGGCGGGGGAGTGGTGCCAATTCTATTGTAGCATTTAATCTTAATATTACGGATGTGGATCCGTTGGAGCTAGACTTATATTTCGAACGTTTCATCAATCCACATCGGATGTCGCCACCTGATTTTGACATAGATTTTAGTTGGGATGAGCGAGATGATGTAACGGATTATGTATTCAAACGATATGGTAAAGAGCATACGGCGCTATTGGCAACATACAATACATTCAAAGGGAAATCTATCATCAGAGAATTGGGTAAAGTACTCGGACTGCCAAAGGCGGATATTGACCTTATTGTAGATTATCCTCAAGCGACGGATAGACATCATCATTTTGGAAAGCATATATTTCGATTCGGCAAGTTGATCGAAGGATTTCCTAATTATCTATCGATCCATGCAGGAGGAATACTAATCAGCGAACGACCGCTCAATTATCATACGGCATTACAAATGATGCCAAAGGGATTCCCGATTACACATTTCGATATGTATGGAGCGGAAGATTTGGAGTACCATAAGTATGATGTACTGAGTCAAAGAGGATTAGGGCATATCAAAGATGCGGTGAAACTCGTAGCTAGGAATCAAGGAAGGACGATAGACATCCATCAAGTAGAAGAAATAAAGAACGACCCAAAGGTGAAAGCTCAGCTCAAGTCTGGCCAATGCATAGGATGTTTCTACATAGAATCGCCTGCCATGAGGGGGTTGCTTACCAAGTTGAGGTGTGATAACTATATACATCTCGTAGCGGCTAGTTCTATCATAAGACCAGGCGTGGCGAAGTCGGGAATGATGCGCGAGTATATCCACCGATCTCATAATCCGGATAGTTTTACATACATACATCCTGTATTCGAAGAACACTTAGGAGAAACGTATGGTGTGATGGTTTACCAAGAAGATGTAATGAAAATCGTACATCATTTCTCAGGGTTGGATCTTGATGAATCGGATGTACTCCGCCGGATAATGTCTGGCAAACGAAAAAACTCAGACACATTCGATCGATTGAGAATTAAGTATTTCAAGAATTGTAAAGAACGGGGTTACCCGGATGATCTGTCGATGGAAGTATGGCGGCAAATTGAGAGTTTTAGTGGGTACTCATTTTGTAAGGCGCATTCGGCTAGTTTTGCGGTAGAGTCGTTTCAGAGTTTATACTTGAAGACTTATTATCCGTTGGAGTTTATGACTGCGGTAATTAATAATTTTGGTGGATTTTATCGCACCGAAACTTATGTCCATGAAGCAAGGATGTGTGGTGCTAAGATTGAACCTCCTTGTGTAAATAATAGTACCCAACTCACCAATATCTACGGAAAGACCATCTACATAGGATTTATACATATTGCGGATCTTGAGAAAAAAGTGTCTATCAAAATCGTAGCCGAAAGATTAAAGAATGGAGACTATCATGATCTCCGAGATTTTGTGAATAGGGTAGATATATCCAAAGAACAATTAGAGATTCTAGTCAGAATATCAGCTTTCCGATTTACTGGAATGAATAAGTATCAGCTGATGTGGGAGAAAAATGCTGTCCATAATCCTGCAGTAAAGCAAGCACAGTATGCTACCTTCTTCGATGTAGAGACAGAGGATTATGATCTCCCAATCCTAGAAGAAGGAAAGTATGAGCAAGCGTTTGATGAGATGGAATTGTTGGGTTTTCCATTATGCTCACCTTTTGACCTTATAGCCAATCAAGTCGGACAGACAGTGTTGAATGACCAACTAAAATCCTACATGGGACAGACCGTGAATATATTAGGGTATTACGTAGCGCGGAAACATGTCACTACTGTGAATAAGCGCCATATGAGCTTCGGAACATGGTTGGATAAAAAGGGGAAGTTTTTTGATACGGTACATTTTCCTCCTTCGTTAGCTCGTTCGCCATTCACAGGCAAGGGGTGTTATCTGATGAGGGGAAAGGTAGTAGAGGATTTTGGTTTCCCGAGTGTGGAAGTATGGACGATGGAGCGATTGCCGTATGTGAAAGATGAGCGGTATTAGGAGTCTATCGAAATCTATAATAAATAGCTAGTTTCATTTTTTATATAAAAATCAATGCTTGAAAAAGTTACATCTCCACAAAAGTAACTCCATCGCCACCCATCTCATCTTCTGGATGCCAATATTCTCTCACATCCCGATAATCTTTGATGATCTTTATTACGACCTTCTTCAGAATTCCACCGCCTTTTCCATGTATGATTTTTAGTTGGGCGGCATTATTGACGATGGCTTTATCTAGGAAGGCAGTAACATAAGCTTCGGCATCCGTTTTAGTATAGCCTCGGATATCCAGTTTGTTATCGAAGTTGGAGGATTTAGTTACCCCTTCAGTATTTATTGAGCGTTTGCGATACTCGATCGGTGCACCAGTAGGAAGTAGCTCGGCGAGGGGGACTTCCATATTGAGAAAACCCATTTCAACTGTTGCTTTATTCTTTTGGATTTTGACGATTTTTCCTGATCCTCCGCCAGATCTCATTTTGACAAAGCTGCCTATTTTTATATCCTTATCTATATTCGCAGTATCACCGTAATAGACCTCATCTTGGAGTTGTTCTACTTCTTCTTGGACCTTTTTTCTAGATTCTCTGTGTTGTTTAGCTTTACGCTTTGCTTCCTCTAGATCTTTGGCTTGTTTCAGTTCTTTGATTACGTTATCCAGCGCTCTGTTTTCATGATTTACTTCGATGAGTTTTGCCTCTTTTTGCTGGAGTTTTAGCTTCTTTCTACGAAACTCTAATTCTTTATGAAGCTCGTTATAAGACTTGAGCATTTTGTCAAGTTTATCTTCTTTTTCTAAGAGTGTATTCATTCTAGCTTCTACTTCCTTTTTCTCTGATTGGAGATTTGTAAGTAGCTCGTCAATGGCTTTTTCATTTTTACCAGTTTTGTGTCTTGCATATTTTAAGACATGTTTTCCAAGGCCAGATTTTTCTGCAATTTCGAAAGCAAAGGAACTTCCTGGTTTTCCAACTATAAGCTGATAAGTAGGAGAGAGCTTTCCTTTGTCGAATTCCATTGATCCATTAAGGATGCCCTTGGATTTGAATGCATAATATTTCAGGTTCGAATAGTGAGTAGTGATCACCCCAAACGACATCTGATAATTCAGCTGTCGGAGAATGGCCTCTGCTATTGCGCCACCGATTTTAGGATCAGTACCACTTCCAAATTCATCTATAAGAACAAGTGTGTCTTCATCGGCTTTATCGATAAAGTATTTCATGTTCTTAAGGCGACTACTATATGTACTCAAGTCATCTTCGAGAGATTGTTGATCTCCAATATCTGTAAATATTTTTTTGAATATCCCAACTTTACTATTCTGATCAGCGGGTATGTGCATTCCGAACTGGACCATCATTTGAAGCAAGCCAACAGATTTCATGGTTACGGACTTTCCTCCAGCATTTGGTCCAGAAAGTACCAAGAGTCTATTAGGTCCTTGAAGCTCTAAATCAAACGGAACAGTCTCCTTATTGATCGCATTATTTTTTAACAATAATAGTGGATTATAAGCCTTCTTGAATCCAAAATAAGGCTTATCAACTAAGATAGGTTTTTGGGCACCCATAGTAGATGCTACCCTGGATTTTGCTCTTATGATATCAAGTTGTATGAGTACTTTTTCTATGATTGTCAGTTCTTCTGCATAGGGTCTGATCTGATCACAAAGAGCTCTGAGGACTTTGTATATTTCTTGTTTTTTGTCTGTATATAGATTGAAGATTGCATTGTTTATTGGCATCACTTCAGCGGGCTCTAGAAAGACTGTTTTTCCAGTTGCGGACTCATCATGGATAACGCCGTCTACTTTCCTTTTGAATCCTGCATCTACGGTAAGTACACGTCTGCCATTTCTAAGACTCTCATTGTTTTCAGATAACATTCCTTCGCTGCCATATCTTTTTAGCGCTTGACCAAACACGGTATCTAATTCTCGTTCCTTACTTCGGATGGATTTATGTATTTTCATGAGTTCAGGAGAAGCGTCAGGTCTTACGTCTCCCTTGTCATCAAGCACGCGATCTATTTCTTTGAGAAGACCTGGGTCGATTTCTATTTCTCGATATATCTCATGGATAAGAGGATACATTTTACCATGACTGACATCGTCAAAGTACTCAATAAGTAACTTAGCTATAGCGATTAATCGATAAATACGACGAATAGACTCAATAGATAAAACATATCCGATTTTCTTGAGCATTGGCACATCAGCCGATACACTTTCATACGTTTCTAGTGGTATTGAACTTCCATCTTCTTTGGCTTTTCCCCATTGATCTACTTCATCCAGTTTTCTTTGGATTTGATCTATTTCGGTCATGAAACCTTGGTTATAAAGCTTCTCCTTTGCTTTTTCACCTAATAAAGCATTATCTACTAACTCTACTACCTTGTCAAACTCTACCTTCTCGAATATATCTTTTGGATACGTCTTTATCATCTTTTACACTCTGTATTATTTTGGTTTTATCGCTTTGCTATTTCTTATTTACCAAAGAAGTGCTGCACCAAATACTCCAGCACTATCTCCTAATTTTGGTTTGAGGAAGGTCGTTTCTACTTTGTCGTTGAAAATGTAAGGTGCTGTCGCCTCTACAGCTTTATCTAACAAATCAGGTATGTTTCCTACTCCTCCTCCAAGTATAACAACTTCAGGGTCGATGGTGTTCAAAATATAAGATATTGCTTTTCCAAAATTATCAACCATATAGTTCACTGTTTGAGTAGCCAATGGATCTTCTCCTTTTTGGTGGGCAGCCGATATATCTTTGAGTGATTTTTTAGTGCCTGATATTTCTTCATAATATCTTTCTAGGGCTGGACCTGCGATCACTTTTTCGACACAGCCTTTTTTACCACAATAACAGTCGACTCCATCTGGATCTAGGACGTTGTGTCCCCATTCACCAGCAATACTATGTCGACCTTCGAATACATTTCCATTTATGACAAGTCCACCGCCAACACCAGTGCCCATTATAACACCAAAAACAACTTGAGGTTTAGGATCGAGATCGGCAACAGCACCCATAATTGTCTCTGCGACTGCAAAACAATTGGCATCATTACTGGTTTTGAACTTCAATCCAGAAAGTTGCTCCATGTCCGTTCTTAACTCTTTACCGATAAGACATAGTGTATTTGAGTTTTTCATTTTATTGGTGATGGGATCTATTACACCTGGTGTGCCCATACCTATATGAGTGGGTTTTATTCCAGTCTCATCTTCTAACTTTTGGATTACGCCATGTATCTGGCCAAGGATATGTTTATATCCTTTTTGCTGTTCAGTAGGAAGCCTTAATCTTGCAATTATTTCATTATTATTCTCTGTGTCTAGTATTACGCCTTCGACCTTAGTTCCACCAAGATCTATACCCCATTTGTATCTCATCTGTTTATCATTCTCATTTCTTGATCCAAAGTTATAAGAATAATGGAAACTAGAAGTGTAATTAGTTGGAAGATCCTAGATGATTATTAATACTTATACACGTCATGTCATAAAAGGAAAGGTGACATGATATTTTTCGAGTAATTGTAAAGCTAATTTTAGTATATCAAGATAAAATATATTGCACTTGCTCATGCGACAAAAAATTACTTATACCTCACATGTATCAATGTACTCGTCCCATTTCCATCGGAGGATTCCGTACTTAATTGACCTTTGAGATAATTGATCCTAGACCTTATGTTTTCTAATCCCATACCCTTTCTTGTTAGGTTTTTAGGGTCGTAGCCTACGCCATCATCTTCGAATTGGATAACCATTTCGTCATCTTCTGTGTTGATTTGGATCAGGATTTCCTTGGCGTTTGCGTGCTTAATTGTGTTGTGCAATAACTCTTGAATAACTCTGTATATTGATAGAGATATCATGGTAGGTATTTTCTCAGGTATACTGTAATACTGAAAATCGATTTCAGGGTAGGTTTTATCATCGAACCTATTAAAAAGATCCTTTAGAGCAGGGATTAGGCCAAGTTCCGTAAGTGCACCAGGTTGTAGGTTTTGAGAAATTGATCGTACTTCATTTACTGCGGTATCGAGCATCTTATTTGCTGATTTATATTCTCTTAGTTCACCTACATGTTCCATTTTGGATTGTACGCTGTCAAACTGGAGCTTGATTGTACTCAATAAACCACCAAGACTATCATGTAAATCTTTAGATATCCTCTCTCTCTCGATTTCTTGACCTTCGAGCATAGATTGCATACTACTGATCTTGATATTATCTTCCAGCTCTCTGATCTTTTGTCCACTTATTTCTTGTTGCTGCCCATTGATTATTTCTTCAGCTTTTATTTTTTGTCTATAGAAGTTGATGATGTAATAGAGCAGTGCCAGCAGCATTACTAAACCAGCTGTCAAGATATACATAGCATCTCGCTGCTGTTTGTTTTTCTCTTCTACAGATTCTACATCTTTTTCTAGTTTTTTATTGTCTTCTTCTTTTTCGTCTACTTTGTAGTAAACTGCAAATTTATTCTGTGATTCTATTCGGTCTTTATTTAAGATGCTGTCATTGAGTGCAGAGTATTTTTTAGAATAGATGTAAGCATTTTCAAAGTCCTTTTTCTTCTCATAAATCCTCGTTGTCGCTTTATATAGCATTCGCCTGTGTGTGTTGAATGGCTTGACTGACACAAATTCTTCAGATTCCTTCATGTATTTAAGTGCACGAATTAGATTCCCTCTTTTGTCATTGATTTCTCCAAGATAGTAAAGACTGCGACTCATGCTTTCTCTATCTCGCATTTTACCACTCAGTTTTACTGTCTGGATTGCTATCAATTCTGCGGAATCAAGTTCATTAAGTGTTTCGTATGATCCTATCTTATGTATGAGAAATTCCACCATCAAGCTAGAGTCTTTAAGTACTTTATTGAGTTCTATTGACTTATTGAGGTACTTTAGTTCCATCTCAGGATCTATTTTATCTCGATAAAGCTGACTAATGTAGTAATTGATGTAAGTAATGTTTTTTAGATCTTTTACCTCAGTGAAATAGGCAAGCGCTTTATTGAATGATTGCAATGACTCTTGATAATATCCAGATTGTAAGTATTCTATTCCAATGGCTTTGTCGATTCGGCTCATCATGAAGCTATCTTTCAGAATACTGTAGTATTCTCTAGAGTTACCGTAATTTTTAAATGCATTACCCGAATTGTCAAAATTCTCCGCTTCGAATTGTGCTAATAGATAATAAGCCGCTGCTAAATTTTCTTTGTTGCGACTAATTTGTGCATCCTTTAACATCTGCTCTAGCTCTGAAACTTTATACGTAGAATCTAGATCTATCTGACCTATCACAGTCGATGATGCTATTGGTATAAATAGGAAAATAATAAGAAATCTATATAATAAGATGCTCATGTATAAGGATGCTGATTGTAAATTATTACAAACACACAATGGGATAACAACAGTTTAAAAACGAATGTAATAAAAAAATGTTGTAAGTGGTTCGTTCAGTGGTTTGTAGTTAGAAATCGTGTGTTTAAGCTTAATTCAGTGATATACTTGGTATAAACTGACTAGAATCATGAAACATAATCTCACAATAATTATAATCACAATACTTTGTCATAGGAAGAGATTCAATATATTGTAAGAGTTCGCTTTCGTTGTTAGCTTGAATAACGATCCATAATTTAGATCTATCTGCAGCAAGTGTATAGGTGATCAAAACTCCTTGGTTGAACAATCGATCAACAATCAATCTCTGTCTAGGAATCTGCTCTTGCATTTCTAATGAAAATGGTGCTAATATGCACTCTACCATATATTTATAATACTTCGCCATAGTTTATATTTCGTCGAATATTCCGTAACTAAACGTCAACTTAGCATTAATGTTTCCTGGGACAAAAGCTCTCGTTTTGATCCGTACTTCGAGATCGATTAATCCTTCATTAAAAATCTCTTTCACATCCACAAATGTATTAAACATACCTAGTTGATCCCTGTTTCCAAAGTCAGGTTCGTTTGATTGGAACATTCGTAATCGATTGCTATTGTCTAATCTAGAAACAGCATAGACTTCTATTCGTTGTATAAAAGTCCAATCAATATTATTGAAAGTAGAAGTTAAGGTTGCGTCTGCAGGGTTTATACTTACTATGTCATCTTGAGTTCTGTTATATATAGATAGGTTTTGATCTAATAGTACTGGAATATTTTTAAGTTCAAAAAAGTGAGTTTCAATAGTATTAAGATTGCCTGGTATCTCAAAGTCCCGTTCTACGGTCACGATAGCCAATGGGTCTGCACTATCTGCACAAGAGCTGAGTGAAGTAAAAATACCAAGTGATATGAAATATATGAAATTCCTCAAATTATTATTTTTTAGTATCGAAATCTATTTTAAAATAAATTCTGTCCTTCTATTTGTCTTTCTACCATCTTCAGTGTCATTGTCAGCTATGGGTTGTGTTTCTCCAAGCCCTAAATATGAAACTCTATTGGTGGCTATTCCTCTCAAGACTAACGCATCAGCTACTGATTTTGCTCTTGCTTCAGACAGTTTCTGATTATCAACGTCTGCTCCGACATTATCAGTATGCCCTATTATTTGAATTTTAATACTTGGATTATTCACTAAGTTTTGAGCTAAAGTGTTTAATTCATAGCTTGATTCTGATTTCAGATCTGCTTTCCCCGATTCGAAGAATATATTGTTTAACACAATAGGTTCTGCTTTGTTTGCAGTCGTAGACTCTGACTTTGCAGCCTTGGTTAATTGAATGTCAATTATATACGGATTCAATGCATTTTGAATTCCTTGCAAGTCAAAATTTTCAGAATGGTGAACGTAACCGTCCATTTTGATAAACATAGCATAAGACTGATTAGTCGGTAAGCTATTGATGAATGTTCCGTATGGGTTTGCTTTTCCTGTAGTAGGTTTCATGTTATTAGAAAGGACTTCTATTGTATAGTTTACAGGTAGTGGTAGCCCAGTTTCTTTGTCTGTTATTGTTGCCTTTACAAATGTGGTAAGCATAGGTCTTGCTTCTGGATACAATTCAAAACTATAAATATCCAGATTAGCATTTGATTTTTCATTCAAGTAAGCCATATCTGATGCGAAGAATGCTGTTTTACCATCCAATGAAACAGATAATGCACCTTCTGAACCTTCCGTATTGATCGGGTAGCCTATATTCTTGGCGGGTGACCATGTCTGAGTACTATCTGTATATCGGGAGTAGAAGATGTCGTAACCACCCATTCCTATATGTTTGTCTGATCGGAAGTAAAGTGTGTGTCCATCTGGATGGATAAATGGTGATTCTTCATTTCCAGAAGTATTAATTTCTTCAGATAATAAGGTAGGGAATTCCCAACTGCTGGTGTCTGTTTTTGTTGTCATCCATATATCATTTCCTCCATATCCGTCTTGTCTGCCACTACTAAAAAATAGTGTTTTGCCATCTGCCGATAGGCTGGGTTGAGAATCCCAACTGATAGAATTGACCACCTTGCCCATATTACTTGGTATTGTCCAATATTCAGAATCTAAATGAGCATAATATAGATCACATGACCCAATACCTGTCTTTCTTCTATCACAAGCAGTGAAAATCATGGTCCGCCCATCAGCTGATATGGTGTGTATCCCTTCATTTTGTGGAGTATTCAATCCTTCTACTTCAGACACACGTATAAATTCTCCATTCTTGACTTCAGCGATATAAAAGTCTTCTTGACCACCCACCCGCCGAGTAAAAATCATCCGATCTCCTTCCATATTCATTATCGGTGCATATTCTGAATAGTCAGAACATACATCTCCTCCAACTTTCTTTGGATCAAACGGCACAGGGTTTGTCGTAGCTTCATGAGCAAATGCAGCTCTGTCTCTAAGGTCCATAGCTCGTTTTTTTCGCTTCGCATCTTCACTTCTGTCAATATAAAATTGAAAATACCGCGTAGCAAGATCATACGTTTTCATATCTCGATGAACAATAGCTAATGAGTAGTACATCTGAGGATCATACTCAGGAGCCATGGCTATAGCCGCATCAAATGCTTGTGCTGATTTATCGTATTCCTTTATATTATGAAGCATTCCTGCTTTACGTAATTGTGCATCAATGAATTCAGGATGTTTTTTCAGCACTTTGTCATATAGATCGAGACTTTTTTGATATTTTCTGTTTCTTCCTTCTGAGATTGCTTTCTTATAATTTTTAAGAGATTTTTTGTCAAGGTCTTTCCTCTTTTTAATCACTTGCGCTTCGGATATAGAAAGCACTGTCATCATGATGATGCCTATCAATATTCCAAGTTTTGTTAATCTCCTCTTCATAATACTCAAATATAATGTTCAAAACGACATGGAAGCCGTTTATCTTATGATGTGAGAATACTTATTTGGTCACAAATGATATTTATTGTTTTTGGTGAGCGCTATTGATGTATTCAAAAATGTTGCTCCTCCTAATGGGGATGGGGGCTACATTTTTTCTGTGGACATAAGTTTTTTTGTATTATTGGTTATTTCCAACTAAAAATATTCTCTGAAAGAGAAATATGATTTTTTATATGTTTTGTAGTTGGTTAAATTCTAATTGGGTGATTTAATAGCATGGCTCAGAGATTATTAGTCAATGATTCTAAAAGTCATAATATCTCTATTGAACAGAAACCTAAATATTCATCTATAATAATATACATTACAATAAAAGATAATTTGTAACTTCGCTGAATGTCAAAGGCAAAGAAAAAAAACATAGTTAAAAAAGAAGTAGAAAAGCCAAAAGCTACTTCTAGTTTAGGAAGTAATCATCGATTTTACCAAAGGATTGTTTTTGCATTTGCTTTTGTGATTTATGCAAATACACTCTTTAATGACTATACGCAAGACGATGCTATAGTAATCTATGATAATATGTTCACTCAGGATGGTGTTTCTGGGATTTCTGGATTGCTAATACATGATACTTTTTATGGTTTTTTTAAGACAGAAGGAAAGGCTAAATTAGTTTCTGGAGGTCGGTATAGGCCTTTGACGCCTATTATGTTTGCTGTGGAATATCAATTATTTGGAGCATCACCTGGTGCGGGACACTTTATTAGTGTTTTATTGTATTCGCTACTTTGTTTGCTGATATACAAGCTGTTGGTTTTGATGTTATTGCCTAATATGAAAGAGCAAAAAGGGTTTTATCTCTTTGTTTTGTTTGCTTCATTGCTATTTGCTGCGCATCCCCTTCATACTGAAGTTGTTGCCAATATCAAAGGCCGAGATGAAATTATGAGTATGATGGGAGCAGTCTTGGCGCTGTATTATTCTCTAAAATATGTAGATAGTAAACGAACGGTTCATATTCTCTGGGCATCCTTAGCTTTTTTCTTGGGCCTGATGGCGAAAGAGACAACGATAACTTATTTAGCAGTGATACCGTTGGCTGTTTATTTTTTTAGATCGGTTTCTTTGTCTAAAGCAATAATGCCTTTAGCAGGAGTTGTAGCATCGACCGTCTTGTTTTTGGTTATCAGGTTTAGTGTATTAGGGATGGATTTTGGAGGTGCGCCTATGGAGCTGATGAATAATCCGTATCTTAAAATTGATGGAAATAACTATGTCTCTTTTACTTTTGGTGAAAAAACTGCTACGATTATTTATACACTTGGAAAATATATCCAATTATTGATATTTCCACATCCACTGACCCATGATTATTATCCTAGACATGTGGAGATTATGTCATTTGGAAATTGGCAAGTAATATTGAGTATACTAACATATTTAGGGATGTTGGTTGTGGCTTTTAGAGGATTGAAAAATAGAAGTCTTTTTAGCTTTTGTATCTTATATTTCTTGATTACATTATCAATCGTGTCGAATATTGTATTTCCTATTGGTACTAACATGTCTGAGCGATTCATGTTTATGCCTTCGCTGGGATTTACAGTTTTGGTTGCTTTTTTATTATTTAAATACCTTAAGTCGCAGAAAATACTTTTTGGTGTATTTGGAGTTATCATATTCCTATTTAGCGTTAAGACTTTTACTAGAAATTTTGTCTGGAAAAATGATTTTACACTATTTACAACAGATGTGAAAACTTCATCCAATAGTGCTAAGGTATTAAATGCTGCAGGTGGGGCCTTGGTTACCGAATCCGCAAAACCAAAGAATGCAAGCAAAAAAGAAGCAATGCTGAATGAGGCTATACCATATTTGGAAAAAGCGCTAACAATCCACCCTAATTATAAGAATGCCTCACTTCTTCTTGGGAATGCTAACTTCTATAAAGGCGATTTCGAAGGAGCGATTAAAGCCTATGAGCGCACACTCCAAATATCACCTGAATATCAAGATGCAATTAAGAACCTTGCTATAGCTTATAGAGAAGCGGGAAAAAAAGCGGGAGAAGTAGAAAGGAATCTCGAAAAAGCAAAAAAATATCTGAAACGATCTGTTCAACTTATGGATAATGATGCTGATGCATTTAGATTGTTAGGGATTGTTCATGGTATGGGTGGTGAGCACCAGGAAGCAATTAAATATTTCACAAAAGTGACTGAAATGCAACCTGAGTCGGCGATAAGTTACGTTAATCTAGGAAAAGCTTACCAATACTATGGAGATGATGAGACTTCGAGAATTATGTTTCAAAAGGCATTGGAGATAGATCCGAAAGCTTTGGATTAGGAATGAAACATTAATAAAGTACGTTTCTATGTGCTGATATTTATTCATTCTCCAAGGCAAAAAACGTAGGCTATGCATCGCATAAGCGAGGCTTTTTAACGAAGAAGAAGGGAAAAAGATCAAGCAAAGGAATGTGACTTTATTATTGATTCATTCCTTAGGACAAACAAAATAAAAGAACATACTCATTCGAATTGAGTATTTATAATAAATATATGCGAACTACATTTCAATTATTCATAATAATATTTCTTTCTTCCTGGTCACTCGAGGCTCAAACTGATTCTGATAAATGGGTCGATGGTGTTTTCAATAATCTCACGTTAGAAGAGAAAATTGGGCAATTATTTACCATACGAGCTTCTGCCAAAGTAGATGAACGAGAAGCCAAAAAAGTGCTTTCCTATATTGATAAGTATAAAGTAGGAGGGATATGCTTTTTTCAAGGTAGCCCTACTCAACTGACTGTGCTTAATAATAGATACCAACAGAAATCAAAAGTTCCTATTCTGACATCCATCGACGGAGAGTGGGGACTTGGGATGAGATATCCAAAACAATCTATTAGCTTTCCAAGAGCACTAACTTTGGGCGCCATTCAAGATAATAACTTGATCTATGAAATGGGGACGCATATTGCTGATCATTGCAAAAGAGTTGGTATCCATGTAAATTTTGCACCTGTTGTAGATGTAAATAACAATCCTAATAACCCAGTAATTAATAACAGATCGTTTGGTGAAGATAAGTATAATGTAGCTGCAAAAAGTTATGCTTATATGAAAGGAATGCAGGGAAATGGTGTGATGGCATGTGCTAAACATTTTCCAGGTCATGGAGATACGGACACAGACAGTCATTATGATCTACCTGTTATTACTCACGATAGAAATAGATTGGATAGCGTAGAATTGATGCCATTTAGATCATTGATCAAACAAGGTATTGGAAGTGTCATGGTAGCTCACCTGAGTATTCCAGCATTTGATGATAGACCGAACAGACCTACAACATTATCTCACAATGCGGTGACCAACATTCTCAGAAAAGAGATGACTTTCGGAGGGTTGATATTCACCGATGCCATGGAGATGAAAGGGGTAACAAAGCACTTCAAGCCAGGCGACGCTGACAAGGAAGCATTCATAGCGGGAAATGATATCATCTTATTGCCGGAGAACTTAAAAGCGGGTATAGAATCTATTAAAAAAGGAATCTTGGATGGAAGCATTCCTAGAGAAAGACTTGATAATAGTGTAAAACGAATACTGAGAGCAAAGTATACGCTAGGCCTGAATTCATGGAAGCCATTAGACCAAAATAATGTAGAGATTGATATCAATGACAATAATTCAATAGCATTAAAAGAAAAACTTATCGAAAATGCCATAACTCTTGCTTCTGATGAAGATGAGATAGTGCCAATCAGAAAATTGCATGACATGAAGTTTTCGTCTATCTCTGTTGGTTCTAAATTCAAGACACCGATGCAGACCCAATTGGATTTTTACGTAACGACAAAACATAATCAGTTGCCTAGATTGTCTTCCAAAAGAGACAGACAACGGATAACTGATAGCGTGAAAGATTCGGATTATGTAATCGTTGGGATTCACGATATGAGTAAATACGCGAGTAAGAATTTTGGTTTGAATCTTGAGAATGTTGCTTTTTTGAAAGAATTGGAAAAAGATAAAAAGTTGATCATTATTTTATTTGGTAGCCCATATTCATTGAAGTTTTTTGATAATTTTTCTAATGTGATTGTAGCTTATGAGGATGATGAAACATACCAAAATCTTGCTGCACAATCTATTTTCGGTGCATTTACGATCAAAGGGAAACTGCCAGTATCGGCTTCGTCAAAATATAGATATGGAGGAGGAGAGTATAGAGAATCTCTAGGTAGATTTGGTTATTCTGTGCCAGAAAGGGTAGGGATGTCATCATCGGTGTTAGCTGGGATTGATACTATTGTGAATGAGATGATTAACACAAAAGCAGCGCCAGGGTGTCAAGTGCTGGCAGCAAAAGGAGGTAAAATCGTTTTTCAAAAATCTTATGGCAACTTCGTCTATGATAAAGCTCGTCCAGTTGATAATAATGACATTTATGATGTGGCTTCAGTGACTAAAGTATGCGCATCAACCATCTCTCTTATGAAATTGTATGATGAAGGGAAATTTGATATCAATGCTACAATTGATAGATATATCCCTGAAACCGATACTTGTAGCAAAGGGAATCTCAATATCAAAGCTACGCTTGCTCACCATGCTCAATTGGCAGGTTGGATTCCTTTTTATAAAAACACTGTCAACACAAGTAAAAAGAATCCTCAACCACTAGAGAAGTATTATAGCAAGACTTTAAAAGCAGGTTTTTCAATCCCAGTAGCTGATAACCTGTTCCTGAGAACAGATATGAGAGATTCTATTTGGAGTAGGATTAATGGCAGTAAGTTAAGAGAAAAGAAAGGGTACAGATACTCAGATTTAGCATTTTATTTTATGCATAAGAGTATTAAAAACATAACAGGTTTACCGCTCAATGAGTATGCCGCTAAGAATTTCTATGAGCCTATGGGCTTGCGCAGGACTGGGTATTTACCACTTGCTAAACACCCGAGAGAAGAAATCGCACCTTCTGAATATGATAGATATTTTAGAAGACAGACGATCAAAGGGCACGTTCATGATATGGGAGCTGCGATGTTAGGTGGTGTAAGTGGTCATGCAGGATTGTTTAGTAATGCTGGAGAATTAGCTGTTATTTTTCAGATGATGCTTAATGGAGGAAGTTATGGAGGGGTACAATACTTAGAACCAGAAACAATCAATCTATTTACTACTAGGTATCCTGAAAGTACAAGAAGAGGAATAGGTTGGGATATGAAAGAGCTAGATCCTTCGAAGAGCCTAAATATGTCAAATTTAGCTTCAGATTCTACATTTGGACATCTTGGTTTTACTGGAGTGGCAGCATTTGCAGATCCTAAGGAAGATCTCATTTTTATTTTTATAGCGAATAGAACCTATCCTAGCATGAAGAACTTGAGATTCAGTCGAGAGAATTACAGACCTCGTGTGCAAAGCCAGATTTATCGATCACTAATGAAAGAAGAAGATCAATTAGTGGTAGATGAGATGTAATTCCATTACCACTATGTCGATTCCAATTCATTGATGTTTTTAGTGCTCAAATCTCCTGCCTAACAAATGGACTCACTTGCCCTGCCCTGTATGATGGTAACAGAGAAGCCAACCAACCAATCACAAATACTGTGATGGCAACTATTACAAAATCTGTCCATTTCAATTCGATAGGGTAGGCACTGATCATAAAGCCATCAGGGATTGAAATCAATCCAAAGTCTTTTTGTAACCAATATAAAATTAGAGCAAGGATAGTGCCTATAACGATGCCGACACCAGTGATAAGAATGCCTTCCATTATGAATATAGCTCTAATCTGTTTAGTTTCATAACCCATGCTTCGAAGTATAGAGATGTCTTGTTTTTTCTCCAAAACCATCATCCAAAGTGAGCCAACCATATTGAAAGCAATGATGCCTAGCGTAAGAAGAACAATTAGGAAAGTAATCCACTTCTCGATATTCATTACTTTTAAAAAAGTCTCTTCTTGTTCATATCGGTTTTTAATGGTAAACCCTTTACCAAGAATCTTATTGATAGATGATCTTATCTCATCCTCATCGTGATCTTCACTTAGTTTTACTTCAATGGTTGAGATCTTATTTTTTTGATCAAGTAATTTTGTAACAGTTTCTATATTGGTGATTACATATTTTATATCAGCCTCGCTTCCAACAGAAAATACTCCCGAAGGATACACATCTATTGTTGTGAATTCTTTACCCATTTTACCAAGCATTCCTTTATTGCTTCTTGTAGGCATGTGGACTAAAATAGGTGTGATTGCATCTTTTTGATTTATAGATAAATTGGTGCTTAGGCCACGACCAAGGACTCCATAGTTTCTGTTTGATTCTAGTAATTTGAATGCGCCACTTTTAATGGTAGAATCTATTGATGTAACAAAGTTGTAATTGTTATCTACACCTTTAATTTTACCGTCTTTTTGAGTCTCTTTATATTCGAATAGGCAGACTTCTTCTACAGTTTTTGATATGCCTAGTATCCCAGGAATATTTTCGATTTGGACGGTT
This sequence comes from uncultured Saprospirales bacterium, assembly GCA_913061325.1. Taxonomy (GTDB): domain Bacteria; phylum Bacteroidota; class Bacteroidia; order Chitinophagales; family Saprospiraceae; genus CAJXUU01. The sequence continues at coordinate 1,112 of CAJXUU010000019.1, read as the reverse complement.
TGATCATCACTTACTTCAAAGTATTTACCTTCTGCAGGTAAAACCTTCATGTCAGGGTTGAATGAATTATTAAGGCCAGAAAGAAGGCTTTCGAAGCCGTTAAAAACAGAAAGAACTAAAATGAGCGCCGCTGTACCTATTGTGATACCGATCACAGATATCCATGTAATGATATTGATGGCACTTGTAGATTTTTTACCTAGAAGATACCGTTTTGCTATCTCAAATGTGAAATTCATCTTGAATACATGGCTCGGTGATAAATTAAGATCATATACTTTTTAAGTATTTGGGCAATTGGTCTATGATTTCAGTTTTAGGGTCATGATAAATAGCTTTCCATCCTGCTGAAATAGCCGCTGATACATTACTTATATTATCATCAATGAATAACGTTTCTGATGCGTTGATTCCTGTTTCTTCAATTATAGTATTGTAAATTACTTCTTCGGGTTTTCTCATTTTCATATTATGAGAATAGAACGTACGTTCGAAAAATTGAGTACTAAAATTAGTGATTTCATGATTTTTTTTGAGATCTCTCATAACCCATTCGATATGCAGCTCATTGGTGTTGCTGAGAAGAAATACTTTATATTTTTTTCGTAATTCAATTAAAAAGTCAAATCTATCTGGATTCCATCCAAGAAGCATTGCATTCCAAGCTTTGATTAATTTATCAGGGTGTGGTGTAAGTGTAGTTGCTTCTTTTTGTAAGTGCCATAAGAAAGTTTCTGTATTGATTTCACCTTTTTCATAGCCGAGGATCACTTTGAATATATGAGCGGGAATTTTCTCTTCAGTCATCTGAATTCCTAAGACGTCAGATAATTCTGAAAAGGTCAATTCTGGATCCAAATTGAGTAACACACCACCAAAGTCAAAGATGATATTCTTGATCATTACCTTTTTAATTAATTGAGTCGCAAAGGTATGTAATTTTCAAGACTAAATAAGAATACCCAACATAATCTCAGCCACCTCAGAAATTACTCGGATCATTGAACTACTGGAATCGCTGAATCACTTGATCAGCCCTCGAATGTTCCATTCGCTACACTGATCCTGTCTCTTATACACATCTGACGCTGCCGACGAAGAGGATAGTGTAG
>CAJXUU010000018.1 GCA_913061325.1 uncultured Saprospirales bacterium | reverse complement strand
CTATCCTCTTCGTCGGCAGCGTCAGATGTGTATAAGAGACAGAAATTATTTTTAATGCAATTCATGATATTTGAGTCGTTTAATAAGGTGAATTAAAAACAATCATTAATTTATAAGACTATGATAAACTAGATCGATAATATCTTTAAATACTAATTGAATAATATTAGCAATATTAACCTAGGTTTAGAATTAATAAAACAGTCAACACATTTTTTTCGAACCAAACCACTTTTGGTTTAAGACAATTTTTTCATGTATAGTTAATTTAACTTAATTTCCCGTAAATCCTAATAAAATAAGGAATATTATACATGTAAAATGATCTCTGATATCACTTTGATGAGCCAAAAAACATGGTGACAGAAAAATAACTGACATTTTTTCATACACAAATTTACTAAGCTCAACATCACCTAGCAAACTTAGATTTTCGCCTATTCCAATTCACTTATCACTAACCTCTGCTTTGCCCAATATTTATTATTATGAAATGCAAATGCTGTCGGATAATAATCCCCTATCAAATCAACATTCGCCTTCTCAGGTACTTTCAAATCTAAAAGAAAATAGACTCCATTAATAAATAGTCGTCGTACTTCTTCATCCAACAAATCGGTAGAGGCACCTATGGTGGAAGTCAATGATGTCCCTTTTATCCCATTTTCTAGTTGATAAGATTTAGTCCAGACGATAGGAGGCATTACCTGATTAGGGTTAAATTCTGGTTTGTCTTGTCTGTGTTTCGAATTGACTGCTATTGTATGATCAGATTCTTTCATTCCATAGTTTCTATCATTCTCATCATATTCTGTGTCTCTATCAATGGATTGACCACGGACCAGTATTTCTGCATCGCTACTGATCGGTTCTCTAACCCCGTAAACATCTGTTGGTCCCCAAATAGCAACACTTTTTATGCCGTTTAAAATTGGATGACTTTTACTATCTTTAGAAACTAGACCTCTAGTGCTTTGATATTTGTGGTGCCCGTGGTGAGTATACCAAGTTTCTCCTAATATCTTCTTTCCAAATCCTGATTCCCACTCCTTTTTTGGCCCTTTATAATTGTAACCATAATGTGTATGAGGGTGTTCTGCATCTTTAAAATTAAAAGCATGCGTCGAGGTTCGTATTCCTATGATAGGTTTCCCTGACAAAAGGAAGTCATCAATATATTTCATTTGATCAGCTGGTAATGATCTAAATCTCGTAAATAATATCATGAGATCAGCATTCTGAAGCTTCTCAAGGCCAGGAATATTTGAAGAATAATTGGGATCAATAATACCTGGTTTTTTAGGGTCCTGAGCAAACAGGACTGTACAATTAAATCCATGTCTCTCACTTAGAATTTTAGCCAGTTGTGGCATCGCTTCTTCAGATCGATATTCCTCATCTCCAGATACGAGCACTATACTTTTGTTCTTTGGATTCTCTGAAGCTCGATATTCGGACCATATTGAAGCCTCAACTTTTATGTTATTACTTTTTACTTCTTGATTCAAATCGCCTTTACAACCAGATATAATCAAGCAAATACATATGATCCAATTTCTCATGGTGTATGGGTTAGATTTAATTTATCCATCATTCTATTTCTAATTTTCAAAAGGATGAATTTTTAATAATTCTGAAGCAGTAAAGAATCCTTTTTTGTCTTTAATTTCCTCACGAATTGTTTTTACTCTTTCTGGTGATATTACTGAAGATCGATTTCCAAATGAATTTCTCACATAAGTAAGCACCGCTGCAACATCATCATCATCCATCAGGCCTTCAAATGGGGTCATAGGTACATTCCCTTTATAATCTCTTCTCAAAACTGATATCGGTCCATAGATTCCTTTAAGCGTTAACTTGATAAGTCTATCCTCACTTCCAGTCACCCATTTTGCTTGCCTAAGCGGTGGATACCCTGATGCGGATAGCCCCTGCCCTTGTTCTTGGTGGCATGTCCCGCAATATGCTTCTCTATTGTAGAGTTCTTTTCCCTTTATATAAAGCTCTCGTTCATCTCCTTTTAAATGAGTTCTTATTTCTTTTTCTTCGATGACTAAATTTTCACCATTAAGATGGGCAAATGCTCTATTGTAAGGCTGTTTAGACCAATCATCTAGCCCCCCTTTTTTTACTGCATCCAATATTTCTAACCCATCGTCTTTCCCTAACCAAGAAGCTGCAACTAATGCTTCGAGTCTTACTCTACCATTTTCGTCTGAGGCCGCTTTCAAAAGTAAATCCTGGCGATTAGACAGCTTATGTCCCATGTATTTGATGAATCTAACTGCTGTACATCTTGCTTTAAAATTTTGCGCATTCATAACACTTTCTAGAAGATCATTATCGACTTGATTTGAACCCCAGATCACCCAAAGTGCCTCCACAAGATGATGTTCATAGTTTGGGTCACTTTTATCTAGAGCCGTCACCCACTTTTTAAGCTCGGCGGCAACCTTGTCTTGGTCTCGTCCACGCAGCTCTCTCTTGGTTCGATATCTTGTCCTATATTCTTGTATTTTCAAATTGTCTAATAAAGCAGTAATCGGAGCACCACCAATAATTGCTGGAGTAACCAATGGCCGTGATGGATAGGTAATCCGATAGATCCTTCCATGCACATGGTCTCTCAGCGGATCTCTTGCATTATGCTGCATATGCCCAATCAATACATTGTGCCAATCTACTAAATACAACGAACCATCGGGAGCAAATTCTAGATCAACCGGTCGAAAATTTTGATCCGAACCAGAAAGTAAATCTTGACGATACTTAAATTTAAATCCAGACCCATCTTCTACAATTTGATGCTGCTTTGTTCCTAAGAATCCAATTGCATTATTTAATAGAAAATCACCCTGCACTTCATCTGGGAAATGCCTAGATGATATTATCTCTGCACCAGAAGTAGGTCTAACCTGTTGTTCTTGTTCCACCAGATTTGGAGATTGATCACTTGATTGTCCATATCGAGATTTGATACTTCCTGGAAGCATCCATCTTACTGCAGGCCCAGAAGTCTCAAGATAGATAAGTTGCCCCCAGTCATCGAATGCCAAACCCCAAGGATTTGGTATTGGTAATTGTGCCGCTCTCTCTAAATGTCTTCTTTGAGGATTGTACCGATAGAAACCTCCATTTGTTCCTCTAATAGGCCCATAGGATGTCTCAACATTCGTGTGGAGGAACACTCCTTCGCACATATAAAATGCTCCCGATGGATCAGCACAAAATGCACTAATGACATGGTGAGAATCATGGTCATCAAAACCACTTAATATGATCTCCTCATAGTCCGCTTTATCATCTCCATCAGTGTCTTTGTATAATTTTAAGTTTGTGCCTTGAGATATATAAACACCATCATGTGATATTTCAAATCCAGCAGGAATATGCAAATTTTCAACGAAGATTGTTTGCTTATCCGCTTTGTTATCTCCATCTGTATCTTCCAGAATGATAATCTTATCATTAGGTTTAGGATCACCTGTTTTGTAATGAGGGTAAGTCGGCATGACCGCTACCCACAGTCTTCCTTTATTATCAAATGCTATCTGAACTGGATTCGCTAAATCAGGGAATTCTTTTTCGGAGGCAAACAATTCTACCTTATAACCAGCTGGTGTGGTCAATTTGGATTCCGCTTCTTTTCCATAGTAGTATTTTGCTGTTCCGCGACCATAATCTTCAGGCTTATAATTTGTTTCCACAGTTGCCAGAGAATGTGTTTTTCCATCTGCAGATACGAGATCCATTTCGATTCCTTTAAGTGACATCCAGATCGCCGTATCTCTGATTGCTGTCATTTCTCTTTTTTTCTTGATCTCATCAGGATAATTATCAGGACCAAATGGATTGTATCTTCTACCAAAAACATGAACTCCATTTGGAGATTTATAATCCTCATGCCAAAACCAGTCCTTTTCTAAGACTGATGCATTTACCTTTTCTCTATTGCTACTGTTCTGTTTTTTACCACCTTTAAATACATTTTCAGCAAGATACAAGCCCAACTTTTGATACCCTTTGTCATTGAGTTGAAATCCGTCAATCGTAAGTGCTTCAGATGCTGAGAACCATTTTTTACTTATTGAAAATATATCAATAAATTCAACCTCAGTCTTCTTGGCGATCTTTTGAATTGCGTTGGTATATAATTGGAGATTTGAATTAATTTCTTTCCCGTTTGGCAGATCCATTTCATTGGATAGGTCTTCAAAAGCTATTGGAGAGACAAGGACTAATTTTGGGCCTGTGCTACCATTGTATTCTTGATATTTACTATGTTCGACGAACCCTTCTAGTTCCTTTTCGAAACGCTCTAAACCTGCTTTTCCAGCAAACGATTCATTGTATCCAAAGAACGCCAAGATAACATCCGCTTCTAATCTTGTAAGCCATTGATCAGGAGTTTCGAAGTGCCCTTGGCTGTTAGAGAAATTGGCTAATTCATCATGGAATCGTTCAGCACCAGGAAATGCCCATGGTGAGTACCTACCAGAATGCGGTCTAAATCCTGGTGTATTTCCACCATCACACATATTTCTAACAAATAGACTATCATCGGGAAATCTTAATTGCAATTCAGTTTCAAAGTGTCCAAAATTTACCATTCTAGAACATAAGTTATTACCTACTAATACAATGTGATCCCCAGTTTGTATTTCAACAGAATATTCTGAATCAGTAGAGCAATTTGTAAATACGAGTATTGCAACTATGCTAAATAATAAGGCACTGAAAAATGTATTCTTGATCATATTCTAAAGCTAAAAATGATTCTAATTTTATGCCGGCACTGCATTTCTATTTGTTGTCTTTTATGAGTTTAACTCATAAAATTTACCACTATTAATAATGCCATTGGAAATATAAGTAAAATCTCTGATCGAAAAGTTAAAACTATTATCTTTTACTATGCTTCGAGTACTTAAATATTTTGCACTTCTATTATATGCTTAGTTTGTTATGTGGCCCATTTGTAGATGCTTGTCGGCAGGCCCATTTTGTTTTTCAATTGATATTTTATACTTTGGAACGATGAATCATTTAATAATCCCTAATTACACTAAAATGAAATATTACATCTGTTTTTTATTCTTATTGCCTACAATAATAAGTGCTCAAACACTTACTCAAAAGACAGATCTACATAAGACCACTTTAGAATTTGACAATCAAGTATTTTTTGAATTTGAGAATAATACTTATGAATATCATACTAGTGGCAGAAATGTAATCGTAACCAATCCAGTTACGGGTGATGAAGTATATAGATCTAGAGTCAATCTTTGTGACCAGGACCTATTTAGCATTGCTCAAAGGAATGGACAGATGATATATCCAGGAGCAGAAGGTGTTTTTGTTGAAAATATATTCACAGAAGAAGAGCAATTTATTCCCTATATTGATTTTGCTATCGAGCCTTACCTTACTAATGGTCCTAGCATAACATATATCAATCGATATATGACGATTAATAATCAAGGACAATATCTTGTTATGGATCTAGATCGATTAGAATTCATAGCCAATGAAGATAGAAACTATAAATTCAAGTCAGTTCAAAATTACTATTATCAGTTGCCAGACAGGGTGATTCAACAAGACATAACCACTTTGGACACAATCACTTGGATGTATGGATATGCTTATTTTCAACAATTGCAAGAACAAACATTAGTACATTTTAGAGATGATAAAACAATTTTTCTAAACAATCAAGATGAAATAATTGGAGATATAAATATCGAAGAATACCTATTAAGGGTCTCTCAAACCAATGATAATACACTTGTCTTGTTTACTAGATTGAATTCTATTCAGAGTATTTCTTATTATGATCTAAATTCATTTCAACTTATTTCTAAACATACAATCCCATCACAAGACTTTCCATATCTAGCGAGCTTGCATTCAACACATGAAGGTATATATCTATCGGACAGTCAAGGTTCTGGTTATAATAGCCTTTATTATTGGGAATATGGAAAAGATTCTATTGAGGTTATTTTAGAAGACCTCTATGATCTTGGAATTACACCCATAATAAATGTCACATTTGGTGATGATCATATTGTTTTATCAAGTAACAAATATATCATTGTGGATAAGCATACTCAAGAATACAAAATCCTTGAAAATGACATAACACATACTAATTTTTTCACTCGAGATAAGTTTACCAAAGTAAATGATGAAGAAGTCCTAATATTCACTGACAAAGATGGATTCGCTTTTGGAGAAATAACACCTGAATTGAATTTAGAAGATCTATCAAAAGTAAATCTTGAGGACGGTTTGGGACAAATATTGACTAAAAGAGACGATATATATCTATTGTCGAAGCGGGTAAAAGGCTTGAAGCGTTTTGAGTATCTTTATGGTGATCCACTAGAAGTCAAGACGTTTGAATCTTCAGATTACCTATTATCAGATATCATTGTTACTAATAATAAAATATTCTATCACGTAGAAGATGAAAATGATAACCCTACTATATGGGAATACGATCCTAGCACTGAGGAACATAAACTTTTGATAGATAATGAAGTTGAATTTAGAACTATTTTACAGAAGGGACCTTTTTTACTATACAATGATTATGTAGTGTATAATATTCTTACTGGAGAATTTTTCGATTGCCCAATTGAAAATATCCAGCTAATTCGAAGTATATCATTTATAAACAACGGATATTTTTATGGAAAAATTGGTTTAGATGGATACAGAGTCCCATTTATCAATCCTACAGAAAATGAAAAGATATTTGATGGAAATTTTAAGTTTGGAGGACTAATTTTTGATAACCAATTTGTATTAAGGAATGATGAAAATTTATTTATTGCTAAGGATGATGATTATAAATTAATAGCATATCCTGATGGGTACGGCATTGATGATATTAAAATATTCCATCAGTTAATCTTAGCTACCCAATACGATGACATTACTAATTTCACCAATGGATATCGTCTGAATTTCAATTCTGACTCGTGGATTCCAATTTCATTTGAAGGAAGATTCAACAATGTAAAAGAAGGCCATATTTGGAGTATAACGACAACTGAAGATGGATATAAGGGAATACTTACAAATGTAGATACTGAATCAACCTATGAAGAAGAATTTAGCACTTACCCATTTTTCATAGCTTCAGATAAAACCTCCATATACATTCCGAATACTGAAGAAAAGTTAATCAATGTATATAACTACAACCTAGAAAAACAAACAGAAATAGAAGTACCTACTATCAAAACAGGAATATTCTTCCCATATTCGCTCAGTCACAATAGCTCTCATGTTTTGCTTTTAGATTATGCTTACACAACAGAACCTTCCATAGATCTAAAAACATTTGATTTTTATGTATTAAATACTAGAGACAACACAGTCTCTAATTTCGGAAGATGTGATGAAGATGATCTATACTTAGAGAATTTTATTAGCTATGGAGAAACAATGGAATTACTATATTACAGTGAAGAAGATGGTTATCAAATATTCACCCATACTTTCGAAGATTTTGGATCGACGAGTACTAAGGATGAAATAATTAATCCTCAGGAATTATTTTCCATTTACCCAAATCCAACTGATGGCATTATTAATCTAGAGAGAAGCGCCGAAAAAATAGAAATCTCTGGATTCGATGGGAGGTTAATTCTAAGTAAGAATGATTCTAAATCAATAAACATTAGTTTACTTCCTTCTGGGATCTACAGTATTAAAGCAATAGTCGAGAATCAAGCATACACAGAAAAAGTGGTGAAATGGTAAGATTAAGGCGGTAAAACAAAAGAGGAATTTTATATACAATTTCATGGATGTATTAAATTCAACTTCAATAGCACTCATTAATTCAACCTTAATTCTAATTCCATTAAGACAACCTTAATACTCCTCTAAGTAATTTGTCCTCATCACGTCAACTCTTGATGGCTTTCATTTATTACCTTCGTGCTGTCTTACATAAGTGATTTATACATCATTGATGCAGTACATATTTACAAACTATCAAATTTCAAAAAATGAAAAACATCATCACAATACTATTTGCTGTATTGACAGTAAGTCTTGCAATGGCTCAAGAATCAAAATGGCCAAAAGTTGATCCATCTAATATGGATGCGGAATACTATCCTGCTCAAGCAGCATGGAGAAATTACTTAAGTGGAGAGGACAGAACAATCTCACCTAAAGTAAAAGTAATCTACAGTAGACCGTTGAAAAAAGAAAGAGAAATCTTTGGCACATTGGTACCATATGGTAAAGAATGGAGACTTGGCGCTAATGAAGCAACTGAGATTACATTCTACCAAACTGTAGGAATAGGTGGAACGACAGTAAACCCTGGCACATACACTATATCAACAGTCCCTAATATGAATGATTGGACAGTAAACTTCTCTAGTCAAAGAGGAATATGGGGTGCAGAAAGTAGAGATTCGTCTAAGACTGTAGCTTCTATAAAAGTACCATCGACTAATGAGGCTAACTCAGAAGAAGCACTATCTATCTCTTTCAGAGAAATGGACGAGCAATCAGCTCATATGACAATCCAATGGGATAAAACAAGAGTAGAAATTCCAATAGCATTTAATCCAGTAATCTTTACTGGTGCTGATATTAGCCCTATGGATATGTCTCACTATCCAAGCAAGTCTGCTTATACTAACTACTTAAAAGGCGAGGAAGTAAACATCAAGCCTAAAGTACAGGTTGTATACAGTCGTCCATTTAAAAAAGGAAGAAAAGTATTCGGCGAGTTATTGAAAATTGGAGATGTCTGGAGAGTTGGTGCTAATCAATCAACTGAAATTACATTTTTCGAAGATGTAAAAATTGGAGATCTTGAACTTAAAAAAGGTAGATATGCTTTATACGCAGAGATCAAAGATGCATCGTGGGATATGATATTCTCAAAAGATCTTCCAGCATGGGGAGCTGCAAACAGAGACGAAACTAAAGATGTAGGAAGAACAAACATTGGTCTTTCATCTGATGCTGAAGTACTTGAAAACCTTGCAATCATATTCGAAGAAAAAAGTGACAAATTGGTACACATGGTTATTGGTTGGGATACAACTAGAGCTGAAATGCCCATTACATTTAAGTAAAAAAATACACCAACAGGTGTTTATATCTGGAAAGAGTTAGTCGATAATAATCGACTAACTCTTTTTTATTATTACTGACTCTTTTCGAGGTTCGTTGTTATAATAATTGATGAATTCTATCTTGAAAATTAAGATTTTGGAAACCCAGATGAATATCAACAAGCTGTATGGTAAATATATATCTTTGCGCCCTGAATGAATATTCTAAAGCGATATAAAAAAGATTTTTCAGCCAACCTTAAACTGGCGCTGCCTATCATGGCTGGGCAGCTAGGTCAAATCACTGTCTATCTTGCAGACAATATTATGGTTGGAAGATTGGGAGCGGTATCACTAGCTGCAGTATCATTTGCTGTTGCTCTTATTGCAGTGCCTATAGTCATTGGTATGGGTATTGCGTTTGCACTTCCCCCTCTAGTATCTGAAGCAGATGGTGCAGGTGAAAAGAAAAAAATATCCCAATATTTCAAGCATAGTCTATTGGTAAATATTGGCATTGGCATCCTATCCTGTGCTGTAATGTTACTTTGCTTACCTTTTCTTCATCTCTTTGGCCAACAACCAGAAGTAGTAGAAATAGCACGAGGATATATCTATTATTCAGCTTGGGCAATGATTCCAATGATGATTTTTCTCACATTTAGATCCTATGCAGAAGGTATGTCCGAGACCATGCCGCCTATGATTGCTATGATAGCTGGGAACGTTATCAACATTATTCTCAACTATATATTTATCTATGGCAAATTTGGGATGCCTGCATTGGGAGTGGATGGGGCAGCACTGTCAAGCCTTGTAGCGCGGATATCAATGCTTGTTATCTTAATAGCTATATTATTGAATTGGAAAGATCTCTGGAAATATATCAATGAGTGTAATTTTACCAAATATCAAAGACCAATCTTCAAGAAAATTTTCACGTTAGGTGTGCCTACTTCGATGCAGATGTTTTTTGAAATATCTGCTTTTTCAGGAGCGGCTTTGATCATGGGAATGGTAAGCAGCGATGCGCAGGCCGCTCATCAAATAGCGATCAATTTATCTTCTATCACTTTTATGATTTGTACTGGGTTGGCAATGGCTTCTACGATTCGAGTTGGAAATCAGCTAGGAAAAAAGGACTATTCTGCCTTACGCGATGCTGGTATATCGGCATTTCTTCAAGTTGCATTGATTATGGGTGTATTTAGTGTGTTGTTTGTTCTCTTGAGACACGTTATGCCATTGATATATATAGATGATGAAGTAGTAATCGGCATAGCATCTACTTTGCTAATATATGCCGCTATATTTCAAATTCCGGACGGATTGCAAGTGGCTGCATTGGCTGCTTTAAGAGGCATTCAAGATGTAAAAAAACCAACGTTGATAACTTTCTTTTCTTACTACATCTTTGGTATACCAATCAGTTATTTTGCTTCATTACACTGGGGTATGGGAGCAACTGGTGTCTGGTTAGGGCTATTGGTAGGACTATTTATTTCAGCTTCATTACTCATCTACAGGTTTCACAAACTGTCAAGGATTAATTTATAATACATTTCTAATAAAAAGAGCTTTCTGACATGTCAAAAAGCTCTGAGGTAAAATCATACTTTACTTAAAAATAGGTGTATTTTTTTAATATAATTTTACATTTATCATAATCTTAAAACTAGGCCAAACTAATCATCAAGTCTTAAAAGATCTTCCATTTCTCTATCAACCTTCATTTTAGCGTGATCAAATGCAGTATTGCCTCGCGCATCCTTATTTTCAGGGCTCGCTCCATTCTCTATTAGCAACTTAGCAATCTTTATTTGGCTAAATGTCGCTGCGTAGATTAATGGGGTTGCTTTGTTAAAATTAGTAGCATTAACATCTGATCCAGAATCTATTAGAATCTTAGCTATTTCAACATTTCCTTTATAAGTAACGCCCATCAATGCTGTGTTCCCAGCACTATCTTTTTGATCAATATTAGCTCCAGCTTCAATTAATAATTTTGTTATTTCGATGTGTTGTCCATATGTGGCCAATACTATAGGTGGAAATCCTCTTTCATCCTTCTGGTTTATACACTTTGGATTGTTTTCAATTTCTAATTTAATTGTTTTAATATCTGCCAATCTTATATTATCATGAATATTTGCCATATCTCCCTTTTCTAATTAATATGTCCGTAATATAGTATAAGTATTATTTATACTTTTGATCTTCACATAATATCTACTCATAATGAATAAGACTCAGTTAGCATATGCACTTGCCCTACAAAAACATGGTAACTATAGTAAAGCTGCAAAGCACTTAGGCATATCGCAACCTGCATTAAGTCTTCAGATAAAAAACCTTGAATCATCGCTTGGTATTTATTTGTTTGACAGATCCAAAAAACCGCTTTCTACAACTTTCGAAGGTGAAAAATTCTTATCTAAAGCTCAAACTGTTGTCAGTCAGTTTACACAACTTGAATCATTTGCCCAATCACTCAAAGAGGATTTTGCTGGAGAGATTGTAGTTGGCATCATCCCTACCTTAGCTCCCTATTTAGTTCCTTTATTTATTAATGACTTAAATGAAAAATATCCATTGCTTAAAGTCACAATCAAAGAAGCGATTACAGAACAAATTATAGAAGGTGTTACTAACGGGGAAATCCAGCTTGGGATAGTAGCTACACCAATCATAACAAGTAGGAAGTTTGACATTCAGCCTCTATTCTATGAATCATTTCAATTATTTATTTCAGATGATCATCCTTTATCGTCTCATAAAACTATTGATTTAGATAAAATTATACCTGATGATATTTGGCTACTTAAAGAAGGAAATTGCTTCCGAGATCAAGTGAATAACATATGTGGATTTTCTAAAAAGAATAGCTCCAATCAAAAATTCATATATGAATCTAATAGTATTGAAGCATTGTGCAGAATAGTAGAGTATCAAGGTGGTATCACATTCCTTCCAGAATTATCAACCATCCACTTGAGTGAAGAAAAAGAAGATATGCTCAAAGAAATAAATGGACATAAAAGAGTCAGAGAAATCAGTATGCTATCTATTCCTAATGAAACCCGAATCAGATTTATTAAAAAAATTAAAGAATCCATTCAAAGCAATATCCCTAGTAGTATGCTAAGTGATAATAATAGAGAAGTGATAGATACTGGAGTGGTTATTTGATTTCTGTACATGAACAGATTCAGTTTTGATACTTCTATATCTTGATTTTGTAATAACTTCTAGAGTTGCAGTTTTTATCTCACGCGATTATATAAACCTGAGATATAGCTCACAATTCAGATCACTTAGTACTGCTACTTTCATTTTATAAGATCCTTCAATCTTTGCTTAAGATCTTGAAGCGTATGCATCCCCTTTCCTTCAAACTTTCGTTTACCATTCTGGTAAATCATTACAGTAGGAATACTCATTACTTTTAGTTTTTGAGATAATGATTGATTTTTATCTACATCAATTTTTATTACCCGTACAGTATCCCCCATTTCATCTTTCAGCTGATCTATTATTGGGGAAAATGACTTGCATGGACCACACCAATCAGCATAGAAATCTATGAGTAATGGAGTATTACTGTTAATAAGGTCTTTGAAAGAAGATTTTGCCATAATCTGATCAATCTGAAAGCAAAAATAAGGAAGTTGATTTATATTACACCCATAAACCGACATACAATTAATATTTAAAATGAAAGAAAACACATTCCTAGGATTTGCTTTTTTACTAATCTTAATAGGATTGGCGTGCTCATCTAAAGCACGGCTTGTAAAGTTCGAGGAGTTTAATAACACTTCTTCATTGCTTAATCATAGTTATACTCAAGTAACCCAATCAAACAGCTGCGGTAAAGAACCCGGCGTGAGATTCGTAAGCTTTACATATGATAGAAGAGACAGTCTTAAGATATTGGTTGATATAACGACAAGTACTACCGAAGAAGAGATAGATGGTAGCCTCATTATCCTCATTGATGACTTTGAATTGGACTATGCAAATGAACCAAAATCAAAGATATACACAGAAACATTCGAAGTAGAAGTTCAAAATAGGTACCCAAGTCATATCAGAAACAGCCAACAGTTGATAGGAAGAATAATAGAATCAGCTATACCAAACGGGTCAAAAAAGGTAAAAGAAAAACAATATTGGAACAGTACATCTATTCTTATTGAAAAATCAGACATTTTGTTATTGCTGGCGACTACAGAAGTCGAGTTTATCATCCCAACTCGAAAATGTGAATTACATATTGTACCAACTAAAATACAGATGTTTGAATTGAATAATTTTTTGTGGAAAGAAAAATGATTTTTATATCACTGGACTATTTTTTTTTAAACACCTCCTACAGTTTATTTAACAGTAATAAATAAAACACTTTACAAACTAAGTAAATATTAATGAATATTCAATTATAACTTTCATTTCTTATTGTACCACTTAAACAAACGATAAAAAAGAATAAATAAAAAGTCTTCATGAGCTATGGTTGATATTGTTAGCTTCAAAGATTTTAGTTTTCATCAAGAATATTGTATTCAATTACCTATCAGTTTCTAATCATATGGATCATTTCAATGAGGTAATGGTTTTTCTAACAAGATTAAAGTACTTAATTTGCAGTAGAATATTCTCACTTTAGGCCATTTTAGAATTACAAAAAATTGACCACAATTTATTAAAACTTCAAATTCAATAAATTATAGGAACCAGATTTTTACGTTAGAAAATGCATTAAATTAATACTTGAACAATGGAAAAATGTATTTCTAATTGACACCTATATTAAACAAATAACTATGTGACTCATTGCCAGAAATAGTATACTCAGGATGCACTAACCTCCCCCATGATGTATCTCCACCAAGTCCCATTTGCATCAGATCAATATTCCACTGTATAAACTCCCCCGTTTTGATATCCGCCCCATGTTTTTTAGTCACAGGCACTAGGCCAGAGGCTGACTTACCTCCTTCATCACTATGAAAATCGAGCTCTATCATTGAAAAAGGCCAAGCACTGACACTAAGTAATTGATTAGAAGTCATTTTAAGTTTGATATCATCAGACTTCATTTCTATCCATCTTACATCACTCTTATTCCCTGTCTCTTGAGGTCGGGAGTATACATGGTATTGATCTTCTATTTTTCCTGAATATAATCCAATTTTTTGGCCTTTCTTGCGATCCCAATAACTTTCGTTAGGTCCTTTTCCATACCATGAGATTTCTCCAAATGACTTAGGAAGTGTCAAATACATACCTAGTCTTGGAATATTAGGTATCCCTGCTTGGGCAGGAGTATATTTATAGTCTAATGTAAGTTCTCCATTTGAACTCAATCGATACCACACATTTACAGAAGCAATATTATTTGGGACAGAATATTCCACT
Source organism: uncultured Saprospirales bacterium (assembly GCA_913061325.1). Lineage (GTDB taxonomy): Bacteria > Bacteroidota > Bacteroidia > Chitinophagales > Saprospiraceae > CAJXUU01. Next base: position 20,049 of record CAJXUU010000018.1, on the reverse strand, counting down.
TGATAAACAACTTTATCATTTATGTTCAAGGGCGGAGAAATCATTTTTGCCTTATAATTATAAGTAGCCTCTTGCCATATTTTTGCCCACTTATCCATTCCATTGCCTAAATCATTATCGGTGGGTGGTCGCCAAAAATTTGGTCGGATAGGCTGAGCGGTAATTTCTTTTCCATCGTACGACCAAGACTTTATTTCTCCTGATTGGTTGTCTATTTTTAGATAGACTTTATCATTCTCTATTTCAAAGACATTGTCTTCATTAATTATTGATAAGATTATTTCTTTGCTTTCAATTGGTTCAATATAGTTTCTATGTTGAAGGATAAATTGTTCCCAAGCTATTTCATAATCCTTTGGCAAAACATCATTAGCTATTTTTTGTACCAATCCAATTTCCAATATATATTCATTTTTTCTATTCAGTTTTCTAGGAAAATTATTTAAGATAAATGTTGTATTGCCTTGAGGTGCGACATCAAACAAAAGACCTTTTTCCTCTTGTATTGTACTTCCATTTTCAATAATCTTCCATGATACTGATTTGTCAGAAAAATCAGCAAAGAAGTTTTTATTTACCAATTCCAAAACTCCATTTCCTATATACTTGAATTGGGCAGGTTCGTATACTTTTTTAACCTCTGATAAATGAGGATGTGGATTACGATATGGATCAACTAAGCCATTATTTAAAAAGTTACCATCCGTTGGCAGATCAGGATGATAGTCATGTCCATAAGCTAAATATGGCTTCCCATTTTCATCATTATATTCTAATGACTGATCCACCCAATCCCAAATAAATCCTCCTTGAAGATTTGGGTATTTTTCAATGATATCCCAGTAGTCCTGTAAGTTCCCTACAGAATTCCCCATCGCATGACAGTATTCTATCATTATTGATGGTTTATCAGAATCAGATTTTCCATGATTAATTAAATAACTAGGTTTTGGATACATTGGACAATAGACATCGGTATAATCCTCTTTTCCAGCTGGCTCATACTGAACTATTCGATTGGTTTCATTTTCTTTCAGCCAATTGTATGTCGTTCTGAAAATCTCTCCTTCACCTGCTTCATTCCCTAATGACCAAGAATATATCGATGGATGATTTCTATCACGATAATACATTCGCTTGGTACGCATCATATGAGCAGGTAACCATGACATTTCATTTCCTATCTGCGTTTTTTCGTCGATCGCCAAAGGATGACTCTCAATATTAGCTTCGTCAATTACATACAATCCATATTGATCACATAAATCCAACCAATATGGATCGTTAGGATAATGTGCACTACGTACAGCATTTATATTGTTTTGCTTCATTAGCGTAATGTCTTTCAACATTGATTCCCGTGAAACTACATGCCCTGTAAAAGGGTCCGTCTCATGTCGATCCACTCCTCTAAAATAAATTGCCTTTCCATTAAATAGTACCTGACTATTTCTTATTTCCACTCGCTTAAAACCTATATTTTTACTTATATATTGATTTTGCAAAGGATCTGATTCATCTTTCAAAGATATTGTCAACGTGTAAAGATTCGGAATTTCAGCTGACCATAGTTTTACATTTGGTATTGCACTACCTGAATCAAAATCAAAAGTTTTATTAGCTGGAATTTCAATGGATTCTGAATTTCTATAAATAGATTTTCCATCATCGAAGATTTCAACAGTTAATTGTTTACTTGCTTTTTTAGCAGAACTGTTGGCTATCGTTACAGTATTATTAAAAATTCCATCCTGATAAGAATCATCTAAACTTGTATTGGCATAATAATCTGATACATACACTTTTGGTCGGGTGTACAAATAAACTTCCCGTTCAATACCACTCATTCTCAACATGTCTTGACTCTCTAAATAACTGGCATCGCTCCACCGAAACATTTGCAAGGCTATCAAATTCTTGCCTTCCTTGAGATATTTTGTAATATTAAATTCTGCAGGAGTTTTACTTCCTTGAGAGTAACCAACATAATTGCCATTGACATAAACATACATTGCTGACTTAGCTCCTGCAAAATGCAGTACAACATCCTCTGATAAAAACTCCTTACTAAGATCAATCTCATTCCTATATGTGCCCACAGGGTTATAGTCCTTAGGTGCATCAGGCCATTTAGTAGTAAACGGATATCTCTCATCCAAATAAATAGGGCGACCATGACCTTCCACTTCCCAGTTGGATGGGACAGGGATAGTCCCCCATTCAGAATCATCAAAACCGATATTATGAAATGATTTTGGTCTTTGCTTTGGATCTTTTACCCAATCAAATTTCCAAGCACCGTTCAAACTCAAAAATCTCTTTGATTCTTCCTTGTCTGATAATTTTGAAGACTCAAACCCAAAATATGAAGCCCTTGGAGCTAGTTTATTCTCCTCAAATATTTGATGCTTAAAGTGGTTATCTTGTTCTGCAATTTCTGGAAGAGACTCTCTATTGCAGCCAAGAATTAGCAAGAATATAGAAATGTATAATAGTCTTAATTTCATTTTATTTTTAATACCGGCGATCTTGGAATGATATATTTTAATTTTAATACAACTCCAATTTACATTTTATTGGAATATAGTTTACTCATTTTGATAAAATGCTCTTTTGATTGATTCTCAAATGGGATAATATAAAAACTATATCGATAAGTTTTATCTCCTTTGAATTGGTATTCTTCTTGTGGTTTAGAATACCAACTATCATCTCCGGCGACACCCCGTTGTCCTAGATCAATGTTCAACTCTACCAAATCCTTCTCTGTAATGTCAATTGTATGCTTATTCTTCTTTGAGTTATTATAGTCCAAGCCTTCTACCACATCAAAATCTTCCATTTCCATATGAAGTGCGCTAAAACTCAGGTAATTCGAACCATCTGCAACAAACAAATATCCATTATCTTCTTGATCCGAGATAGACAACCATCTAACATCAGTTTTGTATCCATTTTCCTGTGGTCTTATATAAGGTACATATTGATCTGTTACTTTGGAGGTATACAGATCGACAAAGGCTGATGACTTTCTATCTTGATAATTCTCCCATGGTCCGCGACCAAAATAAGTAAGATTATTGTACTTTTTTGATACTTGCATGCGCATACCAATTCGTGGTACATCTCCTTTATAATCAGTGGCATTCAACGTATTATCAATATGAATGATCCCATTGCCTTGAACAGTGTATACACTTAGAAATGTAGTATTTACACCCGGAAGCTGGTACTGTATTGACACTATTATATGGCCATTTTTATCTATTTTATATTCAATTTTATTAACAAAGTGATTGAGAGAAGCCTCTTTCCAAGCAATATTATTTCTTTCCATTCCATTTCCAAAATCATTGTCTGTCACCGCTCTCCAAAAATTTGGTCTCGGTGATTTGCCTTCTTTGAATACTCTATTTCCTTTCAAAGTATAGGAGCTAATTTGCCCAGTTTTCTTTGAAAAAACAAGGTGTACAGCCTCATTTTCTATTATGATACTTTCGTCCTTATCTTTCACCATTAATGTTTGCTTTGCTGGCAACATGTCAACTGGAACTTTCTTAACTTTCGACTCCAAAGCAATTTGTTCGTGGGCAACTTCAAAATTCTGAGGCAACAATCCCCACTCATCTCTTGTTTTCGCTGAGAGTTCTACAAAGTATTCTGTGTTTGCATTAAAGTCAATCTCTTTCAATGGAATTCGTATCAGTTTACCCGTTTGCGTTTCTACTGAGATATCTTCAATATCAATACTCTTTAATACATCTCCATCAGCTTTAATCTGCACAGAGAAATCAAATTGATCAAGATCAGTGAAGTCGTACAAATTCTCTATCAAAACACGTAATTCATTGTGTTTATTAACTCCTTTATATTTGAAATTAATATACTCATGGGCTTTTTTTACTTCATACAATGCTGGCTGGGGAGTCCGATCTGGAAATACGATTCCGTTATTGAGAAAAGTATTATCCGTTGGCATATCTTTACCATAATCACCTCCAAAAGCATAGTATCGCTCTCCCTTTTCATTGGTCTTCCATATTGACTGATCTACCCAATCCCATATAAATCCGCCTTGAAGATTATCATATAACTCAATGATCTCCCAGTAATCTTGGAAATTCCCTGTACTGTTTCCCATTGCATGAGCATACTCGCTGGGTATATATGGTCGATCCGTTTTCGATTTCCCCACTTCTTCGAATCTTGCTGGAGAAGGATATTGTGGTACTATGATATCCGTATTGCTATCCATGTCATATAGACTGCCGTCATAATCTTTATATGGGCGTTCGTATTGGACTGGGCGTTTGGTTTTATCATTCGCCTTGATAGCATCATATCCTTTAAAGAAATTCACCCCATTTCCTGCTTCATTTCCCATTGACCAAATAATTATTGATGGATGGTTTCTATCTCGTTTTACCATGCGTACCATTCTATCTACATGCGCTTTCTGCCAGTTAGGCTGCTTTGCTAATGAATACTTACCATAGTACATACCATGCGACTCGATATTTGCTTCATCTACCACATACAAACCATGTTCGTCACACAATTCATAAAATCGATGACCACGTGGATAATGGCTTAGACGAACGGCATTGATATTATTTTCTTTCCATAATCGAATATCTTTCATGATTAATTCCTCAGACATAATGTGCCCAGTTTCAGGATCGGTTTCTTGGGTATTCACACCTTTTAATGTGATACGTTTCCCGTTAACTAGGAGCAGACCATTTCTTATTTCAATTGATCGAAATCCTATCTTCCTTTCTGTTATTTCAAGTGTTTTTCCTTTTTGGTCTTTTAGTTCTAGTACGAGCGTATACAAATTCGGATGCTCAGCACTCCATTGTTCTACATTTGAGATAGATTTGGCAAAAGAGATCGTCTGTTTGTCATTCTTCAGGACTGAAAAGTCTTTTGTTCCAGAAGTTATCTCAGTATTGTGGGCATCAATAATTTTATAGCTTATAGAACCTTCTTGATCTTTAGAAAAATGATTTTTAATAGCGAGCGAAATATCAAAAACGCCATTTCTATAGCCATCATCCAGAACAGAAGTTATTTCGAAATCTTGAATTCTAACTTTAGGTTGTCCATAGATATAAACAGATCTTTCTATTCCACTTATTCTCCAAAAATCTTGACATTCAAGGTAAGATCCATCTGTCCATCTGAATATTTGAATAGCTATTGTATTCTTTCCTATTCTTACTGCCTCTGTAATATCAAATTCGGCAGGCAACTTACTTCCTTGTGAATAGCCAACATACTTGCCATTAAGCCAAACAAATCCTCCTGATTTCATAGCTCCGATATGCAAAAATAGTTCTTTCCCATCCCAACTTTCATCAATAGTAAATTCTCTTCGGTAAGAACCTACAGGGTTATAATCATCCGGTACATTTCCAGGTTCTTTAGGATAGTATTTCTCTACTAATTCCATATCCTCCGCAATCATTGCTTTATAATCTGCAAATTCGTATTGGTGATTGACATAGATGGGTATTCCATATCCTTCGACTTCCCAGTTAGACGGCACCTTTATATCAACCCATTCCGAAACATCTTGATTGGGATCCATAAATGTAGTCGGTCTATCTTTTGGGTTTCGCACCCAATTAAATTTCCATTGACCATCCAATAATTGATAAAATTCTGGTTGATTATCTTCCATATCCATTTCCGAAGAGAAGGAAGAAAAAGAAGCGCGAGCATCAAGTTTATGCTCACTAATTATTTGTTGATTTTCTATGTAGTTTTTGTAGTCAGTGATAGGGTCGAGCTGCTGTCCGTAAGTGTGAGATGAGAGTAGTATTAGAATTAAGATATATAAGCATTTCATTATTTATGTCCTTTTCGTAAATGTAAGGAGAATGAAATTAAATATTGATGTTTAAAATTAAGTTCGCGAAGTCCACCACATATAAAAAAGACCCCAAGCACTTGCGTCCCTGAGGTCTATATTTCTCAACTCCCAAACCCTCGAATAATCGAAAGTCTAAAGGTCTAATAATCTAATCCAAAGATTACATCATTCCAGGCATTCCACCTCCACCCATTGGTGGCATTGCTGCATGATCTTCTGGTATATCATTTATAACTACTTCTGTAGTCAATACCATACTTGCAATAGATCCAGCATTTTGAATAGCTATTCTTGTCACTTTAGTAGGATCGATTACACCCGCTTTTTTCAAGTCTTCGTAAACGTCTGTTCTAGCATTGTATCCATGAGAACCTTTTTTAGAAAGCACATTGTAAAGAACAACTGAACCATCTACACCAGCATTGTCAGAAATCACTCTGATAGGAGATTCTAGAGACTTTCTTACGATCTGGATACCCATATCTTCATCTTCATTCACTCCTTTTATCTTCTCTAGGCTAGTAATTGCTCTTACTAGGGCAACTCCTCCTCCAGGTACAATTCCTTCTTCTACTGCTGCTCTTGTTGCATGAAGTGCATCATCTACTCTATCCTTCTTCTCTTTCATCTCTACTTCAGTCATTGCACCTACATAAAGTACTGCAACTCCACCAGCAAGCTTTGCTAGTCTTTCTTGAAGCTTTTCTTTATCATAATCAGAAGAAGTTGTCTCGATTTGAGATTTGATCTGTCCAATTCTTGCTTTGATATCAGCTTTTTTACCTGCACCTTCAACGATCGTAGTATTGTCTTTATCGATTGTAATTTTTGCAGCGGATCCTAGTAAATCCAAATCAGCGTTATCAAGCTTATATCCTTTCTCTTCTGAGATTACTGTTCCTCCTGTAAGAATTGCGATATCTTCTAACATAGCTTTTCTTCTATCACCAAAACCTGGAGCTTTTACAGCAACAACTTTAAGTCCACCTCTTAATCTGTTCACAACCAATGTACCCAATGCTTGAGACTCTACATCCTCTGCTATGATTAATAATGGTCTACCAGAAGCTACTACTTTCTCTAATACTGGAAGGATATCCTGTACATTTGATACCTTCTTATCATGGATAAGGATATACGGATTATCATACTCAGTAATCATATCTTCAGAGTTAGTGATAAAGTATGGAGACAAATATCCTCTGTCAAACTGCATACCCAACACTTCGTCCACATACGTATCTGTTCCTTTAGCTTCCTCAACAGTGATTACACCATCTTTAGTTACTCTCTTCATCGCATCAGCGATAAGTGAACCGATTTCTTCATCATTGTTAGCTGAGATAGAACCTACTTGCTGAATCTTAGCGAAGTCATTTCCGATCTTCTCTGATTGCTTTGCAAGGTTAGCTACAACTACTTCTACAGCTTTATCCATCCCTCTTTTGAGGTCCATTGGATTAGCACCAGCAGCTACGTACTTCATACCTGCTGTCACCATTGCTTGAGCTAGTACAGTGGCAGTCGTTGTACCGTCACCCGCTGCGTCTGCAGTTCTTGAAGCTACTTCTTTTACCATCTGAGCACCCATATTTTCAATTGGGTCTTCTAGTTCGATTTCTTTTGCTACAGTTACACCATCCTTAGTGATTTGTGGAGCACCGAAACTTTTTTGTATTACTACGTTTCTTCCTTTTGGTCCTAGCGTAGTTTTTACAGCGCTAGCCAATGCATCGATTCCTGATTTCAATTTTGCTCTCGCATCAGAATCAAAGGTTATCTGCTTTGCCATTATATGTTATTTTTAGTTTTATTAAATATTGATAAGTGAATGGGCAATCCAATCACAAATAAAATAGCCGCATTCAAGCAGCTTATTTTTGTCTTAGATTATAACTAAGATATCGTCTTCTCTCATAATGAGATACTCTTTCCCTTTGTAGCTAATTTCTTGACCTGCATACTTTCCGTACAATACAGTATCACCTTTTTTAACTGTCATTTTCACACCGTCTTTCCCAGGACCTACTGCTACGATCTCACCTTTTTGAGGCTTTTCTTTTACAGTATCAGGAATGATGATTCCGCCTGCTGTTTTTTCTTCAGCTGCTGCAGCTTTTACTACTACTCTATCATTGATTGGCTTCATAGATAAAATGTGTTTTATATTTGATTAAAGAAATTTATTTTTATCGGTTGACTTATTGCATAATTAGTGCCACTACTTTTTTTACTGTCAATATTGCAGAAGTACTGACGCTTACATCAATTATGTCCTTTAGAAAATAAATGGCTGTCAAATTGTGTGTCAATATGGCATTGAAGTGTAAATGTGATTTTCAATTGAACTGCCAGTAATATTACCCAAAAAAGGTGATAAACATCAGTTCTAGAAATTATATTTTTGTGTACGCTTTTGACTTGATCAAGCATGTAATCGATGTATCAAGGACTAAAAATTAATGTTCTTACGATAATTCAATAATTGAAAAAGGAGTTACATCTCAGATAGATGATAACCCCTTTTCATTTGTTAAGTAATTGCTCGGCAGTATGACTAACAATTATGCCTAAACGGTACTTATTTCACCTCAAATGTAACTTTGAGATTTACTCTGTGCTCATCTACTTCGCCGTCTTTTAATGTTACACTTTGGCTCTGCACAAATGCAGATTTGATTCCTTTTAAAGATTTTGAAGTTTTAGAGACACCTTTTACAGTCGCATCTTCCCAACTTTCGTTTGAGTTTGATAGAATTTCTATCACTTTCATTATTGCTATTGTTATTATAATTTGTGAGTTTAAGAATAAATTATCAAGGATAAGATAAATTAAAATGTTCAATCACACAGAATTACATATATACTCTAATAGAGGAATTCATAGCATGAAAAATAATTACCAAATAATAAGAGAACTAACTAAATTTCCCCAATTGAACAGCTTCTTGCATTGCTTGATAACTTTTTTCCATACAAAAAGATCTTTATTAAGATGATCGTCAATATGTACTGGATCCTTAGCACTAAACCTTCCGCCCCAGCGTAACTCATTATCATTTATAATCAACCTGAGAAAAGCTTCACAGGTTCTGGTACAGAAGGATACTTATTTAAGACTTTTGAGTTTGCAAATTTATTGTTGCCATACTGTATATTCATATCAATTCCGTGACCCGCTAAATGGTTAGAGAAAGTAGCTGTTTTAACGATTGCACCTTGAACATTCGTTGTCGTTCTAAATGAACTGGTTACGTATACAAAGATATCGGCTTGCTCGGCATAAGCATTGATCTTCTTTAACATTGGAACAAACTGAATATCCGCTCTACATGGTTTTCCAGAAAATCTTGATGCCTGAAATAATACAAGCGGGGATTTTTTATTGGGTAAATTTTGCTCTGCCAATTCCATCCATTTGCTACCATAAAAAGGATTGATACCCTCAATTAAAAGATTAACAAGTGGTCGTGTCAATGCATCTCCATCAGAATCAATTCCATTGTCCTTCGCATAAGAAATAACGGCTTTACGCGTACTCCTGCCATATAGACCATCCGCTCCAAATTTTAAAAAATTAAGCTCTTTTCCATAACCAATCGTATTAAGAAACACCTGAATAGCGCTGATACTCATTCGTGTTCCTTTAGAAATCCATATTTTAGTTCTGAGATCCGAGGTATAAATCGACCATAAAATGTACATTTCTGACAGAAAACCATGTCGTTGTATTATCAATTTAGCTAAGTCCTCAGAAACAGAAGTACCATCACTTGGAAGATTATTCTTCTTCGCAAAAGCTGCAACTGCATTGACTGTCGCTTTGCCATAATCACCATCCGCCTGATAGCTATCCCATTTTAATTCCTTTCTAAAGCCTAATTCAAAAAGAGTTCGTTGAAGATCTGTTATCAATATTTTGTCAGAAGACCCTTTAAATAATGATTGACTTATATTTCATTTTTTAATTACAGATTCAATAAGATTAGAACATTCCATAGTTTTAATTGAATTTATAGTTTAGGATAATGAGGGATTTAACTTTGATAGCTAATAAAAACAATGACAATGATATAAAAGGGGGGAAATACCTATTATGGGATTGACTAGGCATCTATTATTTAGATTACTTTTATGATTTGGAGTTGCACCCAAAACCAAATTTTAGATTCTAAAGAACAAAAAAGTATTGATTAAAGAAATAAAATATAGACAAGCTACTGCTGAAGACTACAAATCTATATTGGTTTTGTACAACGATGCCTATCAAATGAAAAGATCTGAAGCTGATCTTCATTGGTTGTATGACGACAATCCAATGGGAAAAGGCATTCTATTCATTGCTACTATCGAAGATACAGTTATCGGAATGCAAGGAATAGTAAAATATCAATTTTGGAAAGATCTTGAATTGATTGATAATTATAAATCTGAAGATTCATTAATCCATGAAAATCACCGAGGGCAAGGTGTATACAAGAAGCTCTATCAGATGGTTTTTAATTTTATTGGTGACGTACCGATTTGGGGATTGACAGATAAAAAAACGATCCTCGAACGGACAGGTTTACCATCAGAAAAACGATTTAACTTAGCAACCGCTATTAGTGGGTTTGTTTCGCCTTCATTATTCAAAGGAGAAAAGAAAGTATGGTCTAAAACTATGCTATATAACAGTTTGTATTTGTTATCAATTATTAATAGAAAAACTACCGCTTCTCAAAACGGATACCAAACAGAATCGATCTCTAACTTTATTGATATTGAAGCATTTGGTAGAAACCTGTCTAAGCAATTTCCAGATGTACAGGTGCCTATTCTTTCTCAAGACATTATACAATGGAGACTTCGTGATAATCCGAAAGTAAAAAATTGGAACGTCTTTGCAATGAGAAATAGCGACAATGGCATAAAAGCACTTTCTCTGGTCACCTACAATGGAAAAAGGTGCCGATGGTTATCTTCTTATTTTCATAAGGGCGTATCAATATCTGATAAAGCTCAGCATATCCAAGAAGTGCAAAAATGTCTATTTGAGCAAGGCTGTGTAGTTATTGATCAGTGGCTATTTGATACAAACATTGTATCCGAGGACATAAAAAAACTCATGCTTTCAAATGGATTCAATCATGTAAAAAAGGGACTTTGGATTATAAAAAATCAACCTAAAGAAAATGCTACTGTACATGAAATTCTATTCTCTGCACAATTGGGATTGGACTAGATGTCATATTCGAGAATCTCTAAAAATGTCATAGTTTAGCGAAACTATATTAAATAACAATGCGAATAGCCATTCTTTCATCTTGGTACCCTACAACAAAAAGTCCTCTTTATGGAATATTTGTACAGGCGCAGGCTAAAGCCTTATCTGAGTGTTGTGATGTGGATGTATTATTATTAGAAAGAGGGATCATACCAAGGACATTAACTATTGAAGACGATAAACTTACTGTTTATAAAAAAAGTGGTTTCTATCTTCCAAATAGAAATGAGCAATTACTTAAAATTTGGGCACATCAATATTATCTCCATTACAAAAAGAACCATGATCAAAAAAAGTATGATTTAATTCATTGCCATGATCACTATGGTGCATATGCTGGCTGGTACATCAACCAAAAGATGGATATTCCTTACGTAGTAACGATTCACAATTCATCTATTCAGAGCATGACACTTGTTGACTGGAAAAAATCATATCTCCCGAAAGTGCTAAAAAATGCAAGCCATGTGATAGCAGTTGGTCATAAATTAGGTGAAATATTAGAAGAAAACTTTACTTCTCAGAAGGTCGAAATATTGCCAAATGTCGTAAATACTAATGTATTCAAACCGAATGAATATAAGAAGAAAACTAGTCCTTTCAAATTCTTGTTCATAGGTGACTTGGATGAAAATAAAGGAGTAATGAGAATGCTGGAATCATTTATGAAAATGAAATCAAAGGATACTCAGCTTCACATTATTGGTCGAGGACCTTTGAGAAGAGAAGCAGTAAATTTTATTGATGAAAATGGTCTAGCGGAACGGGTTCTATTGCAAGATCAACTTCCGAATGCAGATCTACCGGATGTGTACAATAGCGCTCATGTCTATGTTTCACTAAGTAAGGAAGAGACTTTTGGCATCACAATACTAGAAGCTATGAGTTGTGGCCTTCCTGTTATCTATACTCGATCTGGAGGTCCAGAACACATCATTATCGAACATGGATGTATAGAAACTACAAAGACAGATACAGCCCAAATATCAAAGTCGTTAGATAAAATTATAAGTGATTATCCTCAAATCGACAGGTCATTAATTCGACAGCATGTCTTAGATAATTATTCTTCTAAATCGATCATAAATAAACTATTATTGATCTACAAGAATGTTATCCATGAAGAATAGAATCTTATTTATAAAAAAAGCATATCGTTGGGTAGTTTCTGCCTTGATCAATTTGGTAGCCCGCCAAACGAACTATGATATTGAAAATACGATATTGATCATTGGATCAACTCGGAGTGGAACTACTTTTTTGATGGAAAGCATCAATCAAAATAATGACTATAGACTCATATTCGAACCATTTAACAATACATATACAAAAGAATGGCTCAAGTTTGATACTAGGGAATATATTGATCCAACACATACCGACAATCATAAAAAAAGAGCGGTTCATAATATTTTAACAGGCCAAATAAGCAATCTTTGGGTAAATAGATACAATAGAAAAATAAGAAGTGATAGAAGATTGGTCAAGGCGGTAAGAGCAAATCTATTGATGGACCATATAAGAGCTGAATATCCCAATCTTCAAGTCGTTTATTTAGTACGAAATCCATATGATGTAGTTGCTTCAAGGATCAATATGAATTTTGATGCCAGAGATATCCACCAAGTTCTTAATCAATCCACATTTCTAGCTAAACACTATTCTGATATTAATATTGGTGACTTAAAAACAGAATTGACTTCTGTAGAAGCTAAGCATGTTGCGCTTTGGTGCTTCGAAAACAGATATCTGTCGAAATTGCAATCACAATTAAATCTGCAAATGCTTAGATATAAGGATATAAAGGGCAACTTGATTTCTATCAATAAAGGAGAATTAAAACTTACAAAAAAAGATAGTAAACCATCAGCTTCTTCTTCTCCAAGGAATGCCTATAAACTGAATGCATCAGAGAGAAATAACATTACGAATGTATTGGAGTTATTTGGGATGGATGAATATGTAAATTAGCTTACTCCAATCAGATTATTGAATACTTTCCAATTTGTATTCTTATCACAATGTTTAGCATACTCTTCGAATATTGAAATCCCTGTCAGCTTATACAAATGTTCAAACTGATATTTCATAATACCCATATAATGAACATTACAATGATTCCATCTATACATAGAATAAAGTAAACCACGATTCAATTTATAAACAGGCAACCAATTGATTGCACTTCGTAGGTGTTTTTCAAATACTTCTATATATTCAGCATCATTTGTCACTGCACAATATTCACCCAGTCCAATCAACCAAAATAAATATCCATTGAGAACCATAGAAGGACGTTTTGATGGATACTCTTCCATCCATTCCATATCGAGCGGTAATTGTCTTTTGACTCCTCCATCTTCAACTGAAGCATTAAAATGATTTAAGGATTTTCGAGCTAGGTCTAAATATGATTTTTCTTCTGTCTTCTTATAACATCTCATGAAGAGAGAAGCTGCCTTTCCCTGCACAATTGCCGACAGATACTCACCTGACAAGCCAAATCTTTCATAGTCTTCTTCGATAATAAATGAAAGCTTACCGTTGTTATCTGTAGCATGGTTTAAAATATCCTTTGCCATACCAAGCAACTCAACTTTTGATTCTAAGGACGTCCTCGAATCATGATAGACCAAAGCCAATATGAGATCTATTGTAATACTTCTTTTTCCTTCATGAAAAGATTTTGCTTCTTCATAATCGAAATAAGTCAAGGATTTATATTCATCACTAAAGCTCAATTCATATTTTCCACCCCACTTATCTTTCACTTTATCTTTGAAATAAGTATACGGATAAGACCCTCTAGTAAGCTTTTTCCAATTAGACATCAATTTTATTCTTGCTGTATTGAGCATGTAACCTGGCATTAAAAAACGATTTCTTTGAGCCATATTATTTACGAATTTGGATTATTTGCAATATAAGCCCTGGCTTGATTTGAAGTTCATTTACGATTTTTAGATTATACTCTTCCTCTGCTTTATTTATGATCGATTGTATCGATTTTGTGAGTCCAGATTTTACATTATTTGCTGTATTTATTGTCTGAACAATGTACACATCATTCTTTTGATTGAGCGCATTAGCCATATATTCTGCATCTAATAGTAAAGTCATATCAGATTGTTTGTAGAATTGACCATGCATTGGATTTAAGTATCTTACTACATTAGTTTTTAGAGAGAGATCAAAGAATATATGGTCGTCTTCATGGGTTTCGTATATATAGATACTTATCTCTTTATGCAGGTTTGCTTCTTGGAAGACTTTATATTTCATTCCGAACATAATCATAATAACGAATAGGAAAAACCCCAAAATCAAATATTTACTTATTCTAGCATTCCTAAAAAACCAAGCTACAGACAACACAAAGAATGGTAAAAGTGGAATCAGAAAACGCCCCATGAGAATTATCCCTTTCTCAAAGCCACTATAAATACTGGCATTGAAACTATAGGTCAAATAAAGGAACGTAAAAACAAAAGTTGAAACCACAATCGGCCATCTGTATCTCCCTTTATAAGCACCTAGAAACACCAAACTTAATGGCATACAAATCAATGTCAGCAAAGCATATATTGTAATATTCCCTCCAATATTTGATACGCTAAAAGATTCTGCCAAAACGTAATAAAATGGATCTCCATAGAAAAAATGTGATGACAATAATCTAGGTATTATTCCTATGGCAGTTCCCATAAAATAAAAGCCAAACCATCTGCGATCTTGTAGAAAGTGAATGAAACAAATACCTCCTAGAAGCACAACATTCGTCTCTCTTACCCAAAATGAAAAGGAAGCTATAAGACAAAGCCAAAACCACTTCCATCTACTTTCTTTATGCGTAAATAAGCCATAAATGAATATGCCACTCAATAGAAAACTAGGGACTGTACTCATTGTACTATTTGCAAAAAATTCAAGCGAAGGATACAGAAATATTAGTCCTAAGGCAGGGATGAAATATATGTTACTTTTTATTGCTCGATATAAAAACCAACTTCCGCCCAAAATCGCAAATAAACTGCCTATGTAGATATGCTTCAAACTGAAAAGCTTGATCCAAATGGCAATCCAAAAAGAATTACCTAAAGAATATCGAGTAAAACTATATGATACTTGTTCGTTTGTAATAGAATCAACAAATGATAGGTATGTCTCTCCTTGAGAGATCGCAATCGCTTGATTCACATAAGTATACTCATCAGAAATAAGCCACCCCATGGGAAACATAAATAGATAAGTCACTGTAAAGACGAGCAACAGACTATAAAAAAGGACACTATCTAAATCGAGATTTTTCACTAATCACAAAACTGCAAAAAGTAATGGATACTTTCAAATGTAGGAGACAACTAAACAATCTTGGACATCCTATCTTTCAGTACTGCTCTTGTTGGTTCATTCGGTGCAGTATCAATTGCTTTGTAGAGCATTAGTTTTTGATTATTAGGATCCTTTGCTTTTTCATATGTTTTAGAGAATAATAGTTCTGGTATCAGATAGTAATCCTTGACCATCCACAAAGATTCCTTTCTCCATAATCTTTTCATGCCACGCACCCCAGTTTTCCATTCGTTTTTGCATTTCCCCAGGTCCCCATTCGATTTTTGAATAGTCTTCACCAAAAAAAATCATCATGAAATTTTTCATTGTCTTTTAGTTTTCATTAGTTATTTCTAAGTCTTTACGACTAAGATAAAATATAATATTACACACATGGCGAATCGGGTAATAAGCTGGGGACATTATATCTGATTATTTTCACTAATTTGCAGTGACTAAACCAATCACGATGCCAACAAATTCAAAACTGAATATAAAATCTTGGTCTGAAGAAGATCGTCCAAGAGAAAAAATGATGCTCAAAGGAAGAGAAGCACTTTCGGATGCCGAACTGCTTGCTATTTTGATAGGATCTGGAAATACAGAGATGACGGCAGTGGGTCTTTCTCAACTGATTCTCAGTTCAGTAGATAATAATTTGCATGAATTAGGAAGAAAAGATTTGGCAGATTTCATGGCATTCAAAGGGATAGGAGAAGCGAAAGCTATCACCATAGCCGCAGCATTAGAAATGGGCAGACGCAGACAACTCACCGACCCAAAAGAGCAACCAAAAGTACAATCAAGTCGAGATGCTTATAATCTAATAGCTCCCATTATTGCTGATAATAACTTCGAGGAATTCTGGATTCTACTATTGAATCGAGGCTCTAAATTGATCAAAAAAATAAAAATAAGTAGTGGTGGCGTTAACGCTGTATTAGCTGATCCTAGATTGATATTCAAACATGCAATAGAAAACTTGGCTTCAGTTATTATACTTGTGCATAATCACCCAAGTGGCAATTTGCAACCAAGCAGAGAAGATCTTAATATTACAAAGAAACTGCAAGAAGGAGCCAAATTACTAGACGTGTCGGTCCCAGACCATTTAATCATCACTCAAGAAGGATATTTTAGTTTTGCAGATGAAGGTTTGATGTAGAGAATTGAAACAATAAAATTATTTAATTTCTGAATCCACTAACATTCATTACTTTTATAGCTTATTGTCAATGACATAATTAAAAATAAGAATACAGTATGACACTAAAACAATTAATCAAGCTAGAAGATAAAGCAAAAGAAGTATGGGTAATCAGCCCTACGCTTCACTATGATACAGAGAACAAAGATTTCTCAGAACTCGTAAGTGTAAACTTAGGTGAGAAAACAAAGTACCGATATATAGTCCCTGCAACAAAGACTGTCCTAAAGAATTTGAAGCTGTATAAAAAAATGTACAAAGTAACTGAAGCTGAAATAGCAACTAACTTCCTGATACTTCCTGATTCAGAGTTCATTCCATTTATGGAGGAGACAGCAATCTATAATGCATCTAAAAAATGTATAGCATGTGCTGCACCTGCAACCGAAGATAGCAATGATGTAATCAGATTCAATGCTGAGACTTCGAAGACTATGGCCAAGGCATTTAGAACTACTTGGAAAAAATTTAAGAGAACTAATCCATAGTTTTCAGAATACAAAAATCTTCAGTTGTTTGCTCGATCATAAAGCGGAAGTATAAAGAGATCGATGAGCGGATTCAGGAAACTGGTTCCGCCATTTTTATTTTCACCCCACGACATTAGTAATCTTATCCTCATATTTCTTATAATCTACACCTTGATCTTTAGCTAGTTTCATAGCCTTCTCAAAGGTGTTTTTTGCTTTTTTTGTTTTCCTTGTTCATTATAAAGCGAAGCAAGTAATTCCAAATAGATAAGGGAATTAGGATTTATTTCACAAGCAGATTTGAGGAGTAAAGATGCTGTCTTCAACTCATTGTCATTCCGATGGGTTTTTGCAGAAATATATAGGCCAACTGTATACATCATCTTAAGATCATTGATATCGTCTTCAAGGTAGCTAGAGGAAGTTTTTATAACCTCCAAAGTATTCCCATCCGCTATAAGTCTATTCACAAAATAATGGGATGCTTGTTTTTTACTATTTTCAGAGCCTATATTTTCATAAAATCTGACAGCTCCCTCAAGCGAAGGTCTAGGGACGGCATTATAGTAATGTTCTATCTGTCAAAACTTCTAAAGTTCTTTTTACTTTAGATTCCCCAAATTGAGCAACAAAGTCAGCTTTATTCTCACACAGATATTCATACTCTTTTGAGAAAGTACTGCTTATAAAATCAATGATAAACTTCCGATTCTCTTCCGTACTCCAATCTGATTGAGTTGCTAGATATTTAGTGGCTGCACTCTTACTACTTCCATCCATAAATTCTAACCTCAGATATGCCTCTTGACGTAATACTTCAGGGGGTTATTCTCCTTCTCCTAGGATTGCCAATACTTTCTGAGAAGCCCCCTCTACAGTTTCGTAGCTTTCTAATATTTTAGCTCTTCTCGCCGCCGCAGAGGTAGAAATGTTACCCGTAGCAGTATCTATAGGATTTGATGTTTCATTTTCGACTTTCTTTGGCGCTACTTTTACAACATTTATCGACTTAGGATTATTAGTTTTATTGATTTTCGGTTTCGTTATATTCGGTCTCTGTCCTCTGGTTATGGTTCCATCTTTTCTGTGAACAGCTGTTGCATCCGACACAAAATAACTATCAGGATCGAGAGAGATTTGGCCTGCATTGAGCAATTCTGAGACTGTAAGTTCTTTATCAACTTGGTATTTGATCAGACCATTAGGATCTAAGATATACATCGTAGGCAAGAATACTACGTCCTACTTCTTTCTGAGATCTGCAGCCCTTGTTGGGTTCTGCATATTGACCCTGTAATTGATAAAATGCTCATTGAAAAACTTACCTACATCCTTGTTCTTAAACTTTTATTCCATCCGTTTACATGGAATACACCAACCAGCATATGTATCAATAAATACATTCTTATTCTTCTCCTTTGCGATACTCATGATAGCAGCAAGACTACCATCCATAAATCGAATCCCTTCCTGAGCACTTAGTACAATACTCCAGAAAACCAACACAGCTAATATTATGGCTTTATTTAGCTTCACTTAATATTCTAGATTTAAGATCTGTGGGTGTCTATTGGTCTAGAAGTGATTTACGCTTTTTTCGTCTCTATTACCTTTAGCATCATTTCTAAAGATTTTGTGTTTTCTCCTGCTTTTTTAGCATTCTTAATTCCTTTTTCAAGTATCTTCTTTGCCTTTTCATTGTCATTCAACAACATCATTGTTTTTGAATATGCCAATGCACTGTTTACTGATTTAGCTTTCTTGAAGTACTTCTTTGAAATGTCTTTACTTAGCTCCAACATTTCAATATCAGCACCAAATACTTTGTGAAGTGTCAAAATAATAGCATTTACCTTCTCTACATCTCCTTTGAGGTAAATTTTAGAGAGATCTTTTGCAGCAGAAGCATACATGCCATTGTTCTTCATACTCTTTGCATAGCTCATCTTGGCATTCAAGCCAAATTCTTTTCCACCCGTAGTTAGCGCGCTAGACTTTTGGACAGCTTCCTCTAAGAGAGATTCTGTTTCGTATTCTACAGCCTTTTTTACTGTGTTATTACAAGCTGACATTACCTTTTTGTCAAAAGCTTCAGCACCAATTAAAGCAATTATAGCGGTCTTGTTATCAACCATCAAGTCAAAGATCTTTGAATCCGCTTCTGCAGAAGCTACGTGATAGAACTTTAGTTTTTGCTCTTCTGTAATTTCAGGATTAGATTTTAAATATTTGTTTGAGATCCTAAGACTTGGCTTGCTTGCTTTATTCAGTGCTTCTACGTAACTGTATACTACATCATATGATCTTTCGCCTGTATCATACTTTTCCTTGAACTTACCACTTGTATCATAGCTCTTCAATACTTTTTTCGCCATTGATATCAGTGCTTCCCCTTTTTGTCCACCTTTGATTTTCTTCACCACTTTTCCTTCTCCATCCAGGAAAAACATTGTTGGATAAGCTGATACTGGGTACTTACTATCGAAAGTACGACCATTTTTAGATTCCATATCCAACTTCAGATTGATGAAGTTTTCATTATAGATCGCCCCTACGTCCTCTTTTACAAATTCATGTTTTGCCATTCGCTTACATGGCCCACACCACTCAGCATAAGAATCTACAAACAAGAGTTTGTTTTGTTCTTTGGCCATTTCCATCGCTTCCTGCCATTTCACATGCACAAATTCAATGCCTTGAGCATAGCTAGATAAAGAGATAGAAAGTAAAAAAATGAATATTATTGAACGTTTCATTGATGTCATATTAGTTAAAAAAGCAATATAAAGATAAGACGAGAATTTGGATTCTCCTAATGGGATTTTGTCAACTAGTGAGCCGTCCAAGATCTGTCTCTTATACACATCTCCGAGCCCACGAGACAGGCAGAAATCTC
>CAJXUU010000017.1 GCA_913061325.1 uncultured Saprospirales bacterium | reverse complement strand
ATCAGTTAATTGAAATAAATGAAAATATCGCCAAAAGAAACATTTTTAGTGTTGATGAGTTTTCGGAGTGGACTCATCAAATGATCTGTTTCTTCTAGATGTCTTTACATTGTACTCAACGCTTGATCAAGATCATCGATTAGATATTCTGGATCTTCCAATCCGATATATAACCTCACATAGTTCCATGGGATAGGGGAGTCCTCCACCCCAGGTATATCATGAAAAGTAATGCTTGGAATCATCAAACTTTCATAGCCACCCCATGATACTGCCATTAGAAATCGTTTTATTGCTCTTGTGAATCTCAAAACAGACTCTTTATTATCCGTTTTTAATACAAGAGTTAACAAACCACCATTGCCTCTCATTTGCTTTTTTGCCAATTCTGCTTGAGGAAAATCAGAAGACATTGTATAGATTACATTCTCTACTTTCTCATGTGCAATTAGGAAGTTATATATTTCTAATGCAGAGGCGTCTGATCTTCTAACTCTAAGGTTAATTGTCCGCAAGCCTCTAATAACCATTGCTGCATCGTTTGGGGAAATGTTTACCCCTAAAGTCATGAACTCTGAGTGGAATATCTTGCTAATGAGTTCTTTGCTACCACAAACTACACCTACGACAACATCACTATGGCCATTGAGATATTTCGTCCCAGAATGTACAATTAGATCAATACCAAAGTCTATTGGGTTCTGGAATATAGGACTGCAGTGAGAGTTATCGATAATCGTGATAATGCCATGAAGTTTTGCCAATTGTGCACAAGCTTCTAAATCTTGCAGTTCGAAAGTAAGGGAATTTGGACTTTCTAAAAATAAGACTTTAGTATTGTCCTTTATGGCTGCCTTTATATTGTTTATATCACGTCCATCAACAAACGTATAGGCTACACCAAACCGAGACAGCATTTTAGAAATTAACTTATTGGTCCAACTATATGGCTTGTCTATACAGACGATATGATCTCCTGCACTGACATTAGCCATAGTTGCTATAGCTATTGCCGCTGCTCCACTGGAAGTGACAAGAGCATCTTCCGCATGCTCTAAAGCAGCAATTTTCTGTCTTAATATCTTTACGGTAGGATTGTTTCCTCGAGAATAGACATGATTATCCATCTCTTCACTGATCTTTGCTCTAAATTCTTCAACAGATTTAAAAACAAAATTACTGGTTTGAATTATTGGAGGTGCCACAGCATTAAAGTAATTCTCACGGTCCTCACCGAGATGAATTAAGATTTCATTGATGTCCATAAATCAGTATTTTAGATTTGAACATACAATGTAATTATTCTTCTGAATAATAGTGATTGTATTTACCAGTTGTGGAATTAATATATGGTTTAGACACTAATATATTCAGTCTATCAGGATGAAATTTTAATAGACTCGCTTCATTTTGAAAAAGAATTTGAATTTGGTATCATATTACTTTCTACTAATTTTTTCTCTTTTTAGTTGCCTTCTGATTCATACCTAAAATATTACGCTTATCATTTCCTAATACAGGTTTTGGAAATGGAGCTTCAGCTTGAGTCTCGTGATATATTTTATCCACATAATTGAAATATTCACCATCCCATTTATATCCAACATAGCTTCCATCTGGGAGCATCGTTGGGCCCTGACCTGGAAGTCTACCCATACGTGGAATTAGGTGGTCAAAAACTATCATATCGAGATTAGGGTTGAAATTAAGGGAAACATTCGAATCGCTCGCGTAATCTAAAACCAATCGATTTTTAATTACACCTCTATTTTCATTTTCTTGTCTTTTGAAAATTTCATAACCAAAAACGGGTACACCATTATCAAAAGTGAGCGCATCCGCTATCTTTCTACTTTCATAATTTTTGTGAGCATTATAACCAAAGAGAATGTAGATTTTTTCACCTGCTTTGTCCATTGTGAGAATATTATAATACATCACTCCTGCCCAATCGTTAGTCCCTAAGACATTATATTCTAGATCTTCATCATCTCCAGAACTATTTAATTTAATAGCTTTTCCATCTTTCAAAATATAGCCGAAATAGTGATTGCCCTTTTCTCCTTTGAGGAGTTGCCAAGTAATTAGTGTGAAGGATTCATTCTCTGGTCTTTTGACAGATAACCACTGGATACTTTCTAGATCACCTACATTAAATTGATCAGAGTTTAACCACTCATCAAAAATCTTAGCAAATTCATCATGTGCTCTTTGTTTGTGAATAGGATTACCTGCATTAGCTATCACATCAGCATAGAAATTTAAATCGTCAATGGATGTCCTTAATAATTGGCCATTTAAACTAAACGAACCTGCAACCAATAGCAGCGCTAAAATAGAAAACTTCATTTTTGACATTTTATAGTTTAATATAATCATGTTTCCCCAAACATATAGATCATACTTATAAATCTGTTGTTAATCAACATGATAACGAAAGGGAAGTGATAATAATTCTTTTTATGACGAATTTATAATAAGTATAAAAGGCATAAAAAAAGCCGTCCCTTTTAAGGACAGCTTTGGTTGGTGGTTTTAACAGTTGCAATTAAGCAATCAATATATATTATTCAATTACCATGCCACATATGACAAAAAGTAATAATATGTTTTATTTAAAATTTGATTCCTACACTAGCCACTAATCTTCCTGGCCTTTGGTCAAAATCATAAGGTTGACCATCTATATTAATATGGTCCCCAAATTGAGATAAGTTGGTTTCATAGTTAAAATCAAGCCTTACTTTGAGAATATCTAAACCGATTCCTCCTTGAATACCATAACTTGCATCTTTAAATTTCTGTGCATATCCACTTATAGTAGTTAAATCAGAAGAGGAATTAAGAAATATATGTGCAACGGGTCCACCTTGTAACCTAAATGGCCCAACCTTGATTCCAACCATCAATGGGATATCAAGATTATTATACGTTTCACTTCTAATACTAGATATGATTCCAGAATCGAAAATTTCTTCAGTAAGATTATAATCAACGCTTGTACTATTTAATAAAAATGACGGCTCAATAAATATGTTTGCTATAGTTACTCTAGTGTACAAACCAAGATGAAAACCATAATTAGCTTCTTGAATAGTGAGTGTCATATCATTTCCACCGTTATTAATAAGGATGGATTTGGGTGATAAGTCAGTAGAACTGATCCCTGTTTTTATTCCTAATTCAAATTGAGAATATGATAGGGTAGATAACATCATTAATAATCCTAAAAATATCTTTTTCATATCTTAAATTTTAAATCATTTAGAATCAACTATTTCAATTTGTGAATTAGTAACGTATGATCCTTAAAATGAAGAAGTTAAAAAATAACTTCATTGGAACTAGAATTAATCAATTGGTAGAACCAACTTTCTTATAATAGTGTTTACTATCTTTGTTGTTGCATAACGTCTATAAAACTTATTTTGTAACTCATTTATTTGATGAGGAATAGAAACGAATTATAGTGTTTTGATATTCAGACATTTACAGAATCAATTATTTTGTACTGTTAATATCAGTAATCAACGGTAGTGCAACAAATTAGTATTTTAAGTAATATATCAAAAATGATGCCTTCATGGATATCAAAGAGGTAAGTTTTATAGGCAGTTTTGAAAGAGAATCACAATGTCCACAGGATATGGTGCCAGAATATGCATTTATTGGTAGATCAAATGTTGGTAAATCTTCTCTTATCAATATGTTGTGTAATTACAAAGGATTGGCCAAAGTCAGTAATACACCTGGGAAAACACAAACAATAAATTACTTCAAAGTGGATTCTTCATGGCATTTAGTGGATCTACCAGGTTATGGTTATGCAAAAAGCTCTAAGAAGAAGAGAGAGAAGTGGGAGGACATGATAGAAAGGTATCTTATCACTAGACCTCAGCTTCAATGTGTTTTTGTTTTGATTGACTCAAGGCATGAATTACAAAAGATAGATTTGGAGTTTGTAAATTGGATGGGAGATCGTCGAGCGCCATTCGTACTTGTATACACTAAGACTGATAAATTAAGCTCGAAATTGGTGGATAGTCATGTGAAAAAAATACAAAATGGTCTGCTCCAATTTTGGAATGCACTTCCTGATCAATTCGTAACAAGTTCAGAAAAAAAGGTAGGCAGGCAAGAGATATTAGATTATATTGGAGAATTAAATAATAATTTTTGATTTTTGCATCTTAAACTGAAATAAGCAATTTGGAGAGTACACTTCCGCATATCATACCAAATATTGAAGACTGGCCTATCTATAAGATCAGTGAAAATAGAACTGAGTTTATCTTGGAGTTAAATCGGTATACTAAGTCTCGATTGTATAATGAAACAAAAGTATCTACGGAAGAACTACTTGAGAAAACTATATATTTAGAAAAATTAAGATCAAAAAATAATCCATGGAAAGTAGATCCTGTAGATGATAATAGTTATTGGAAGGACCTCGAAGGAGAAATTAAGACTGCCAAGAAATACGATGACAAAGAAGAAAGATTAATAGCCATAGTAAATCGAATAATCAATAGATATAATGAAGAAATAGTTGGTAATTTCAAGAAGAAAACATTTAAATTTGCTAGGAATTTCCTTCACGCATTATTTAAGAGATTACTTAATCCTGCAACTTTCAGAGGACAGAAACGATTATGGGGCAATAGGTCACAAACGCGTCAAAAGATAAAATTGCATGGTCATGTTGATGAGTTGCGATCACTTTTTACGAAAGGAACTGTAGTCATTGTCCCAACACACTTTTCTAACATTGATTCAATATTAATTGGATATGCTCTTGATGCTGTAGTTGGTGTTCCCGCTTCTTCTTATGGTGCTGGACTTAATTTGTTAGATAATGAAATAGTAGCTTATTTTATTAATAGATTAGGTGCGTATAGAGTTGATAGAAGAAAGAAGAATCCAATTTATTTAGAGTGTTTGAAGAGTATGGCGTCTTTCTCATTGCAGAAAAATGTAAATCAAATATTCTTCCCTGGTGGAACACGTGCTCGTGATGGAAGATTAGAAGATAAGTTAAAATTAGGTCTTTTAGGCTCTATGGTGGAAGCTCAACGACACGCAATTACTGATAAAATAGATAATAAGATTTATGTTGTACCTCTTGTAACAAGTTATCATTTTATCCTAGAAGCAAAATCTCTAATTGATCAATACTTAAGATCAACGGGTAAAGAAAAATATACTAGATCAAAAGACCAGGATAAATCATCAGGTAAGCTATTCAAGTTCTTGTGGTCTATAATAACTAAAGGCACTAGTATTGAGATGTCTTTTGGTCAACCTATGGACGTATTTGGTCATTCTGTTGATATCGAAGGGAGATCATTGGATAAACATGGGAATGAAATAGATATTACTGGTTATTTTAAATTGGATGGTGAAATTAAAACTGTAGCTCAAAGAGAAAAAGTTTACACTAAACTTCTTGGAGAAAAAATCGTAGATAGTTACAAAAAGAATAATGTAGTCCTAAGTAGTCATCTTGTGTCATTTGCAGCATTTAGAATATTATTAGCCTCCAATACAGAGCTAAATATATATGATGTGCTAAATGTACCCGCTGCTAATTTTGAAATAGATCAAGCAATGTTGGATACAGTAATAAAAAAAATGCTGACTTCATTAAAAAGATTAGAACAACAAGGGAAAGTCAAATTATCTGATTCATTAGCGCAAAGCCAGCAAGAAATGATTAATGATGGAATTAGAAATTTAGGACTATATCATCCGCAAAAGGTATTAAAAAAGAATAAAGAAGGTAAATATGTCTCTGAAAATTTCAGGCTACTTTACTTCTATCATAATAGATTGGATAGTTACGATTTGCAGGATACAGTAAATTGGGATGAACTTATCCAACGGAATAAAGCAATACTAGAAAATTCAATTCTGTGAGATTCATTATATACGATTTAGAAGCAACATGTTGGTTAGGTAGACCACCAGGGGGATTGAATGAAATCATTGAGATTGGTGCTGTAATGGTAGATCCTACTGGAGAAGTATTGGGCAGTTTTAGTAAATTTGTAAAGCCGACTATCAATCCTAGATTATCTGGTTTTTGCAAAAGACTCACTAGTATTAGTCAAGAGAATGTAGACAGAGCGGACCTCTATCCGAAAGTGATACAACAGTTCCAAGAATGGATAGATATTTGGGATGAAGATTACAGACTTTGCAGTTGGGGACAATATGACAAAGTAATGCTCACTGATAATTGTGCATTGTTTAAAATGGAGATCGATTGGTTAGTGCCTTCGACGGACCTTAAAGCAGAATATCACGAAATCAAAGGAGAACATAAACTTACAGGCCTTAAAAATACGCTCAAAAAGGAAGGGTTCGAGTTTACAGGCATTCATCATAGAGCCATATCAGATGCAGAAAATACAGCGAAGATATTTGTTAAATATGTGGATGAGTGGAGGTGGTAGTTGATTTGTTGATTTGGTTTATTTATGTTGACAACAAAATGTAAGGTCAAAATGACAAAACAAATCTATCAAATTCCGCTAATCTAGTAAATCTACAGTTTTTAACAAATCTATCAAATCTATCAAATCCAACATCACAAATTATTCTTCCTCGTCCGATTTAGGGAATTCGTAAGCAATTAAATCTTCTATCATTTCTTTCAGATTTGGCTTAGGCACTAGACCATTTATTACCTCAATCATTTTCTGATCTTTGATAAATACCATTGTAGGAATGCTCTTTATCTTAAAGAAAGTGGACAACTGAGGATTTGCTTCTGAATCTACCTTCGCTATGATCACTCTCTCTCCAAACTCATGTGCTAGTTCATCAATAATAGGCGAGAGAACCTTGCATGGTCCGCACCATGATGCATAAAAATCCAATAAAATACCTTTATCTGTAGTCTCTACAATCTCTTTGAATGATTGATCCGTAATTTGTGGTGCCTTCGGTTTATCTTTTTTATTCCAGAACATAGTGATGGATTATTATTAGGAAATGCAAGAAACAAAGAAAAGTTCTTTTGTGGATCATTGATTTCTTTAATTATAAAAAAAATGTCTGTTGGTAGTGAATAGGCGGTCAATTTATGACTCTTATATCTGACATCACGTATACTCATATAGATTTTACCATTAGGAGCATTTTGCATAAGCTAGAAATTAGTAGGGAATGGATCAAAAAAAAACCATCATATACCCCCACTACTTTTTTAGAAGCAATTATTTCACTTTTAGGTACTGTAAGATCAAGTTGTATGAGTGTATCAATTTGTGCAATTGATTTTGCAATAGTGTCTGCGCACCTTCAAGGTGTCTGACACTTTCTTGTTCAACGGCAGCTTGTACTATTGTACTCACAAGTTAAATATGTCAGACACTCTTAGAGATGTCAGACTTATCAGTATTGGAAATATGTAGTTATGTTGCGAAAAGTACAATTTGATCTGCATACTAAGCCATTTCCAAAAAAAAAATCCTTTTCTCTGTACACTTTTAAGGTGTCTGACACTTACTTGTTCAACGGAAGGTTGTATTGTTGTGCTCACGAGTTAAATATGTCAGACTCTCTTTGAGATGTCAGAAATGGCAGCATTAGAAATATGTAGTTATATTTTAAGAAAAGTGCAATTTGATCTACATACTACGCCATTTCCAAAAAATCCTTTTCTTTGCGCTACAATTAAGAAACATATGAGTGATAAAACTATAAAAAGTACAAATACCATATCAATAGATGTAAGTCTGAATGAAGATAAGCATCCTGTAGCATTACATTGGAACAGTACAGCAAACCCAGAAGGTACGGAAAGTAAAGAATGTAAAGCTATGTTGCTTTCATTGTTTGATAAAGATCATCTTGATACCTACAAGATTGATCTTTGGACAAGTGAGATGCAAGTTGCTGAGATGGATCGATTTATGTTCCAGACTTTGAAAGCGCTATCGGACACATACTTTAAAGCAACAAAAAATCAAGAATTAGCAAATGATATGCAACGGTTTGTTCAATATTTTGGAGAAGAGACGGAAATAGTAGCAAAAGAAAAATAAATTGCAGTTTTCTGATTTCTATATCGACACTGCTGGTTTTGTAGCCTATACTTCAGAACATTTTTGGGGTGTATTTTCTGTAGTGCTATTTGGGGTTTGGTTTCTTTATATGGGAAAGTATAAATGGAATGAAGAAAAGCAGTGGAGGAATGCGCTCATTTTTGCTTCAGCTCTTTACGTATTACAGTTATTTAAAACATTCATAAGAATCTATTTAGGTAATTTCAATGTGACAACCGATCTACCGTTGGAATTATGCAATATTATACCATTGTTGATGACTATTGCCCTTTGGAGAAAATCTAGAATGCTACTTTCTGTGATTTTCTTTTGGATAATGGCTGGAACAATACAGGCTAATATCACCCCTACACTTCATAATGTATTCCCGCATTATGAATGGATCCGTTATTGGGTAATTCATTCAGGATTGCCAGTGTTGGCTATATATTCATTTTATGTTCTTGGTTTTAGATATAACTTTAGAGATATAGTGAGGTCTGCTTTGGGTATGAATATACTAGCTAGTATTATTTATATTATAAATATTTATTTGAATGCCAATTATATGTACTTAGTTGCAAAACCACCTCATGGTACAATATATGACTTTTTGGGCCCATGGCCTTGGTACATTTTGAGTTTAGAGTTTGCTTTAATTATTTTCTTTTCGGTTGTTTTATCTCCATTTTTATTGTATTCGTATTTACTTGACCCCAAAAAAGAGGAATGATAATTGGTAATTCAATCATTCAATAATTCATTAATTCAATCATTCAATTGTACCTTCGTACTTCGAAAAATAATGCACCAGTATTGAAGTTATTAGTGATGTGTCCGAGATTTCCTTACCCTCTTGAAAAAGGGGATAAGCTTAGAATATTTCATCAATTGAGATTTTTAGGGGAGAAACATCAAGTTCTTCTTGTAACAATTAGTGATGAGGATATCTCAAAAGAGCATTTAGACATTATAAAGTCCTATGTTGATGAAGTCAGAATTTTCAAATTATCTAAAGTAAAGCAGGTATTCTCATTGGTTAAATCTGTTTTTTCGAAGTTGCCATTTCAAGTATCATATTATTTTGATCTTAAAATAGCGAAGAAGATAGAAGATACCGCTAAAGAATTTAATCCAGATCATATATATTGTCAATTGACTAGAATGTCAGAGTACGCTAAGAACCTGCCATATCCAAAGACTTTAGATTATATGGATGCTTTTGGAGTAGGAATGGAAAGGAGGGCAGCAGTTGTAAGTGGTCTATATTCATTCATTTACAAGAAAGAAGCGGCTCGTATGAAAGCGTATGAAACTGCAGTTTACAGTTCATTTGATCATCATACTATTATCAGTAAGCAAGATGCAAAACAAGTAACTGACGATTCCATTGATATTATTCCAAACGGAATTGATACGGAATTCTTCGCACCAATTGAGATCTTGAAAAAATTTGATATTGGATTTATTGGTAATATGGGTTATGCACCTAATATTGATGCAGCGGAATATTTAGTCAATATAATTTTACCTCACCTCGACCCAAAAACAAAAGTTATTATCGCAGGTGCTAGACCTGACAAAAGAGTAAAACAACTTAGCTCTTCCAATGTTACAGTAACTGGTTGGATGGATGATGTGAGAACTGCATATGCAGAATCTCAAATATTCGTAGCGCCACTTTGGTTAGGTACTGGTCAACAGAATAAAATACTCGAAGCCATGGCGATGGGAATACCATGTGTGACGAGTTCCGTTGTGAATAATGCTATAGGAGCCAAGATCGGAACAGAAATTCTTGTCGCGGATAATGAAGAAGAATTTGCTGCATCTATCAAAATTTTGATGAATGATCCTGAATTATATAAGAGTATTAGAGGAAATGCGCTTACTTTTGTGCGAAAGAATTATAGTTGGGGGAAAAGTGTTGAGAAATTAAGTCAGTTAATGCAAAATAGTTGATTCTAATTAAAAAGAATAATTTTTAAAAATTAAAATAAGGTTATAAAATTACATAGTATGGTTGCCACAGAAGAACAGAAAGACATAAAGTTGGACACAATTGAAGATGCGATACAGTCGATCAAAAAAGGCGAGATT
Source organism: uncultured Saprospirales bacterium (assembly GCA_913061325.1). GTDB lineage: Bacteria > Bacteroidota > Bacteroidia > Chitinophagales > Saprospiraceae > CAJXUU01. Next base: position 24,829 of record CAJXUU010000017.1, on the reverse strand, counting down.
ATCATTGTGGTTGATGATGAAGATAGAGAGAATGAAGGAGACTTCATCTGTGCTGCAGAATCGATCACTCCGGATATGATAAATTTTATGGCAACTCATGGAAGAGGTCTAATTTGTACACCTATCGAATCGGACAGAGCCAAAGAGCTTGGTTTAGAACTTATGGTAAAAACAAATACAGCGCTTCATGAGACTGCTTTTACTGTTTCTATAGATCTTATCGGTCAAGGATGTAGTACTGGTATCTCAGCTTATGATAGATCTACAGGTATTAAAGCTATGGTTGATCCAAATATCAAAGCTGAAGATTTTGCACGTCCTGGACACATTTTTCCTTTAATAGCAAAATCAGGAGGAGTACTAAGACGAACTGGTCATACAGAAGCAGCTATTGATTTAGCTAGGATGTCAGGTTTTTACCCTGCAGGTGTTCTTGTTGAGATTTTAAATGAAGATGGCACAATGGCAAGATTGCCGCAACTAAGAGTGCTTGCTGATAAGTTAGAGTTGAAGCTTATCTCAATCAAAGATTTAGTTGAATATAGAATGCGAACTGAACGTATCATTTCTAAAGAAGTAGAGACTGATATTGACAGTGAACTATATGGTAAATTCAAAGTTGCCGCGTATAAGCAGAATACCACTGATGATGTTCATTTAGCTATCTTTAAAGGAAATATTAATCCTGACACTCCGACAGCTGTAAGAGTTCATTCTAACACAGAAACAGGCGATGTAATAGGCCTCCTTTTTGATGGATATGCAGATAAATTGGATAAGGCAATGAAGATCTTATCTAAAGAAGAAAGTGGCGTATTTCTATACATGAGACATGGTGAAAAAGGAGATCAAATCATCCAAAAATTAAAATCTATTGATGAGGATCCAGATAATGATCCTGTCACAAATTCAGAACAAAGAGATTTTGGAATTGGTGCGCAGATACTGAGGGATCTTAATGTTGGCAAGATCAAACTAATATCTAGTCATGACAAGAAAAGAGTAGGTTTAATCGGCTACGGTCTTGAAATAGTTGATCAAATAGAGCTTAAGTAAATTATAGATGTCAAAAGAGGTAAAAGTCATATCAGAGTTAGAGTTAGAGGAGTTCTACGAAGTCATAAAAGTGATAGTAGATAAGGGCCAAAAGGTGGAGCGTATTGATAAGTACCTCATGAACCGCATGGAAAATCAAACTCGAAATCGACTTCAGAATTCATGTAGAGAGGGATTGGTCAGAGTAAATGGTGAAACAATTAAGCCAAATTATAAAGTCAGACCATTAGATGAGATTCGAGTTATGATGGAACATGCTCCTTTGGGCGGTACTGGTTTGATACCGGAACCAATTCCATTGGATATCATATATGAGGATGATCATTTAATGGTTATAAACAAGCAAGCTGGATTAGTTGTACATCCTGGTGTAGGTAATTGGTCTGGAACCTTGGTAAACGGTCTGGTTCATTATTTCAAATCTAAAGAACTACCAGTAATGGTGGGAAATCAACCTGACCGACCTGGATTAGTACATAGAATAGATAAAGATACCTCTGGTCTTCTCGTAATAGCTAAGACTGAAGAGGCTATTACTGGATTGAGCAAACAGTTTTATGATCACTCGATAGATAGGGAATATCTTGCATTAGTTTGGGGTAACGTTGAAGAGCGAAAAGGAACTATCCATGGTAGAATCGCTCGTCATCCAACCAACAGAATGCAGATGTTTGTCTATGAAGATGAAGATGAAATAGGCAAAGATGCTACTACTCATTATGAGATTGTAGAAGATTTATATTACGTTACATTGGTGAAATGTAAACTTGAAACGGGCCGTACGCATCAGATCAGAGTACATATGAAATCTATAGGCCATACCTTATTCAATGACGCGAGATATGGTGGAGAAAGAATATTAAAAGGTACCGTGTTTACTAACTACAAACGATTTGTAGAAAACACCTTTGATCTACTTCCAAGACAGGCACTTCATGCAGCATCACTAGGATTTGAACATCCTATCACAAAAGAAAGAATGCATTTCGACTGTCCTTTACCTGAGGATTTTAGTGCAGCATTAGAGAAGTGGAGAGGTTATACAGCAACAAGAAAGGAATTAAAAGAATAATGACACTAGACCGAAGAATCGAAGTCTTATCGACACTTGGAAAGGAGATATTGGATAAACCTGATTGGTTACAAGATGCCGTTCAGAGTGCATATTATGCGAATAAGTGGTTCACTATAGATGAATCATGGAAAGCGCTAGAAGCTATAGCGACTCATTTTCTTTCAAAAGATATATTGTCAAGATGGACTTCAGAATATCAAATTAAAGATGAGGTAGATAACAAGACAATTGGTTTAGTATTAGCGGGAAACATTCCTTTGGTTGGCTTTCATGATGTGCTTTGCTGTTTTGTAACTGGGCACAATAGTTTAGTAAAATTATCAGCGAAAGATGAGATCTTAATGAAAGCTGTTGTTTCTAGGTTGATTGAATTAGAACCTGAAGTGAATAGTCGTATTTTATTGATAGACAGGCTTAAAGGGTTCGATGCTATTATAGCAACAGGAAGCAATAATTCTAGTGCCTACTTCGAAGAGTACTTTGGGAAGTATCCTAATATTATAAGAAAAAATAGAAATGCAATTGCAGTAATCAGTGGGGATGAGACTGATGAAGACTTCATAGCTCTTGGGCATGATATCTTTAATTATTTTGGATTAGGGTGCAGAAATGTTTCAAAACTGTATGTTCCATCAGGTTACAAATTCGATCACATGCTTGGGATTTTGCATGACCATTACAAGGAATTAGCAAATCACGATAAGTATAGAAACAACTTCGATTATAACAATGCTCTTCTTATGCTAAATAAGGTAGACTATCTTATGAGCGGAAGTCTTATCATAACTGAATCAGATGCAATATCGTCTAGAATTGCGACGGTACATTATAGTTATTACGATGATTTATCTACTCTTGAGCGGGAGTTATCCAAAAGGCAAGAAGAGATACAATGTATAGTAGCAAATGTCAAGTTTGATAAACATAGTACATTCTCATTTGGGGAAGCTCAAAAACCAAGTATTTCTGATTATGCAGATGGGGTAGACACGATGGAATTCCTAACGAATCTATAACTGAGAAGTATGGCTATAAAGCAGGAAAAAGTAGAGGATATTGTCAATATTTTAGAAAAGCTATATCCAGTAGTTCCTATTCCATTAGATCATAAAGATCCATATACTTTATTAGTTGCCGTATTACTATCAGCACAATGTACCGACAAAAGAGTAAATATAGTAACTCCTGATCTCTGGAAACTTGCTAATAACCCTTACGATATGATGCTTCAGGATGCAGATGATATAAGAGCGATCATAAGGCCATGTGGTTTGTCTCCGCGAAAGTCAAAAGCTATTCGTGATCTCAGTGAGATATTGGTGAATGAACACAATGGAGAAGTTCCTCAATCATTCGAAGCTTTAGAAAGACTTCCAGGAGTAGGACATAAAACCGCGTCTGTGGTAATGTCTCAAGCATTTGGAGTGCCTGCTTTTCCAGTTGATACCCATATTCATCGATTAATTTACAGATGGTGCTTAAGTACAGGAAAGAATGTAGAAAAAACAGAAAAGGATTGTAAACGATTATTCCCAGAAGAGATATGGAATAAACTCCATCTACAAATCATTTTCTTTGGACGAGAATATTGCCCAGCCAGAGGTCATGATGCTAATAATTGCCCAATTTGTAGTAAATACGGGAGAAGGGAGCTGTTTAAGACGTAAACAAAATATATCAAATTTCAAGTATCTTCACTCGCTCAAAAGATAGATAAGATATGATTAAAAAAATATTGTATAGTATTGTAGGATTGATCTTAATAGCGGGAATTGTATTTTATCTATACTTACGCAACTCAGCACCTAATTACAACGGAGAAATATCTTTTTCAGGAATCAAATCTGAGGTGGAGATCAAGTTTGATAACTTTGGGATCCCACATATATATGCACAGAATGATGAAGATTGCTACAAGGCGTTAGGCTATGTGCATGCCCAAGATCGATTATTTCAAATGGAAATGGTCAAAAGATTAAGTTCTGGCCGATTATCTGAGATACTTGGTTCTTCTATGATTGATGCGGATAAGTACTTTCGTACCCTTGGAATCAGACAAATGGCTGAGCAAACTGTGGAACTAATTAAAAATGAAGGCACACCAGAAATGCATCGTCAAATCAATGCATACCTTTCTGGAATCAATGAATTTGTAAATAATGGTAAAACGCCGATAGAATACCAGTTAATAGGCATTCCAAAAGAAGAGTTTGTAGAAGCTGATATATATTCCATTCTCGGGTATATGGGATTAGGATTCACCTTGGCTATCAAGGAAGAACCCATTATTGATCAGATTTATCAAAAGTTTGGTTCAAAATATCTTGAGGATTGGGAATTCAATAAATCCTACCTTCAAGGAGTTTCATTAGGAGATTCTTCGAAAAGTCTCAGTGATGTATTCACAAAGGATACTGAACATCATTTGAATAGTGTAGGTTTACCACTTTGGGAGGGCAGTAATGGTTGGGTTGTATCTCCTGAAAAGTCAAAATCTGGTAAGGTGTTATTTGCAAATGATACTCATATCGGAATTTCTCAACCATCGGTTTGGTATGAAGCACATCTCAATTACCCAGGTTTTGAATTCTATGGTAATTTTCTAGCGGGTGTTCCATTTGGAGTTATTGGCCATAATAGATCAATCAGTTATGGACTTACAATTTTCCCTTTTGATGTAGTAGACATGTATCGTGAAAGGATCAACCCTGATAACAACAATCAGGTATGGGTAGATGATCATTGGGAAGATATGTTGTTACAAGAAGAAATCATAAAAGTAAAAGGGGAATCTGATGTGACGATAACTCGAAAAGTAACGCGACATGGGCCAATTATAAATGAAGTTTCTCCCATCTTAAAAGAATCGGAGAAGGAGCCAATTTCTCTTTGGTGGAATTTCTTAGAACAACCTTCGCCTACGTTAATCGCCCTTCATGAATTGAATAAAGCTCAAAATATTGATGAAGCGAGATCAAGTGTCCAAAAGATTGATTTTATTGGGTTAAATGTAATATATGGTGATAAAGAAGGAAATATAGCGCATTGGGGGGCAGGAAAGATACCTAAAAGAGCACCGCATGTATTGTCAAAGTATATTCTTGATGGTGCAAGTGGTAAAGATGAATTACTTGGATATCATGATTTTAGTGAAAATCCACAATATGAAAACCCTGAATCTGGCTTTGTCGCCTCCGCTAATAATGATCCAGGAATAATTGGAACTAATTATTTTCAAGGCTATTATTGTACTGATAATAGATATAATCGTATTGTCCATCATCTAACGTCTCAAGATAAATGGTCTCAGGAAGAGATGAAGCGAATCCAATTAGATAATATCTCAGATGAACATAAAGAAATTGCTCAAATCGTAACTAAGGTTTTATTAAAGTCTGTTAATACTGATGAATCAACCTTGAAATATAAAGTTGTAAATATTCTCAATAACTGGGACGGTAATTATACATTAGATGGTGTAGCGCCTACGATTTATACAAAACTAATTTATCATTGTATGAGATTGTGCATTGCTGATGAAATGGGAATGAAGAATTTTCAGACGATTCAAAGGTCCTATTTATATAAAGGATCAATAAAGAATCTTTTAGAAAATGAAGAGAGCCCTTGGTGGGGAAATGTATCTGATATTTCAACGGTAAGTTCAAGAGAAATCTTAATCTCAAGTGCTCTGAATACTACAATCCATGAATTGACCAATCAATTGGGGGATGATCCACTTAATTGGACTTGGAACAGAGTCCATACAATAGAACATGTGCATCCAATCGGAAGAAAAAAGCCATTTGATAAATTCTTTAATGTGGGACCGTTTCCTGTAACAGCCGGCAATGATGTACCAAATAAGATGATGTACACAGTAGATTCAACAGGGTTGTATAAATCATACAGTTCTCCTGCATTAAGAATATTATTAGATTTCGCTGATATAGAAGGATCTGAAAGTATCAATCCAACCGGTCAATCAGGTAATCCTATGAGCAAACATTATGATGATCAAGCTGAGATGTTTGTGAATGGTGTATATAGACCTCAATTAATGAATCATGAGAAGATAAAGAAACAATCCCGTGTTTTAGTGATGAAGCCAAAGTAAACAGGTATCCAATTGTTGGAATGGCATATTTTACGACAACTTCCTCCTCTTTAATTCTCCTTTCGATCTCTCGCGTGTTTTTATAAAAACACACTACAAGGTCTTAGTCTTACGGATCTACTGCGTAGTTCCTCTGTGCCTCCAAAGGAGAACATAAAAGGCATTGCGCTGGCCCTTCAGTTCCTCTTATTCGAGGATCAAACTTAGTCAGCTACACCAAAGCCCCATCCTTAACATCAGCTACAATTTCAGGATTCAATAAAGTAGAAATGTCACCTAAATTATCTCCATCCTTAGAAGCTATCTTTCTGAGTATGCGCCTCATTATTTTTCCCGATCTTGTCTTAGGTAGTCCATTAACAAACTGAATCATGTCTGGCTTTGCAATAGGGCCTATTTCCCGTTTGACAACATCAAGAATCTCTTTTCTAAATGTATCATCTGTTTGTTGATTCTGACTGATGACATAGGCATAGATTCCTTGACCTTTGATATCATGTGGATATCCTACAACTGCAGATTCTATGACATTTGGATGCTCGTTGATAGCATTTTCCACTTCTGCAGTTCCCATTCTGTGACCAGATACATTGATAACGTCATCAACTCTTCCGATTACTCGAATTCTACCAGCTTCATCTTTTCTAGCACCATCACCAGTGAAATACATTCCTTTAAATGCTGAGAAATAGACATTCTTGCACCTTTCATGATCCCCATAAGTCGTTCTGATAATCGATGGCCATGGAAATTTGATGCAAAGCAATCCTTCTACATTATTTTCCTCTTTGATATTTCCTTCAGTATCTACCAGTACGGGCTGGATTCCAGGAAGAGGGTAGGAAGCATATGTTGGTTTCGTATCTGTAACTCCAGGTATTGGAGTAATCATAATTCCGCCAGTTTCTGTTTGCCACCAAGTATCTGCAATAGGTGCATTTCCTTTTCCTATATGTTTATCATACCATTCCCATGCTTCTTCATTAATAGGCTCTCCGACTGATCCTAACATTTTGATAGAAGACAGATCGTATTTTGCTGGCCAATGATCTCCCTTCGCCATTAAAGCTCTGATCGCTGTAGGTGCAGTATAGAATTGATTTACTTTGTGTTTTTCACAGATCTCCCAAAATCGTCCAGCATCAGGAAATGTAGGTACACCCTCAAACATCATTGTAGTAGCTCCAGCTAATAATGGACCATAAACAATATAAGAATGCCCAGTGATCCATCCAATATCAGCAGTACACCAATAAATGTCACCATCTTTATATTGGAATACATTCCTGAAACTATAGCATGTATATACCATGTATCCTCCGCATGTATGTACGACGCCCTTCGGCTTTCCTGTCGATCCTGAAGTATACAGGATGAAGAGCATATCCTCGCTATCCATAATTTCTGGTTCGCAGATATCTGATTGACCAGCGATTATTTCATGCCACCAAACGTCTGCATCATCACTCCATTCGACATCTCCATCAGTATTATTATGCACAAGTACAGTCTCAATAGAATTACATCCTATATCCATCGCTTGGTCTACAACAGATTTTACTGGGATATTCTTATTGCCTCGATTATTGTAATCAGAACACACGATCATCTTTGCTTGAGCATCATCGACACGGTCCGCCAGCGCTTGAGCTGAAAAGCCAGCAAATACAACTGAATGTATTGCACCAATTCGTGCACAAGCCAATAATCCTATTGCCAATTCCGGAACCATAGGCATATAGAAAATCACTCGATCTCCTTTCTTGATTCCTTTTGATTTTAATCCGTTGGCACATCGATTGACTGCTGCTAATAGTTCTTTGTAAGTATATTCTTGTACTTCAGCTTTAGGATCATTGGGTTCCCATAGGATTGCAGTCTGATCGCCTCTTTTTTCAATATGTCTATCCAAACAATTGACAGTAATGTTCATCTTACCATTAAGGAACCACTTCACGTCTGGTTCATCAAAGTTCCATTCTAAAGTCTTGTCAAATGGCTTAGTCCATGTAAATGTCTCCGCCTGTTCTTTCCAGAAAGCTTCAGGATTATCAACACTTTTTTTGTATTCTTCTTTGTATTGAGAAAGAGATGTGATTTGTGTAGTCATATTCAATTGATTATTAGAAGCTAAATATATAAAATCTAATGGTAATAATATTTACTTTTGAGCATGCTATAAATGAAATAGTAATAATTGAATTATCGATTTATGAACAAAGGAAATATCTCAAATCTGCTACGTAAATTTAGATTGATGCATCTGACAGATCAAGTGAGGTATTATGTTCAGAGTTATAAAAACAAACAAACGAATAGCGCTTTTTTGAAAGCTAATCCTAATATAAATCTACCTCCTGACTATCTGATGTACGAGTCTTTCCAGATTAATTATGAAAAGTACTTACTGGGAGGGAGAGAAGTAGCTTCTTGGATAGTTGATAATCTAAGAAAACATGTTATTACCAATAAAGTAGCTGTACTTGATTGGGGATGTGGCCCAGGTAGGGTAGTTAGACATATGCCAGAACTATTAGGTGAAGGAAGTAATGTGTTTGGGACTGATTATAATGCCAAGTCAATAACTTGGTGTAACGATAATCTTCCTGATATTGATTTCAATTTGAATACATTAGAACCAAGTTTACCTTATTCAGATGGGACTTTTGATTTTATTTATGGAATTTCAATATTTACACATTTGTCGGAAGAGATGCATTATAAATGGACTGCTGAGCTAAAACGGATATTGAAAAAAGATGGAGTGCTATTTTTAACTACTCAAGGAGATAATTTTAAAAAGATAATGTCGCTTACGGAAATAACAAAATACGATAAAGGAGAACTAGTAGTTCGAGGAAATGTAATAGAAGGCCATCGCACATATTCAGCATTTCATCCAGATTCATTTATGAGGTCGTTGTTCAGAAATGACGAAGTTTTGGAAGTGATAGTTCAAAATCCAAAGGATAACAAAGCAACTCCTCAAGACGCTTGGATTGTCCGAAAAATATAGATTTTATTATTTCAGATCCCCATGACTTGGTCATAGATTCGTTTTGTTTCTGGAAGTGGATCTATACCAAATTCTTCATCCAAAACCTTAGAACAAATTTGATATGTCTTTATAACTTGAGGCCGGTTTTTTTTTAAAGCATAAGCAGTCATTTGAAGGCGGTATGCTTCTTCCCAAGTTGGATCAATTATTAATGCTTCTTGAGCTAGTCTAATACTTTCAGTTGGATTTGACTGAAGCGTTGATTCTCCTAAACTGATCATTGCGTTTATAGCGAGTAATTGAAGTCTTTCTCTTTCTGTTGCCGTCCAATCATCGAAGGCTCTATTTGGAAGATAAGAACCTTTATATAGCTCTGTTGCGTACCGCAATATTTGCTTAGATTTTTCAGGATTTTCATTTATATTTAAACTTTCTAAAGCAAGCGCTTGATCAAAAGCTTCAGCATCTATCCAAACATCTTTTTCACTAAGTTGGTAAGTGACACCTTGCCGAATGATATATTTTGCTTCTTCTCTTGGTTTTCTGTTCGGTTCTAGTGCTTTGTTGATGCCGTGAAGTGCGACTTTGAGATCTCTCATACCTTCATCGACAGTAGAATCTTCCCATAGTCTATCTATAATCTGTTCTTTATGTAGCCCACGTCTATGTCTAGCTGTTACTAAAAATTGAATGAGTTGGACAGTTTTATCTCGTCCCCATTCTTTAGATGAAATCTCTCGGCCGTTAACAAATACATGAAAACCACCTAAAGTCTCAATGACTAAAGATGCTTCTTGCTTGCTACGTTTTATATCTTCAAGATTGTGATCTATGGACATTATTACTTCTTTGATTTGTCCAATTTGTCCACTTTATCTGTAAGTTTTTCTATTTGTTTTGACATGGCTTTTATCATAGATAATACTTCCTTGTAATCCGATTTTGATGCCATTCTCAAATGGTCAACATCAAGTTTTTGACTTAGATCATCACTTACATCTTTGATTTGTTCTTTGATCTGACCTTGGATGTTTTCAACCTGACCCATTGGATCCTTGATCGTATCCATTACAAATGTTGGCGCTTGATCTTTGAATTTTTTTAACATATCAAAACTCTTAGATAGAATTCCCTCTTGTTCTTTCTTGGTTTTGTCTTCTATGGTAGATTGAGTAACATTACCGAGATGTTCCTGCATAAAATCTACAGCTCGATCGAATTCGACAAAACCTTGATTATCTCCGCTTTGTACATGAGAAATCTTTCCTCTCCATTGTACATTTGGACTTCCTTCTTCAGATTCATATATCTTCTGTGTGAATCTAATCATAAATGACGCTGACTGATCTTTGGACATGGTACTGTCTTTTTTGTTATGGTGCTAAACTAAGGAAAGGCATCGTGAATGGCAAATGGAAGTTATGTATACTTTACAGCATACCCTCTAAAACTGTCCAAACATTCCCTGCCACTATTTTCTGACCTTCGGCATTGGGATGTTTTCCATCTTGGAGCATTAGATCTGGATGTCCAGCCACTCCTTCTAAGAAAAAAGGAAAGAAAACGATATCATCAGGTGCTGAAAGGTCTTTATATATCTTAGTAAATTCATTCACATAATCATCTCCCATATTAGGAGGAGCCAGCATTTCGCAGAGACCAATTTTTACATTTGGATTTTTTGCTTTTACGCCACTTATGATAGCCGATAGGTTCTTTCTTGTTTCATCTATAGGTAATCCACGAAGCATATCATTAGCTCCTAGTTCTAGAATAAAAAAATCTACTTTTTGTTTCATTACCCAATCCAGTCTTTTTAGTCCTCCAGAAGTGGTTTCACCACTTAAACCTGCATTTACAACTTCATACTGCAAATCAAGTGAATCTATTATATCTTCAATGTTCGAAGGGAATGATTCGCTTGGATCAAGGCCATATCCAGCTGTCAAGCTATTACCATAAAAGAGAATTACCTTTTTATCGCTCTTTTTAGCTAAATCAGCTTTTTTAGTTTCCACTTTGTTCTCATTTATTGCTTTTGTGTTGGTAGACTTTTCATCTTTGCACGAAATTGCAGATATAGCAATTAGAATCAATAGCAGAAATGATTTTGAAAACTTCTTGATAACCTTGATTTTCTTCTTTTTGATTTTAAGTTTATACAGTTTTCTCCAGTTCTGAATAGTCAGTTTTTCAAGGATTCGTCTATAGTTATGGCTCATTTGTATATCTATCTGTTTAATATGTAAACGAAATTAGTTTTTATTAGTTCTTGTAAGGTAATTAATAGATGAAACGTTCTATTGACTATCATAAACTATAGTTGGCAAGATTAGTTAAACATAGTACTTAAAGGAAAATCAAAATGATTCTAGAAGCAAAATCAATTTTTAAGAAATATAAAGGCATACATAAGGAGCTGACTGTTTTGGATGATATCAATTTCTCTGTTAATAAAGGAGAGATAGTATCCATTGTAGGTCCATCAGGATCAGGAAAGACCACAGTACTTGGACTTTGCGCAGGCTTAGATACTCCAACTTCAGGTTCTATTTCACTTGCGGGGTCAATGATAAGTAGTTTGACTGAAAATGAAAAGGCAGAAGTTCGAAATCGAAAAGTAGGATTTATATTTCAAAATTTTCAATTGCTGCCTACATTGACAGCATTAGAGAATGTAATGATTCCTTTAGAATTACAAGGACGAGCGAAAGGGGCAAAAGAAAAAGCGGAACAACTTTTAGAAAGAGTTGGATTAGGCGGAAGGTCTCACCATTATCCTAGTCAATTATCAGGTGGAGAACAACAACGTGTTTCTCTGGCAAGAGCTTTCAGTAATGATCCAGAAATTTTATTTGCTGATGAACCTACTGGGAATCTTGACGAAGAAACTGGATCAATCGTTGAGGGATTACTTTTTGAATTAAATAAAGAAAAACAAACTACGCTTATCATTGTAACTCATGATTTAGAATTAGCCAATAAAACAGATAGAATAATAAAATTAAAAGGCGGTAAAATAGTAAGTGATCAACGTATAAAAGCAACGGCACAAATATGAATTGGTCATTAATTGTAAAAACAGCTATCCGAGATAGTAGGAAGGATCGTTCGAAGCTTATATTGTTTATGTCTTCGATAATACTTGGTGTTGCAGCATTGGTTGCTATCAATTCCTTTAATGATAATCTAGTCAGAGATATAGAAAATCAATCTAAGTCACTCCTTGGTGCTGATATGACTGTTGGAGGCAATAAACCTCTTAATGAAGATTTAGTAGCTTCCCTAGATTCACTATCTACAGAAAGGACAAGTGAGTTAGAGCTTTTCTCGATGTCATATTTACCATCAAAGGATGAAAGTCAATTTGTAAGGTTAAAAGGACTAACAGGAAACTTCCCATACTATGGTAAACTTATCACTGAACCTTTAGAAGCTGCAAATACTTATAAATCTGAATTGGCCGCTTTAGTCGATGATGGCATGATGCTACAGTATGGTCTGGAGGTTGGAGATTCTATCAAATTAGGAGAAGTAATGTTTCCCATTACTGGCCGGTTGATGAATGCATTTGGAAGTGTTGATGCTGGAGCTTCTTTTGCTCCTTCAGTATATATTGGAGGTCAGAATATAGAAGCAACAAATTTAATACAACCGGGAAGCCTTGTCAATTATAAGGAGTATGTAAAAGTATTTAAAGACATTGACCTTGATGATTGGGAAGATGTCAGACGAAAAAAATTCAGAAATGAAGCTCAAAGAATTACAACTGTAGAAGACCAAAGACAAAATCTACAAGAGGCATTCTCAAATTTGAACAATTTCTTAAATATTGTAGCTCTTATATCATTGCTGTTAGCTTGTATTGGCGTAGCAAGTAGTGTTTTAATTTATGTAAAAACAAAAGTTCAAAGTATAGCTATCCTTAGATGTTTAGGAATGAAAAGTGAAGAAGCCTTCATGGTTTATTTTCTTCAAATTATAAGTTTAGGTACTTTAAGTGTAATCTTTGGTGTTGCTCTTGGAAGTATAATTCAAGTCATATTACCTCTAGTTTTAAAAGGCTTTTTACCTTATGAAGTCAATATGTCTATTTCACCAAGTGCTATGATCAAAGGATTTGTAATGGGAGAGTTGATTACATCTCTCTTTGCAATTGGACCTCTCTTAGGCATCCGAAGAGTGACTCCATTGAGAGCATTGAGAATTAGTGATGATACTCAGCAAAGAGACCCTCTTCAATGGTTAATTTATGGATTAATCTTTATAACAATTACAGGGTTCCTATATACATTAACTGAAAATGTATTAGATGCGATCACCTTCTCTGCAGGCATACTTTTTGCATTTTTAATTCTATATGGAGTAGCAAAATCCGTTACGTGGGCAGTTCGAAAGTTCTTTCCTTCTAGTGCGAGTTTTGTTGTGAGACAAGGTTTATCTAATCTCTATCGACCTAATAATCAAACATTGACCTTGATTGTATCGATTGGTTTAGGAACAGGAATCTTGACTTTACTTTTTATACTTCAAGGGCTTATTCTTAATAATGTTGAAGATATGGGGGTAGGCAATCAGCCTAACATGATCGTATTTGGAATTGAAGCAGATCAAAAAGAAGAGATAGAGGATCTTACCAAGTCATTTGAAATGCCAATTATTCAACATGTTCCAGTCGTAACTATGGAATTGGCTGCATGGAAAGGCAAGTCTAAGAAGGATTGGTTGTCTGATACTACACGTACTTCTAGCAGATGGGCAATCAATAGAGAAGCTAGGGTTAGTTATCAGGAGGAAATGCCTGTAGACGATGTACTGTTGGAAGGTACATATACCGGTGTCCATGATGGAGGAGATTCTATATTTATATCTCTAAGCGAAAGATATAGTAACGGTCTTGATGTTGAAGTTGGTGATGAATTGGTTTGGAACGTTCAAGGTGCCATGATTACAACTTACGTTGGCAGTATTCGAGAGATCAATTTCCGAAAAATGGAATCTAGGTTCTTTATTTTATTTCCTATAGGTGTGCTTGAAGATGCTCCTCAATTTCTCATTCTAGTCACGAAATCTCCAGAAAAACAAACTACGGCAGACTTTAGAAATGCTGTTGTGAAAAGTATGCCAAATGCCTCTGTAATTGATCTTGGGAGTATACTTGCTACTCTAAATGATATAATTACTAAAGTTAGTTATGTAATCAAATTTATGGCCGGCTTTAGTATTTTGATAGGACTTATTGTATTAATTAGTTCTCTATTTTTGAGTAAGTTTCAGAGAATTCGCGAAAGTGTACTGTTAAGAACTTTAGGTGCGGTAGAGAAAAAAATCTATAGAATTAATGCTGTGGAGTACGCATCGTTAGGAATTTTATCAGCACTCACTGGGATCTCTTTGGCTGTCTCAGGTAGTTATCTGCTGGCCAAATTTGTTTTCGAATTAGATTTCAATCTTAGTTGGTGGCCAATTTTTGGGATCTTTATATTTATCGTGGCGCTTACTGTTATTATCGGTTTGTGGAATAGTCGTGATGTTGTAAAAAGATCTCCTTTAGAAATATTGAGGAATGTGTAATGAATATTATTATTATAATGAATGCAAACGTAGTTATTTTGAATAATTGAGTGGACAGCGTTGAATATAAATCAAACAAAAAAGAGTCAATGTTGTTAAATAACTTCTTATTCAAGAATTGAAATAATATCCGTTTAGTCCATAAGATGAGAATCCAATCTAGACTATCATGAGGACTTAGAAATTAAGAACTCTACCTTTTTAGATTAATGATATCTATTAAGAGTAGACTAAACCATAGATTATTTTCATTAATTTAATATTAAGAAGAACATATAAGTATTAACTTTACGGTTCATTCAGGTGAATTATTATTACTATTTAAGTTATTTATTTGGTTTCAACACGGTTAAATGATTATAAGATCTACTCTCTGTTTCCTACTGACTATCACATGTATCACAGCTTACAGTCAATTATATATCAATGAATGGATGGCGTCCAACTCCTCTATCATCTCTGATCCAGATTTTGATAATTCAGGGGATTGGATAGAAATATTCAATGATTATAATGTCGAAGTAGATCTAGGTGGATATTTTCTAACAGATAATTTTAATAATCCAACCAAATGGACATTTCCAGAAGGCACATTGATTCAAGGAAACGCTCATCTTTTAATCTGGGCTGATGGTGAAAATATTGGTAATCATGCTAACTTTAAATTGACAAAAGATGCAGAAGAGATCGGACTGTCGAATTTAGATACAATCCTCATAGATCATATCTCTTATGTCAATCATAAAACAAATATTTCCCAAGGAAGAAATACAGATGGCTCATCGATAATTTCTTTCTTCATAGATCCAACTCCAGGCGAAAGTAACACGACCACTGCATATGAGGGGATTACATTTTATGAACCTCACTTCGATGTTAAAGGTGGCATATATACATCTTCTGTCGAAATAGCAATGAAAGCCATAGAAGGTACAATAAAGTATACAACAGATGGATCAGAACCTAATCTATCTTCTTCTACATATACATCTCCCATTCAAGTTTCCGAAACAACTGTTCTCAGAGCAAGGATCTTGAATGAGAATTTCATTCCTGGTAAAATCAAGACTAACACTTATTTTATCAATGAGTTAAAAAACATTAAAAACTTACCTGTAATTTCTATAAGTAGTAATCCTGAAAACTTTTGGGATCCTGCCATCGGTATATACGTACAGGATTTTAAACCAGAATGGGAATATCCAATCAATATTGAATTGTTTGAAAATGATGGTAGCGATAGAGCTGCTTTCAATGAATTGGCTGGAACAAAAGTAAATGGCCTAAATGCTTGGGTACTCCCTCAAAAAATGTTGGGGATTTATTTTGACAATGATTACGATAACAATAACTTAGAATACCAGTTGTTTTACAATAAAAAGCGTAAAAAATATGACAACTTTACGTTGAGAGCTTCTGGCAGCGATTGGGGCAATACGCTATTCAGAGATGCACTGTGTCAAGATTTGACTGATGGTTATATGGATCTCGAACATATGGATTATAAACCAGCCGTGGCATTTATTAATGGCGAATATATGGGTATTCATAATATGCGCTCGCGAATTGACGAAGGCTTCATAGAAGAAAACTTTGGTTTGTTAGCTAGTGAATATGATCTGATCGAAAATAATGGATATGTCGAACAAGGAGATAATACATCGTTTAAGGAATTGTTTGCTTTGTTTGAAAATGATATGTCCAATCTTTCTAACTATCAAGAAGTGAGCGAGCTAATGGATATTGAGAACATGACTGATTATTTCATAGCTCAAATTTGGTCGAGTAATAGCAGTTGGGGACATAATATACAGATGTGGAAACCCAAAAATAATACAACAAAGTGGCGTTGGATAATGCAAGATTTTGATAGAGGATTTGTAGGCAGAAATGATAATCTCATAGATTCCTATTCTACAGAAGTTAATCCTGCTGGTTATAATTGGGCGCGATTGCCGCTTAAAGCTTTATTAGGTAATGATGATTTTTCTAAACAGTTTGCATCGAAATTTACTACTCATTTATATACTACTTATCACCCAACAAGAGTAATTAATAAGATCAATGAATATGCAAACTATATCGCACCAAATATTCCTAATCATGTAGATAAATGGGCTGGAACTACTTCTGTCTACGGCAACGGTTTACCATCTGTCTCATACTGGGAAGAAGAGGTGGATGAGTTACGTTTATTTGCCAATCAAAGAAGAGGGAACTTAATAACTGACATAAAGAGTACTTTTTCATTGTCTGGCCCAGTTACACTTAACGTCATCAATCTATCGAATACAGATAGTTATGTTACTATCAATGAATTGAAAATTCCAGATGATATATGGACTGGCCCATATTTTCCTGATATGCCATTCGAATTAGAAGCGGTTGTCTCTCCTGGAGAAGACTTCATTGGTTGGACTACTGCAAAATTTAAACCTTTGATTGACTCTCCATCAGAATGGAAGTATCTAGACTCAGGTTTAGATTTAGGCCAGGATTGGAAAACATTAGATTTTAATGACAATAATTGGTCGAACGGACTATCTGAACTGGGTTATGGTGATCAAGATGAAAACACTGAAGTATCTTACGGTGGAAACCCTGACGAAAAATTCATTACAACGTATTTCCGAAAAAGAATCCAAATAGACAATATTTCTGAGGATGCTGGATCAATGATATTAGAATTATTGGCAGATGATGGTGCTGTAGTTTATATCAACGGTCATGAAGTGGTAAGATATAATATGCCATCTGGTGTAATTTCAAGCCAGACTCAAGCCTCAAGTACACTTGCAAACCCTGAAGAGTACACATTTTATCAACATTTGATATTATCAGAATCACTTATTCAAGGAATCAATATAATCGCAGTAGAAGTACATCAATCTGGTAAAACAAGTTCTGATATTAGTTTTGATTTAAGACTTAAGTGGCTTACTACTCCCTCAAATCAGTACATTTCTACAGAACCTAAAATAACAGTTAATCTTTCAACTGATTCTTCCTTGGTGGCAAACTACATTTCTAATAATTCTTGTGTATTGAGAGGGGTAATTTCAGAAAACACGACGCTTATAAAAGATTGTTCTCCATATCTAGTGACTTCAGATGTAATTGTTTCTTCTGGTATCTCTTTAAATATAGAAGAAGGTGTAGAGCTTAAATTTTCATCAAAAACTAACCTCACTGTTCTGGGAGATTTGCAGGTCTTAGGTACTGAATCAAATCCGATTATTTTCTCTAGTATTTATTCTGATGAGGATTGGGGGAGCATTATATTGAAAAATGGGACTGCAAAATCAATATTGAATTGGACAGAAATTATCGGTGCGTCCAATGGACCACATCCAGTCTATGAAAATGCCGCAATATCAGTTTTTAACTCAGCTATAGAACTGGATCATATAACAATAGTGGATGTGGCTAATAATCCTATTTTAGCTTATTATTCAGATGTAGATATGACTAATAGTTTGTTGAATTCAAAGGTGACAGGTGATTTGATAAATGTAAAGTATGGATCAGCAAGCGTAATAAATTGTACGTTTGAAGGTAATAAAGAAATTGATACAGATGCCATTGATTATGATGAAGTTATTGATGGAATTATAAAAGGAAATAAGATCACTAATTTCTTAGGATTCAATAGTGATGGAATAGACATTGGTGAAGAATCAAAAAATATTTTGATACAGGACAACTTTATTCATAATTGCACAGATAAAGGAGTTTCAGCGGGACAACAAAGTAGTTTACTTGTCACAAATAATACTATTGCTAACTGTGATAAAGGTATAGCAATAAAAGATGAAAGTTCTGCCATTATAGATCAGACTACCTTTTATAATGTAACAACACCTGTTGCAGCGTTTGAGAAAAATATTGGTATTGGTGGAGGAATAGCATTTATAACTAACTCAATATTATCAAATTCAGCGGGGCAATCTATCGAATATGACGATAATTCATATATAGATGCATCATATAATCTCTCAGATACGGATACAATATTAGGTGAATTTAATATTGAAGGTCATCCGCAATTTATTGCTCCTAGTAATTATGATTTTAATCTTTTGAATACTTCAAATGCAATAAATGCTGGTGTTAACGATTCAGGAATGGCTATTGATTTAGGAAGTAAATTTGTCGATTCTCAAGCAGAACCATTGCTGATGATTAGCGCTATTAATTATGCTCCTTTAGAGAATATTGATGCGGAGTTTATTGAAATTTATAACGCTAGTTTAGAATCCATCAATATTCAAGATTACACAATATCTAATGCAGTGGATTTTATCTTTCCTATATATATTATAACGTCAGGAGAAACCATAAGGATTGCACTCAATTCGTCTCTTCAATCATCATCAGATAAGACCATATTCCAATGGACTCGTGGTCGATTGTCTAATGGGGGAGAAAAAATTCGTCTAACTTCAAAATACGGTATTGTATTAGATCAAGTAACCTACGATAATAAATCGCCCTGGCCTTCAGAGGCAGATGGACAAGGTAGTTATCTTTCTCTTATTTCACCAGATTTGGATAATCATCATTCAGAAAGTTGGATTGCTCAATTGTCTACAAAAACCAACGACCCATCCGACATTGAATATGATATTGAATTATTTCCAAATCCGACTTCAGGTATTCTGAACATCAGATCTAAAACTCCCTTTTCTAGAATTGATATTTGTAATTCACTTGGTTTAGCATTAAAATCTCAGCAAATAAATAATAATTTGGAAACGAAGATTGATATTTCAGGACTAATTACAGGAAACTATTTTGTGAAAATAGATGGACGATGGATTAAAACAATAGTGCTCATTAACTAATTTTTCTTATCGAAATGATTTGTAATATCAAGAAACATTAGCGAAATAGAATATCTCTTTTATGCTATGCCCACATCTTCTTTTACCTCTATTATTTCACCACTGAAATGTAAGCTTAT
Source organism: uncultured Saprospirales bacterium (assembly GCA_913061325.1). GTDB lineage: Bacteria > Bacteroidota > Bacteroidia > Chitinophagales > Saprospiraceae > CAJXUU01. The sequence goes on along the minus strand of CAJXUU010000017.1, from coordinate 5,046 downwards.
TCCAGCCATAGGATGATTAAAGTCTACTTTAACAGTTGAATCATTTGCTTCTTTTATAAATCCTGAAAATGATTCTCCATTTTGGTTTTTCATTCTTATTTGTTTTCCTATTGCAACAGCATTTTTATCAACATTACCATCTGCATCCGCAAAATTAGCCAATGGTATATCGACCACTGAATCATGTTTTGTTTCACCATATGCTTCGCCTGGAGCTAATAAGAATGCGAATTTGTCGCCCACTGATTTACCTTTTAGGTTTGCCTCAAAGCCTGGTAACATCTGACCTACACCAAAAGTAAAAGTCACTGGGGCTTCACCAAATGTATCTTCAATTAGTTCTCCATCTTGTCCGTCTTCTCTAAGTATGTAGTGTAGAGATACAACCATGTTTTTATCTATTATTGCCATTATATTTCTTTCTTTGAAGTACGAAGATAAAATTACAAATGAAAATTTATAAATATGGAGTAAAAGAACACTCCAAAACAATACATAAATGTCATATTTTAATAATAAAATTGTTTGGATAACGGGCGCTAGTTCTGGAATTGGTCGAGCGTTAGCGATTGAGTTTTCTAATCAAGGAGCTAAATGCATATTATCTGCCAGAGCAAAAGATGGACTTGAACAGACAAATAGACTTACCGAAAATGCAGATCAAAATGTTGTAATGCCACTTGATGTAACGAATGAGCAAAAAGTAGAATATGCAGTTCAGAGGGTCATAGAATTAGGTGGAGTTGATATTTTAATAAATAACGCTGGTGTATCTCAGCGATCTACAGTGGAAAAAACTGAAATGGATGTCTATCGAAGTTTGATGGAAGTGAATTATTTTGGAGTAGTTAAACTTACCAAAACTGTATTACCACATATGATAGAAAAAGGGCAGGGTAGTATCGTTACAATTAGCTCTATCGCAGGTAAAGTAGGTCCTCCTTATAGAGCGGGATATGCTGCAAGCAAACATGCCCTTCATGGATTTTTTGATAGTATGAGAGCTGAAACATCTCACAAAGGAATACATACATTGGTCGTGTGTCCAGGGTATATTAATACGCCAATAGCACACAATGCTTTAGCTGGTGATGGTCAAAAATATAACAAACGAGATGCTGAAAATGCCAATGGTCTTGAAGCAAATGATTTGGCAAAGAGAATCTTAAAGGCAATAGAAAAAAAGAAAACGGAAGTCTATTTTGGTAAGTTCGAAGTCAATGCTGTAAGGTTGAAACGATTTCTTCCTGGAGTTTTGACAAAAATGCTCAATCGTAAATTTTTGAAAGATCCAGAAAAGTAGATTGAAATACTTAAAGTTGATTGAGTAATACCATTTCTGTTTTGGTATGTCGGAATATGATTTTGAATTCTTCGAAGTGAGTCAAGGCAAAAAACGCAGAGATAGCCTAGCTATAGCGAGGCTTTTTAACGAAGAATCGCAAAGAAGAAACTAAATAATAACTGACATTATCAAACAGAAAAGGTATAAAACTACATCTGGTTAGAATTCATGAATTATCCAAAAGAGTGATTTTGAAAATATATGATTTCAAAAACATAAAATATAAAGACCAGCAAAAATGTTACTCCTTGCTGGCCTAAATTATATTAGTATCTGTTTGCAAAATAGAGTCTTATTCTGTTGACTCTTCAGAGCTATTTTCATTTTTTGCTTCAACTCCTTTTTTAACCAATCCTTCTGGAAGTGACATGCCACTTTGAGCTAAGAAATCATTCAGTTGTGGCATCATACCGTACAAACCTTGCACAAAATTTGATACCCCTTTACCGCTGCCATTATCATAAACTACGACTTTGTCAATGTCTAATTCTTTGATAGCAGAAGTTTGAATTTCGGTTAATTCCGCTAGTTTATCAATCATCAAGAAGTTGATTGCACTTTGTGGATCTCCTCCTGCGGCTTGGACTAGTTTTTGGAATCCATCAGCTTGCTTGGTTAGAAGTTCTTCCATACCTTGTGCTTGTGCTGATAATTTTGATACGATTGCATCTGCCTCTCCTTTTGCTATCTCTCTTTGTCTTTCCGCTTCAGCTTGAGCACGTATTACAGCTTTTTCTTTTTCGATTTGTTCAGCTACAACTTCATCGGCAGATCGTTGTGCCTTATCTCTTTCTGCTCTTGCTCTTTCGGCAATCTCCTCTGCTTTATAAGACTCTTCTAAGGCCTTGGCTGCGGCTACTTTTCTGGCCGCTGTAGATTCTCTTTCCATCTCTGCCACTTGGATTTCTCTTTGAGTATTAGAGTCAGCTATTTTTATGGCACTTCGGTTCTTACCTTCTATTGCAGCAGCATCCGCTTTAGCTTCCCCAATTTCAGCACGAGAATTGGCATCTGATACTTTTACTCTTTGATCTTGTTTTGCTTCCGCTTCACCAATTGCTCCTGTTCTTACTTCATTTGCTACCTTCACTTTCGCATCATTTATGGCTTTCGCAGCTGCTTCTTGTCCTAATGCTTTAATATAACCAGACTCATCTTGGATATCCGTAACGTTTACGTTTATCAATTCAAGACCAATTTTGTGTAATTCGTCTCCTACATTTCTATATACAGATTCTACGAATTTGTCTCTATCAGTATTCAGTTCTTCAATGTCCATATTGGCGATTACCAGTCTCATTTGCCCCATGATGATATCATGTGCTAGTGAAGTGATATCCGCTCTTCCTAGAGCAAGTAGTCTTTCCGCCGCTGCGATCATTAAATTAGGTTTATTAGAGATACCTACTGTGAATTGTGCAGGCACTGATACTCTAATGTTCTGCTTTGATAATGCATCCTGAAGATTTACATCAATAGAAAGAGGTGTAAGGTCTAGGAATCTGTAGTCTTGAATAAATGGTACAACAAAAGTAGCACCACCTGCATAACATTTTGCAGATGCTCCACCACCAGTCTTTCCATAAACAACAAGAATCTTGTCACTTGGACATTTTTTATACCTGGCCAGAAACGTTACTAATGCAAGTAATAATGCAAAGCCAATTACAGCTAATATAACGGGAATTAAAGTTGAGCTCATAGTTAAGTTTTAAAACGTGATTATAATATAGAATAGTTATTTTAGTATTGCTGTTACGATGGCAAATTCGCCTTCGATTTTTTCGACTTGAATCTCAGTTCCAGTAGGAATCTCAGACTTGTCGTTTGTTCTTGCTTTGAATTCTCTAGTCACACCATTTATATCAATATGTATTAGACCACTTCCATCTGTTGGAATTTTAAGGTAGGTTTTTCCCTTTTGGTATAAAGCATCTGCCTTTGACCAATTTACATTCTCCTGTTGCGTTAAAATCCACTTTAACACTAGAGATAATATAAATACAGCAATACCACCAGAAATGATACCTGCAATAAGTGCAAGAATTGGATTACTTTCTGCCATCAAAAAACCTCGAACAATATATGATCCTATAGAAAAGAAGACTAGGGTAGGTTTAAGAATACCTCCTCCATCATCACCATCTCCAAAATCAAAATCTAGATCAAGTCCTGAAACTAATGATAGTAATAACATAATGACCAAAAGGCCGCCCGAAATCATGGAAATATAGAATAGTGTAGTTAGCATAGTTGGTAGCAGTTGTGTTCGGTTGTATCAATGCAAAACACAAAGTAATAATTTCATTTTAGATATCGATTGGTCTTTGAATATTTATCGTTGGTCGAAAGAGGGGAGAATATTGTAACTTTTCCTGAAATTGGATAAGAAAAATGGATTTTATTACCCAATAGTGTCTGCACACCTCCAAGGTGTCTGACACATTTTTGTCATTTGGCAATTTTTATTATCGTAATTGTAACTTAATTATGTCAGACACTCTTTAAAGTGTCTGACATCTCAGCTATGTATTTTTCAATAGTGTCTGCACACCTTCAAGGTGTCTGACACTTACTAGTTTGTTAGCAATTCTTACTATCGTGACAATAACTTAAATACAACAGACACTTTTTTATACTAAGACGGTATTAAGCCATCTCAACTGTTCTCTTAGCTTTTCGATAAAGAAATGAATTGAATATATGTCTCTTTCCAAAATTATTGATAGCCTTTGCATTATGGAATTTGTGGAATAGTTTATGATTAACTCCAAAATACTCATAGGTATTACCATCTGCAAAAGAAACTTCAAGTAACATACTCTTATGACGATAGTCGATTACTCTTGATTGCGTTATTGTTGCCGTATATTCCTCGAAGTTTTTTTCTTTAGTTGAAGGTGCTATGCTTACTAGAAAGTGATAACCATCTATTATTTTTACAGTTTCTTCTTCTGCCTCTGCCTTTTTATCAGGATCTTGAAATTTATCAGGATGCCATTCTTTTACTAATCCTCTATAGGTAGATTTAAGTTCTTTTAGGTCAATCGCTTTTTCTACTTTGAATAGTTTTTTATACTCTTTTACACGCCTCATTTGTACTTTTTTTCAAATTCGGGTGCAAAGGTATTCTTATTATGTTAATAGTATGATTTTTTGATCAAATGATGTCTGCTATCTTGATATAAAAGTATCAGAAGCTAAACACTAGGCCTAAACCATTTTTAGTTTGACCAATATTATATAAGAAATCTTCTTGAGATTGGAGTTTATTGTAGCAGAGAATCGACTTCTTCTTTAATGAAGCCGAAGAAAATAAAAAACCAATGGCAACAACACCAGAACTTAGACTAGCAGCTAAAAGTGACTTTGCGCCAGATCTAGGAGAACCAAACCTATTCTTATTTATCGACCTTACAGCTAAATAAGCTGTTGTAAGCTGTGTTCCTACGGCGATATAAGCATAGGTTTTGTGACGTTTTGACTTATTCCAATATGTTTTAGTGAGATCATGCTGTTGCATTAAGCTATTAACCTCTGTTTTTGAAATATCAATATCATCCTGATAATATTGATATCCAAAGAAGTTATGAAACATGGTTAATTCTTGAGCGTATGAATTACTAAATGAAATTGCTATAAAGAAAATGAATCTGTCTCTTATACACATCTGACGCTGCCGACGAAGAGGATAGTGTAGA
>CAJXUU010000016.1 GCA_913061325.1 uncultured Saprospirales bacterium | reverse complement strand
TAGGCGAGGCTTTTTAACGCAGAAGAAGGGAAAAAGATCAAGCTGAAGAATGTAAATTTATTATTGTTTCATTCCTTATACGAGTTCGTTACTGTGATCATTGATTATGATGTCGAGTAACTCTAATCCGTCGTCATAGATGTTATCCATATCTACAATATCAACCTTCTTACTCTTTTTATAGATGACTAGGAAATCTCCTTTCCCTTCAATAGTGTAATCACCTAATCTGAGCATAACATCTGTAAAATGAGTGGTAATCATCATCCTCATATAGTTCATATCGCCAGATTCCACAACAAAGTCTTTGTCGAAATCTCTACTCACAGTTGACCATTCGGAAGAAGTGAAAATATTTCCAAGCTTACTCAGTCCTCCTTTAGGTTTTACGATAAATCTAGGTAGATCTAAAGCACTGGTATCATATAGAAAGATAGTAGTAGTTGTCGTCCCATAATCACTAGAATAATAGTAATCAAAAATCTGAGTCAACGCATCAAACTTAATATCCTTTTTGTAGAGGTAGCCTTTGATTCTTTTATTTTTCTTGCCTTCAAAGAAATGCATAGCCTGCACATCCAAATGCAGTTGCTCGGCAACGACTTTTCTCCTTATCTGAAAATCTTTACTCTTCGCAAAGTGCTTCAGTTCATTGAACCTTTTATTTCCGAATATTGCATCGCCTATATCGTCAAAGAAGTCTATTAATCCCATGGAATTTGAGGTAAATTAAATGCAAATATAATTCAATTTACTGAACATCTATTTTAACTGTATTTATCAACTTACTGAAGTTTGTAGCATCTATTCCTATGTAGTTTGCTAGATATTTATGAGGAATCTTATTTAAGACATGAGGACTTCGTGCAAGTAACTTTTTAAACTTCTCTTCCGAAGAAAGAGATTGTAGTTCTGCCAATCGCATCATAGTGCCTGAAAAGGCCTGATACAGCGCTTTATCAAATACTAATTTTAAATTTGGATGAGCCGCTAATACGCGTTCGAAATCTGAATATCGACAACGAATCAGTACCGATTTTGATAATGTTTCATAATAATATTTAGATGAAACTTGAAGTAAAAAAGAATCTAATACTCCTCCAAAATCACCTTCATAGGTTAACACTATCGTAGCTTCCCTCCCTTCATTATCTAGATAATACAATCGTTGGATGCCTTCAAATACAAAATAAGTGTACTGTTCTACTTGATCGGGTTCTGACAGATTCACTTTCCTGTTAACCGATATAGGCTCCCATACTTTAGAAAAGGCTCCCCAATCTTGATCGGTTATTTTTCCAAGGCTTTCAAGTGCTTGCCTGAGTCTATCCATAGATCTATCTTATTATTTAATCTTTCCTAATAATCACTTCGCCAGTTACCTGCAAAATATTATTGTTTAAAATTAAACTTTCGGGATTTGGAGCATTTACGTTTCCATGAATTTCAACATCATTTAATATCAATGTACCATCATTAATGATTGCGCCACCAATACTTAATGTTCCTGATAATAAATTCACTCGACCTATTTCCAAGCTTCCTATTGGAGCAATTTCGAAGATAGGTTCCATAGTATTGATACTTATACTATATTCATTATTTGCCGCAATATCTAGTTTAATCACTTTATCTATTAATACTTTAGACAATAAAGAGATCGTATCGAGATTGAGTGATTCATCAACGGGAATAGTCGAATTATTTTCCGCGCATTCGATTGTCCGTCTTAGCGAACCCCAGCCATCATCTGTCAATTTAGATACTGCTTCTGAACAAAGAACATCGCAAGTCACATCAGCATCCCATCCATCACCAGTTACAGATTGGTCACTTCTGAATCGCAAAGTAATACATCCACTTTCACTAGTCGCAGTAAATGGCCCTGGTGCTGTAGTTCCATAATAACCTCCCGCTGAAAACCCAGCTTGCGTTGCACCATTACCACTATCAAATATTGGACTATTTATTGAATTTCCATTGTGAACATACAATGCATCCCAATTTACTTCTATATCTAATGAATTGAAAGTAAGCACAATACCTTGATCCGGATTATCCGGACAAATAACTGTTGTTCTGTCTTCATTGTTTGAATAATCAGAGGAAGGTCCTCCTGAATCAAAAAAATCATCTCCACAATTATATTTATTAACCTCTGCACTATCAATTTTAACACAATTGTTTTCATCAGTTACAGTGACAACATAAAAACCTTCTTCTTCAAGATTACTGATCGCAGCGGTGGTCGCTCCAGTTTCCCAGAGATAAGTAAAATCTCCTGTTCCTCCCGATGGAAATACTTCAATAGAACCATTATCTCCTTCCAAATTAGTTATGTTCTCTACAGTAAACCCTAGAGTGATTTCAGATGGCTCAGACACTATTCCCACTTTTAAAATATCATCTACACCATCCGAGATAGTAACTATATATATTCCTCCATCAAGGTTTATTCTATTTTGCGTAGTTTCTCCATCATTCCATAGATACGTATAACTTCCACTCCCTCCTTGAGGGCTAGTATTGATTTCTCCATTCGATTCACCCGGACAAAGTATGTTTGTCTTTGTAAGGGCAGCTTGAAAAACTCCAGTAGGTGGCACCAATGTTACTGCATTAGAGTTTACATTCGCTGAATAAACATCACTTGAAACAATTGCTTCATTAATCGTCAAGGACTTCAAATTTGTAATTGCAATATCATCAATCCACCAGCCATTGCCCCCAACTGCTTGGTCACAATCCATTTGAAATCTAATCAAGACATTTTGACCGGAATAACTATCTAAATCAATAACAGTATTTACAAATCCATTACTATTCCCGCTAAATCCTGGGACTGAATTAAAAACAATATTGTTGTACCCATTATTTGTCATCTTAGGACCTAAGTCAACCCATTTTGCTCCCCCATTTGTGGAAATAAAAACTCTCCCTCCGTCCCAATTGTTTTCTGTATCGTATTGGTGATAAAAAGATATTTCCGATCCATCGCCTATACCAATTTCAAAAGCCAAGTCGAGATACGCAGAACCTGTGGTACTATTATCGGGAGCAAACCACGCATTGGTACTGCTATTAAATACAGTAGATTGCAAAGACCAATTTGTACTTCCAGTAAATTCTGTTGACCAATTTGTTATTCCATTTTCTAAATCATCATAAATATCTGACACAATATAATTAAGACCCGATTTTACCTCAAAAACAACATTAAACGTATCTGCTTCCGAAGCTAATAAATCGAATAATGGCCAGCTTACAATTCCGCCTGTTTCAGATCCTCCATCAGAAGCTGAAACAAAAAATAAATCTTGTGGGATCGTGTCTGTTACAACAATATCCATCAAATTCATATCTGGAAGGCTATTCTCTACTATGATTTCATAAGTGATTTGATCCATTTCACTTGCAGCTGTAGTTCCAGTAGATTTCTTTATATTTAACGAACAAGTTGGAGGCAAATCAAATGCTTCTATACCATCACTCCTGCTTCCTGAGCTAACTTGATTGGCACTATACCCTAATCCTCTTGTTGCAAACGCATTCCAAATTAAACATGCATTTTCACCTCCGTTTAACATCAGATCAGCTTCTAATATCGCATCCCTTCCATCAACGAATCCTGGACTACAGGGTTGAAGTTTCATTCCCTCCATGACCAATTCCATAGCTATATTATTTCCTCCTGTCCCGTTATAGATATCGGCATCAAACCCATATTCGTCTATAAATGCCCATGTCATATCCCATAACATTGTACACCAAACTGACCCAACACCATGAGGAACACTCACTGTTTTTATTGTATTGTATGTCATCGGATTAACAACAAAATCGGTACTATATGGATATGGACGAATTCCATCTCCATCTGGTCCTTCACCAAAAAGCCAAGTCCCCATTCCTCTTGAGTCCGGGCCTAAATCACCAGCTTCTATAGTCATAACCATCCCGAAATAATCAGACCATCCTTCACCCATTTGTTCTTGATTCCCAAGACATCCAGATGCTGCTGGTCCTCCAGTTAGTCTATTTGAAATCCCATGACCATACTCATGAGCAATTACTCCATTATCATAGTCTCCATCTCGGCCATTACATAAATACATTTGCATCCTAGGATTCGATCCATCTGGAGGTGTCCCAAAATTTGCATTACATGTACCAGACCCATCTTGTGCTTCACTTCGTACGTAATCAGAACCAGCACCATTTGCAGTATAGTTTTCTTCTTGGAAATTTCCAGATGCTTCATCAAATCCATAGTTGTACCAAACGTCATGCATTAGATTGGTCCAATAAAATGTATTTGTAATGGAAGCATCAATATAATCAGTAGGGGGTAGATTGATATCAAGTGGAAAAAAGAAATCTAACATTGCTCCTCCATCTGCTCTTGCTGCATCTCCTCCTGTTGGCGAATTGGTATTATCATCATCAATATATGTATCCGTATTATTCCCTCGAGTGGTCGTGTAATCATCTACTCCTATTGTATGCCATCCGTTTGGAGAAGCGTCGACATTATCTAACCATGGACTCGTTTCAGATGTTCTGCCTCCAAAATTTGGACTCTCCACAGGCCAAGCAAACACTTCGTAACTATTTGGAGCAACTGAAGTACTTGATCTATTATTATTGGTCACTTTAGAATGAGAATGAGCTTTCTCACAATTATGGATTTTATCATTTGGCTCTCCATGATTACATTCCACTGTCCAATCTATTTCTTTTAAGATTTCACCATTATTCGCATCAACTAAATAATTGGTATACCATGCTGTAATTACATTTTCTACAGGTAGTTGCCACACTAATCTTAAGTCCGAATCATTTACATAATAATACTCAAGACTACTGGGGATGTCTCTAAGTGAAATTTTTAACGCTCTTAGTTTTTGAGCTTTTATTATTCCTTTTTCAGTTACGACTACCTCAATATCGCCAGATTGATCCAAGCCTTTTGTTTCTATTAATCTTTCTAATGCATGTTTTGCAGATAGAAATGGTGTCTCCAAAACATCCATTCCTTTTGAGCTTCTTTTCAATGCATGTTTAACAATTATATTATTCTTGTTTTTGTAATGAATTGCACCTCTTGAATTGAAGACAGGGATGCCATTAATAGCCTGTTTGAAATAAGTATGTGTTATTCCTTGAGAAGTATAGTGATCCGTAATATAAATTTGATCGGCAACGATATTTTTATCCTTCAATGCATTTTGGACAAATTGAACTTGACTGTGGTCTGTCTGTGCAATTGCATGTGTTAAAATAAAAATTGTTGCGAGCAGAGTACCCAGTAATTTAGACATAGAATTATATTTGAAGATAAAGAAACTGATCTCTTGGGAATGAAGTATTGGTGAAAGTAATAAAATACACAAACTTCTTTTATCCGAAATCATTAATAAATTAGAAACCCTTTAAAATATATGATTGAATGTCTTTTATTTTCCGAAAAGTAGAGTTTTAGAACTTATTATGATCCATCATTCTTTAATAATATTACTATGTCCTCGGATTAATAATTGACCATTGTTTTGGATTAATGATTCTACATCTATCGTTTCTTCATTTTGAAAGACATCAACATTTTTAAGAATCAATACCCCATCATTAATAATCGCTCCACCATTGCTCAATGTTCCTGAAATTAGATTTAAATAATCCAGTTCAAGTTGCCCATTATTTGTAATTTGAAAAGCTGGTCCAAGACCTGCAGGAATTAGATTGATATAATTGCCTTGTCCAATATTTATCAAAACATCTTTATCAATTAAGATTGTGCTGTACAAAGCGTAATTTTCAAAAATTACTCCTGGAGAAAAACCAATAGATTCTCCTGGGTCAGCACAAAGAATTGTCCTTCTTAATGATCCCCATCCATCATCGTTTGTATTTACAACTTCATCTGAGCACAACAATTCACATGATATATCCACATCCCAACCAAGTTCGGTCACGAAATTATCACTTCTAAATCGGATGGTAAGACATCCTGTTTCATCTGTTGAAGTAAATGGTCCAGGAATAGTAGTTCCATAATATCCGCCCGCTGGAAAACCTGCCTGTGTTGATGCTGCACCACTTGAATATTGAGGACTATTTATAGAATTCCCATTATAAACATAAAGTGCGTCCCAATTGAATTCAATATTAAAATTGTTGAATGTGAGCTTTATAGCTTCGTCTTGTCCATCAGGGCAAATGACAGTGGTGATATCTTCTTGATTTGCATATTCATTGGAAGATCCTCCAGAATCATAAAAATCATCTCCACATCCATATTTGGTTGTAAAGGGTCCAACAGTTACCCACGAAGAATTTGATGACTCTGAACATTTTGCTCTTACAAAAAAGTAATATGAGGTACCACTATCTAAATTATTGATTGTAACATTTAATCCACTGGTATCTGTTGTACTTGCAGGTAATGATGAGGAAGTATTATATCCCCACTCATAGCCTTCAGATGGGCTTGGGTTGGTAGCGGACCATGATAAATCAGCTGAATTATTCATGATATCAGAAACATCTACTGATGAAGGATATGGACAAATAGAAGATGAGCCTATTGTAATATTTTTCCATACACCTCTACCGTAGGTTGCAATATAAATTTCATTTGATTGTGCTTTAATCTCTACTTCTGAAACCTGCACATTGGGGAGATCTGTATTGTACAGTACCCAATCTGATGTAGAACTATTTCTATAGTACACCCCTATGTCCATTCCAACATAAAGAGTTGCGTCACCATCGTCATGAATAGCAATGCTATTTGCTGGAATATTTGGTAGCGTACCAGAAATATTAGTCCAAGAGTCTCCTCCATTTGTAGATTCATATACCTTATTACCGTTTGAAAAATTTTGTCTTACCGCATATAATGTCATGGGATTAGTAGGATGCGCCTTAACCATAGCTGTATTACTACCTGGCCCGCTCAATGTTGTCCAATTAGTACCACCATCTGAGGTTCTCCATAATTGAGAACCTCTTCCTACATAGATATAATCCGAGTCTGAAGGTGCTATTTCAGCATACTGCAATGTACTTGAGGTTAGCCCATCACCGATCTTGGTCCATGAATCTCCTTGATTTGTAGATTGATATACATTTTCATAACCCACTACTATTGTGGAAGGATTAGATGGGTCCAGTACATAGGGAGTAACCCAAGCTGCATTTTCACCAGACTCTTCTGGTATTGCATTTGAAATATTACTCCATGAAGAGCCACCGTTAGTTGATCTTCGAATATCGCCGTAATATAGACTCCCATATAAGACATCTGCATTGTTGGGATTTATGGCGCAATCCATTCCGTCTCCACCTATTTCATCACTCCAGTTTCCAGAGGTGTTCCTCACTTTGGTTCCATTGTCCTGTAATCCACCTATAACCTTATTATCTAATTCTGATACTCCTATCTTATACAATTGACTGATTACCAGATTCGTTGTTCTATCAGTCCATGCCGTACCATTATTTGTGGTTTTATAGATTCCTCCATCATTTCCTTCCCAAAGTGTGTTATTATCTTGCCACTCGAGCATATGTTTGTCAGCATGTACTTCTTGAACTCCTCCAGCTCCATTCCAAGTAGATTTTACTCCCCAATTCACGCCACCATCTGTAGATCTCCAATGATTGACGCCACCTACATGAACACTATTCGCATCATTCGGATCTACGGCAATTACCAAATCATACCATCCTTGTCCATTCGAATCAGAACCTGTTGGCTGCCATCCAAGTATGTTAGGGGTAGTTGATTGTTCCGTATAATTTTGTCCACTATCAGTTGACCTATACACACCTTTAAATCCACTACCCGATGACTTGGAAGCAAGCGCATATACATAATTGACCTCGTCTTCAGAAGTAGCTAAGGCTATTCTATTCGTGCCTGACAAAGTATATTCCGACGCCCAAGTATCTCCACTATTTGTTGATCTGAAGATGCTGCTAGATGTGCATGCATAAAATGTATTTGATGTATTCTGTGGTTTCAATTCTATATCATAGAAATTGCCAGATTGTTCTTTAGTCCAAGATGTTCCTCCATTCGTAGTTCGATAGATTCCATCGTTTGATGCTAATATTAAAGTATTCACATCGTTTGGATGCATGACCATTGCCCTAATCAGATTCGTATTATTCGTAGACCAGTTTAGTCCTGTAGTATTCCAAGTTGTTCCACCATCCGTAGATTTTAATACCCCAATAGAATAATTGTCAGATGCATCTCCATCCCCTGTGCCGATATATACTGTCTCTGGATTCACTGGATCAACGATGATAGCTGAAACTCCAATTGATCCTATATAGTCAGAAATCGGTATCCAAGAATCTCCTCCGTCTGTCGTCTTCCAGATTCCACCTCCTCCAGAACCCACATATACGATATTTTGATTTGTAGGGTGAAAACCAACGGAAGCTACTCTACCTGTCCCAGCATACCCACTAGTGTTTGAAGATGGACCTAAGCTTTCCCAACTAGTCATAGAAGATCTACTCTCTAAATCATTGGCTTTTAAGTAATTACTAAATGCAGAATAGTGACTACCAGCACTAGGAAAAAACCCTTCTTCGTTAACTCTTGGGCCCCATTGATACTCCCATCTTTTTACAGGTTTATATCCTTTCCCTCGACCAACTTCTTTATCCTTCCAATATGTATTAAACTGAGATATGATCTCTTTGAAATTCGGATTCTCTTCAGGAGTTCTATTTTCTTCCATCCACTCTTGAGCTACTAAGTTTGAACCAATAGAAAAACAAAAGAAAAGCGTTAATAACGTAATTTTCTTCAAATTCATAATCTTAACATTTAGAAATATGAAATTACAAAACCCTATTGATTTCTAGTCAAACTCTAGGCTTTACATGCCCAATTTGTCAGCAATTAACCGCAATTTGAAATGTTATGGAAGGAATTGTATACTAAAGTAAAAATTTATCGATCATTCAGCGTTTCGTGAATATCCATTTTAGCTGCGCTGATGGCAGGAATCAAAGATGCTACAACTCCAATCAGTAAAGAAAGACCTAACAACATCCATTCTTCTTTCATAAATTGCCACCCAGTGAAGGAATATTTATATGAACTCTTCAATGAACCCGCCAGTATCTCCATTCCAATATGACTAAGAATAAAACCAACGAAAAATCCGATAGCCGTCATTATCATGCCCTCTATTGTAATCAAGGAATATAAACTAGATCGACTTCCACCCATTACTCTTATCAGTGCTAACTCATACTTTCGTTCTCTCATAGACTTCAGCAACACGATAAAGATGCTTATTGCTGATATGATCCCAATCAAAGCAGCTAACCATTCTAGCATTACCCTTCCAGAACCAATCATAGCATACAATCTGTTGATCTCTATCGCAGGCGAGGCAGCTTGCATATCTGTATTATCATTAATAGATCGAGGCATGCTGAGGGCTTGGAAGTTTGTCCTATTTCTGAATTTTATAAGTAAGGTTGTTATCTCTTTATCTGGGTAGTTAAGCAACTCTGCATTCGTTCTAGCTACAGGTCCATGGTCGTGAGCTGAATGATCGTGGCCTTCATGGTCTCCTGCAGCATGATCAGGAATACCGTCGCCATCGTGATCATGATCAACGTGCTCTTCTGGATCATGATCAGGATGTCCATCCCCATCATGATCATGGTCAATAGCATCATCTTCACTTGGAGTTGGAGCACTCTCCTCATTGGAATGATCATGGACCTTCCAAACAGTTGATGGATTTGTTAGGATCAATTGATCTATAACACTCCCTGTTCCATTGAGAATACCTACGACTTTAAATGCAGCATGATCATGAGCAAGATCGTCATCATCATTGAATCCATGAGAACTTTTGAATTTGTCCCCTAATTTAAGTCGTGTATCATCGGCTACCGCTCTACCTATCACCACTTCCAAATCTCTATCGTAGAACTTGCCTTGTTGTAGCGTTGCATGATAAAATGACATCAAACTATCTGTTGTACCTACTATTCTATATGATTTGTAATTATCTCCTAGTGAAAGAGGAACAGCCGCTTTAATCAGTGGGTGTTTAGGATTTAAGAATGCCTTTACTTCACTTACTTTTACATTTCCAGTTGGAGCATCTACATGATACATACTAGAAAGTATCATTTGGAGTGGTGATCCTTTAGATCCTATTACGAGGTCAATTCCAGCTAGATTACTATCAAACTTATTTTTCAACTGTGTATTGAAAAGTATTAAAAAATTGATCAAACCTATACCCAATCCAAACAGAATAATGCTCAATAACAGGTTAAGCGGATTGTGGATTATATTATTCCAAGCTAACTTTAGTAATTTCATTTGGCTAAGGCTATTTGGTTAGATAATGTAATCTGATTTGAAATAATATCCTTCAATCTTGCATCATGTGTCACTATAACCAACGCCGCCCCAGCCATTTCAGCTTGTTCTTCAAGAAGTGAAATAACTTCTTTACAATTATCATCATCAAGGGCTGATGTAGGTTCATCCGCTAGTATCAATTTAGGACTATTCACCACTGCTCGTGCTATAGCTACCCTTTGTTTTTGACCTTCACTCAGTGTGTTAATTGGCTTATATGCTTTCTCTCCTATATTGAGTCTATCAAGAAGAGATTTACATTTTGATTCATCTTCTTTGCTGCCAGAAAAATACTGTGACATCAATAGATTTTCTAGCACGCTTAACGAGGAGATAAAGTGATTGTTTTGAAATATGATTCCAATATTAGTTCCCCTAAATTGATCCAATGCTTTATTACTCAGCTTCGTCATATTTTGACCTGCAAGTTCTATGGATCCATGTTTTGTTGTCAATAATCCACCTAGCAAATGTAATAATGTACTCTTCCCCACTCCTGAAGAACCGAGAACTAAGAGATGTTCTTTTTCTTTGCACTCAAAGTCAGGAAAATCAAATGATTCCCCGTTTGGGTATTTGTATTTGAGGGAGGTTGTTTTTAGCACGTTTTATTTGTGTTGATTATAAGCATAAAGGTAATAACTTTTTGATGAGGTATCTACTCAATTAAATCCATAATTATAAACCTTCTCCTTCCCATCTTTAGGTACAATTGCCCAAAAATGATGATCTGACAACTCAGGTATTTGAAGTAAGAATATCCAATTATTTTCTACATTCTCTCCTTCTTCTGCATGCAAACAGTTCTCGGAAGCACCATCGACATCTGGCATGCATAAACTACCACCACTATTAATCAGTTCTATTAATTTTTCCAGATGTTGTTGTGGTTTTGAGGCATTGCCTTTGTAGGATTTCATTTCCCCTGGCACAATACGCAGTGGCGATTCTGGATTGGTATCATCATACAGAAAACTCTCAAGTGCTAAATCCAATGCGTCTAAATACGAATACATATCGCCCGTTGTTACAGACTCAATTGCGATCATATCGTAATTAACATTGAGTCCATTCAGTTCATACTTTATTAATAAATCAATTGTTTGGGCTCGCTGAACTTCATCCTCAGTTACTACCTTTTTCGTACTGCAATTTATCATGCAGCAAGCAATTAACATTATAGATAAAAAGACTTTCAAATTACACATGGGATTCATTTTCAGCTTATCACTTTACCAATCTTGTTTCAGGGTACATATTATACCATGCAAACCAAAATGCATTATGAGCAGGGGTTCTCAACAACTTCCTTCCATTGCTGGATATTAAGTGTTCATCAGTTACGGTCCAGACTTTTCCTTTTTTATCAGTAAGTACACCTTTCTTATAGGACTTAAACTTCACATTTTTTGAATAATAGACTCGTGACATACCATCTTTTTCAGAAATTACAATCACGTTTTTATCCGCCACATTATTATGATGAATCCTTTTCCTTTTTAAATATTTGATTGAGATTGCGAGAGGATCTGTCTTAAATCGTGGTGACCTTATTATGAGAACTTCATCTTTATTTTCCAGTCTATCGTCTTCCAAAGGAACAGGAAACATCAATCCATCATGAGAGAAGTATGCTTTGTAAGCTTCGCCCTCATCATAATTCCTATCAAATCCTGTTTCAAGATCTAACACCAATGAATTTGGATGATCTGCTTTCCAATTCTTCCATTTTGTAGTAACAACAGGATAACTATTTAGTTTAATCCCCCTTCCCGCCAAGAGACCGAGGACTGGCTCACCATCTATTGTTGACCAGAGCGACTTTGTCTTGTTGTCATACATCAATTTATTCGATCTGTATAAAAAACCACTCGTACTCAAATCGTGAATATCATTTCGGTGATTCATATCATAAGCTATCATGGTACCACAGAGCGTGCAATACACTCCCGCAATATTTTTTCCTCCAATTTTATCAACAAAGAACTCGTGCCATGCAAGTATTCTCTTAGGATAGGCTTTTGCTTCACCATTGATCACTATACCGAAGACTATATCATCTCCATCAAGATAGTCTGCATTTCTTGCATCTATCATTTTTGGCCTTCTTAACGGAGGTATTCCATTATGTTTCACACCGCCCCAAACGATTTCATCCATACTGATTTCGGCAGTCTCTTGTTGCCCAAGAAAAAATAATTGAAAAAGTGGATCTGTATGTTTATAGATTTCAGCTTTATTATCAGAGTAAAATTCATCATAAACTGGATCTCCTGACCACATCCATTGTAATCCACCATAATAATTATAAATATTTGCCTTATTTGCTAATAACTCAATGATTCTAGGATTTATATCTTCAGAAGTGATCATCTGATTGATATCTAACAAAAGCGGGAGATAAGATTCTTTCCAATTTTGATCCATGTAATCTAAAATTTGGGATCGAATTTCCTTATTTCCGTACAATAATGCATGAGTAATCGTCACTGAAGTAGTGTCCAATTCTATTACAGGAATCCTTTCGATGGTCTTTTTATTTTCTTGTTTAGATCTATTGTATTCCAAAGTAAATCCGTAGTCAAATGGTAATAAATTAGAAATTCTTTGCTCTGCCCAATAACCATATTCTTGAACTTTCTTTTGATTCATTATTTGCCCATATTTATCTACTATCAGGCTAGGCGAAGTTTTGTATAACATAGAAATAGGATTGCCGATTTTAGTACCTTTTTCTTGATAATTAATTCCAAAGACACTGCTCTCCGCTGCTCCAACAGGCATTCCTATGGATTTGTCTTGAGGTTCTCGAATGCTTAAATGCTTAACTTCGAGATAGTCATTATACATAATATGATGAAGCCCACTCAGTGAATCTAGGAAAACTAAATCCGCCTTTTTAGGACTACTAACTTCTTTGAATTCGATACCAGTATATCTCTTTAATTTTATTTTATATTTGGCTTCTGTGAGGTTATCTGCAATAAGGTTGAGTAAGAAATGATTTATGCTTTTTTCATAAGCCTCTTTTCTGTTTTCTTCAATTTCTACCGTATTCGTTGTCAGGCTTCGGTCTGTAAATTTGGGATACCCAAAATACTTCATAGACCCATCTTTTGCTATTGTCAATTCTTTTAACAAAAAATCAACATCATAACCCAAATAGTGATTCTTTATTTTTAATATATCGATTGCTGTAGCTTTAAAAACACCATCTTCTTTAGCAAATCTAAGTACCTCAGGATTCTTTATTTCACATAATGCCGCTCGCTTTCCTTTCCCGATAAATGCGCTTGAAAATTTCCTATAATTTTTCTTCCATTGTTTTGCTCGTTTTCCTTCGATCACTATTTCACTGAGATCAATACCATTAGGGTTTAAAAATATCGTATCATAATCCTGTAAGCCATCGTATTTGCTGAATTGCAGCACAACTAGATCATATGACATATGAGAAACTACGAGTTCCTTGGTTACATCTTCAGGAATATCAAATTGACATTTTCCACTATCGTCAGTGATAGAACCAAATGTAGCATTACCAATAAATACATGTGCATCCTGTATTGGAAGATTTGTGATTTTATCTACAATAGAGAATTCCAAACTTCTAACCTGTGATTGTACATCACTAAGAAAGAGACAAAAGAGTATGATTAGTTTATACCTCATATTTTAAAACATTATTTATTTTTTTGTAAATTCGAAAAGATAAACATGTGGAATAGGATAAGGAAAATCACCATATACGAATTTGCCTTTTTCCACTTCCTTCATAGAATCAAATATATTATATGGAGAGTAATAATACTCTCTGAATGCGGACAAATTCATACCTCTTTTAATATAAGGCATTGATAATTCCTCCAAGCTATGTTGCCAACAGTACTCTTTCCCTCTCAGAACTTTACCTTCATTTTGAGCATAGGTGCCTTCTACATCCTCTTCGTAGACATGAGTATTATTATATCCATAACTGATCTTATCCGTATCAAAATCAAAAGTGAAAAGCATGGGGTGAAATTCTGCACAAATCAGTCTGCCGCCAGGTTTTAATCTTGCATTTACTATCTCCGACAACCTATTGATATCTGGCAACCAGCATGTTACACCATAAGACATGAAAACAATGTCAAATTTTTCTTCGACGTAATTTCCAATATTATAAGTATCCGTCTCCACAAAAGTAACGTCTGTACCGCAGGCTTCATTGAATTTGCGTGCTGCGTTAATTGCTTTATTAGAAATATCGGTCGCTGTTACTTCAGCCCCCATCCGAGCCAAAGAAATACTATCTTGACCAAAATGACATTGGATGTGAAGTACTTTCTTCCCTTTTAGATCTTTCAAGTATTCTAGTTCGATATCATTTAGAGAGTTCCTTCCGGATAAAAAACTTTCATTATCATAAAAATCTGATTCAATATGAACATCCGTTTTATTATTCCAAAGCTCTTTATTAGCTTCAAAATACTTTCTAAGTTGATCATTTTCATTCATTTCACTATCATTTTTCAGGTTTATATCAAAGCGGAAAGATACTAGTAACAAATTATTTTTTTTACTATATATAAAAAACAATTATATATCTGTCATATTATCAATTAGTTCCATATATATATTTGTTTATCAAAGAGATACAAGCAATTACATATTCGATTTTATTAACATTTTTAGTCAATTTACTTTTATATCGGCCAGTTTTCCTATACTTTTGCAGCGTATAAAGTATTCCCAAAATACAGTGTGCACATTTTATTATAACTCAAATCCGATTTAATTATGAGAATCAACGATTACTCTAGTTTAGAACTGTCTACCCCTACTATAATTTCTCAAAACGAGAATTTCAATCAAAAATTTGTTGAAAAAATACTTTTATTTCTAATCGCATTTTTAGGATTCATGGGATCATTGTACGTATTTACTTCAAGTCCTAACAATAACAACAATCCAAATTATCAAAATCTTGCCATTGCAGCAGCATCTGTATCTGACTACGCTACTTTAGATGCAAAAGATGCAAAATTTAAAGATTTCTTCAAAATCAGTGGAAAAAAGAAAGCAGGTAAAATGCTAAATTTTGTTTTCAAAGAAGATAGAAAGGCGTCTAGATATGTGTTAGATATGGGAAATGGTGAGAGAGTTATCATTACTTCAAATGAATTCCCTTATAAATTTGACACGCCAGGTAAGTATCTATTAGAATTAAAAACAATAAATAGAGGATTGATCACTGTAGTGGCAACTAAGGAACTAAAGATAAAATAATTACCTCCAATTTATTTAATACTGTTTTGTTTAATCTTACTTTGCTAAGTACTAAACAAAATATATGGAAGTATAGAAATTCTCAGAAAATTATCCTACTTTAGCGAAGTGATAGGTATAAAGAACATAATAGAGAAACAAGGATTTGGTGTTTGCCACTATCTAGGTAATAAAATGGGAATTCAAATTTCTCGCGTTCGATTGTATTTCATTTATTTAAGTTTTGGTACTTTAGGATCACCTATTGTAGTATATCTTTTTGTTGCTTTTTGGTTGAATATTCGCAGCTACATTCGTAAAGGGTATAATGTAGTTCTTAATTAAGGAATGATACATTAATAAGAACCATAAAATATTAAAAATAATAAAGCCTTTCGATAAATCGAAAGGCTTTATTATTTTTAGATTTATTCAGAATGAATATCATCATTCAACATTATAGATTTCACTTTCAACATACCAACAGCAAACCACGAAAACTTTGTGTCCGTCTATAGGATGGAATCCTTTTTTTAGATATGAACAAATCAGGTAAGAAAATCACAGATACTTGACTTTGATAACTTTAATGAGTTTTCTTACTATTTCAAGTTCCTATTTACAGGGGTTTTGTGGACATGATAAAAATGGTAAAGAAATCGACCCTTTATTTGCCGAATGCGACATTCTAATGCTTGTGCGAAGAGTTTTAAATATGCAGTAGTTAAATCATAAACCTAGAAACAGTTCGATAAAAAATAGAAAATTACTTCTTTACCAACTGATAATACCCAATTACCTTCCCATTTTTAATAAGGTGTATAAATTTCATGCCACTAGACCAAGATCCGATAGTCCCATATAATAATTGTTTGCTTAATCTGGTATCCAAAAGCTTTCTCAAGAAGGTCGTTCTCATCTAATTTTTGTACTTGATAACGTTCTTCAGAACTTTAGAACTAAAGTTGCTTTCGCTAAATAACAAAAGCCCCAGATCTCTCTGAGGCTATACTTTCAATTTCTTAAATTCATATTGGTCATTCTTTAGATATAGTAACTAAAGGATTTCTAAAGATTAAGTAAAACCCTATTAGTAGATTTAATATAGCTATAAGATTTCCTGTGAAATTCAATTCTTTAAATCCTGAACCAACTGCGATCATCACTCCCCCTAACAAAAAGATTAGCGACGAAGCAACAACAAGAATGCCTAGAAGAAGTATTGACTTAAAAACATGTTCCGACCTAAATAAACGAAATGCAATTACTGAACTACTAATTATAATCTTGGCGATTGTAATAATTGATCTATCCGTTAGAAGTACTATAATACCATCCACAAGAAAAATTATAGCTATTATTAAACAAACGGTGGTGTATTTATTATTCTGGTCCATGCTAATCGTCTATTGTTTGCCAAATGACACTGATGTCAACTATTTGAAAAATTAAGAATAGTCCTAGGACGTAGAAAGCAATTTTATAGCATCCTCCTTCAATCTTGTTTGTCGGATCAGAACCACGGCTCTCATCTTTTCCCACATAATAGCCTAAAAGCATCAAGCCCATTCCAGCAATTATATTTAAAAATATATTAGTCATCTTTAAGTTCCTTGTCAAGAGCAATTTTGGCTCCGTCAACACTTGATTTCAAAATATTGTTCATAACTGTGTTCCCTGTCTGGCCAAGTATGCTAGTTTCATTAATCACTCCTTTAAGTTTTTTAGAGGCCCCTCTTGTCGTTTGCTCAATAAGAAAATTTCCTAATGTTTCATTTTTAATAGACCCGTTCTCCATATATTCACCGGCAAGAACCATCCCTGACCCAATAAGACCTGTAATTCCAGATGCTTTCGCGATAGTTGGGGATAATGGACTCGCTGGGGTGCCCGCAAGCATAATACTGACGCCCATTCCTTCTTGGCTTGTTTCTTTCATTGCATCTCCATAATGCTGTAATGATCCTCCGAGTTCAGATATGCTACTTTTAGCTCTATCTATATCATTACCATCTATAGTCACAACTGCTGTCAAGGCATTTCCAACATCAGTAGCCGTTGGGGCATCATCACCGCCAAATCCAAGTGCTGTAGTAAAATCGCCCCATAAGCTTTTAAATTTATCTGTTAGATTCACTTTTGGGAACATCTCATAATCTGCCTTTTGAAGACCATGAAGATCTATATGTGCCACAGGATCATTCTCAGCATAATTAAATCCACTCACAAAAGCATACTGTTCGGCAATTGGATCTACCCCTGTAAACCGTCCTATTGCAGGATCGTACATTCGGTAACCATAGTAGTGTAAATCTATCCCTAGCTCATCTTGAAATTCCTTACCATTATAAGTATACTCTTTATTACCTGCACAACTTTTCCATCAACATCCTCACTCCATTAGACAACTTTTCGTCTAATTCAAAGATAATCTTTTATGACCTATTTTTTCTTTCAATTGAAAAAAGAAAAAATTAGTCTTTTTGTTTTAATTCAGATCGACGAACATATTCTTGGTATACCAAAGGAGCACAAACCGTTATTATTACTACTATTATTTCTTGCATCTCGCAGTTTCATTAATTCTAAGCAAGTTTAAATGATTGTTTTGAGCTGTACAAATTGCTTTTTTTAATCGTCTTTCTGTACTGACTAATTGTCTGTAATTTATGATGATTTATATTTTAATTTGTGCAGCACACCTCTTTTCAATAGACCTTTCTCAACTGATTTCAATTGAAAGAAAAAAGGTCTATTCCTCGATTATTAAAGATGAAGCGAGGCATTTGAGCGTGGTAGCGTAGCGGCTTTATCTTTAATAATTGAGGATCCAACCGAAGGGCGGAAGGTCAACATCCAAGTTGTCGTTAACAAGGAACAAGGCTACATAACGGGAAAGACTGGAAGGAATGGAAGTGGCGGACGACTGCGGATACCAACCGAGGTGTGAGCTGGGAGAGCCGACCCGTAGAGGCTCGAAAGCGAAGTTGCTGCTCTTGCAGCAAATGATATGATTAAAACAGGGTGAAGCTTTAGCGGAACCAATATAGAAAAGATTCATGCAGCCGAGGGCGGAGCGCAGTCCGCCAAATATGTGGCTGTGATGGATGTGGCAGTCTATGGCGTAGCGTACTGTAAAGAATCCGCCAGTTGGCGGAGTAGTGGAAGCATAGTCTGTCGCAGACAGTAAAACAGACTGTGAGGAGTCCGAAGGAGACGCATACTGTGACAAAGGTGCTGACGTAGGAAGCTCCTGTTACTCGACTTTGGAGAGTATGGCGCTGTATGTGTGCGACTGAGTCACGACGAACGCCGCTTCACTGCCTGAGTGTCGAAGCTTTTTAGCGGAGATACGAAGAACTATAAATTTGCGACAAAGGAGCAAGCAACTTCTTTTTATTACAACCAATAGTCACACTGTCATCTCTAAGCTTGCATATATGACTTAATGTCAGCAAAATACATATGGCACATTTATCGATGAGTAATAGTAAATACAATAAACTATGAAGGTTAAAGAGTTAATCGCAGAACTAGAAAAACTAAATCCTGAAGCTGATGTACTTTGTTACACAGAGGATGAACAGTTTATTCCTGATGGTCATATATTTAGATTATTGGATATCGAGACTGTATCTACTTCTAAAGCAAGAAAACGTAGAGGCGAAGATCATATTCCTACTTTAAAATTTGGTGATTCTGAACTAGCTAAAGATCATATATTAATCCAGGTTTTATCTGATTTTTAAACTATCTTTACATCAATGGATTTCTTCTTAGACATAGTATCTGATATCATTTCTACAGCCTTAATTTCAGGCAGTGGTCTTCTCTATGTCCTTTTAAAAAAAACCATTTTTAATTTAGATATCTAAAAAAGTAATAGATATCTTATTTTTTTCGTCTCCATTACCCCAAAGGATGATATTTCAACACCTCGATTTTTAATTCCTCAACGTCTGTTTGCTTGTATTTTTCAGTAGTACTTGGATGTTTATGGCCAGCAAAAGCTTGGACTATTCTAAGGTCTTTTCCTTCTTTCAGTAGATTGGTAATTACACTTTGTCTGATAGTCGTAGGATTCAGTTTTCTAGATGGATATTTCTTTCTTAAAGTCTCTGTTAGATAATGGATTCCTTCACCCTTTTCCGCTGTTCCTCTCATTGTTAGTATAAGGATATCAGTTTCTTCTTTGATCAGATTTAGACGTACTTCATGGATGTATTTGTAGAGCATCATGATTTGGTTAGATCTTAGTTTTAAAGTTCTTTCATTAAGAGTTGAACTTTGTCTGATATAGATTTCTGCCGCTTCTAAGTTGACGTCTGATAGTTCTATTCTTGTGATTCCCCCATTGCTTAGAGCTTGATAGATTAAGAGACTTATGATGATTTGATTCTTGAGTTTATTCCTGGGATATCGTTCTTTTCTATCGAGTAGCTTTTCCAATTCTGCAGTAGTAAATAAGTCTTGTAATTGGATGTCTTTTTGTCTGCCATCTCTCAGCTTAATAAACCTACAAGGATGATCCTCTCTTTGCCCGGACTTCATCAGATAATCATAATATTTCCGGATGCTGTAAAGTGTGGTTAGTATCGTTTGTGATGTGATTTCTGTACGTCTCAAAGAACCAATGTAATCCATGATATCTTTGTGTATTGCAGTCTCATGATTAGCATTGTAAGTTTGATATTGCTTGATGTCATGTAAGTATCTTCTGACAGATTTCTCACTATGTTTTGATCTTAGATAGTCAGCTAGTTCCATGTAATAATTGTTTGCTTACTCTTGTATATCTCATGGTTGATTCTAGATGTTTATGACCTAAGAAGTCTTGTATCTTTTCTATTCTCATTCCAGATTCTAGTAAGTGTGTAGCAATCGAGTGACGAAGACAATGAAGAGTAATATCCTTATTGATTTCTGTTTTGAGCATCATCTTTTTAAGTAGTAGTCCATAGGTTTGTCCTCTCATTCTTCCATCCTTTTTATTAATTACTAAAGCTTTCAGTTGATTGGGATTCTGTCGTTCTTCATGGATGTATTGATAGATTGGTTCCGCTACTTTCTTACTCATGGGTACAGCTCGTCTTTTACTTCCTTTCCCCTTTCTCACATACAAGATTCCACTTCTAAAATGTACGTCTTTAATATCCAATGATTCACCTTCTGATTTTCGTAAACCACAACCATAATACAGACTTAGTAGAGTCTTTTCTTTCCATGTTTCTGTTACTTCGTAGAGCTGGTGGATTTCTGATTGTGTTAGGATCTGCATCGGTCTGCTTTCTCCTTTTGGGAACGTCAGCGGACTCATTGGATTTCCTTCTATCGATTGGATGGTTTGTTGCCACTCAAAGAAGATCTTCATGCTATAGATGTGATGATCGATGTATTTGCCTGATAGTCCTCCCTGAGTGATTTTGTTGGGTCTTTCGTTGAGGTAATTGTAGTGATCGATAATGTCTGCAGATGTGATGTCTTGGATAGCTTCAACTTGTTCTATTTCTAATCTAGTCATAAATTCTAGACAACATCTTTTGATAATAATGATGGTCTTTTCTCCGTAGCCTAATCGATTTAAATAAGTCTCTAATTGATGGATAATTTCTAGTTTTCTCATGCCTTATTTTTTATTTCCCCCTTAGTACTTTCTTGGGTCGTGGGTCGCCAGCGCCTAAAGCATTGATATTGAGTTGATAGAGTGACCCATCTGGTGACCCAAGCATATGGGTCGCCAACTTATACTTTCGACAATACAGGCTCACTCATTTTCTCTATTTGTTGATATAGATAGTTCTTGATTTCTGCTCTAATCTTTCCGATATCATCCCAATACGTAATCTTGTATTTGTAGCCTCTATTGTGATGACCTCCTGATTGTTGGATGTATTCTAGAGTCACCAAGTCACTTATATATCGTTGCAAACTCGTTTTACTGATTCTTAGATTGTGCCTTATTTCTCGCTGGATAAAGTCTTGTAAACTTGGTTTCTCTTCGTTCTGTTCTGCTTTTTCTATGATGTAGGTTTTCAATCTTTCATAGAACAATCGTAAGCCTCCATCAAGCTCGTCTATCTTCAGTATGATACTGTCAAACATGATATTTACAGCTGTCTTTATATCTTCTAATTCTGTGATTAATCGACCTTTCGCATCCGTCTTCCTTTGGTATTGATTGATTAATGTGATCTGTCTTATGAAGGCTTGGAAGTTGCTGTTGAGTCTTCTGATTTTAAAAGCTTCTGGTGGTAGATTCAACTTTGCAGCATATGGATTCACAACGTCTATTGGCTTTAATAACCTCATGCAGTTACCTAAGAATCTTACTACTTTCTCTTGTTTGGCTTTGTCGATTATTCCTGCTGATACTTGGTTTTGGTATTTGATAATTCTGTGGGTTTGCTGGCTGCTTTCGTCTACTGCTATCACAAAACACCTACTTAGATTGTCTTCATAGATTTCACTTCTTGTAGTTGCGGATAGACTACCAATAGGACCTTTTACCTTTCTGATCATGGCTTTTATTTCTCCGCTTCTTTCATCCTTTACACTTGTACTACTTATGATCTCCTCATTACTTTGCAGCTCTCTAAATGCATATTCTGCTTCTTCTTTTAGTCCATCATAATCTTCTATTACAATCAGCTTTCCTCTCAGTTCTGTTTCTCCATAATTGTAAAAACTTGATTCTGTAACTCTGGTTAATCTGATTACATTTTCTACAGGCATCAGATTAGTGATTTGTTTAAGTAGATGTGTCTTTCCACTTCCTGAGCTTCCCTGTACGAGTGCATGTAATGTCTGAGGCATCTTGTGTGATGCAGCTATACAAAACAAGTTTATCCTGTTGCTTTCTTCTCCAATTACACCAGATTTCTCTATTAATTTATCGATGCTCTTTATTAGGTCGGGTTTCTTCAAGAAGGTTAAGCATTGCTCTCTTTCTTTTAAATTCAGTAGTTGCACTACAGGCATTTTTTCTTTCTTGTCTTGCTCTCTATATTCATCCAGTAAGTCAGTTAATCGATTCAGATCCTTTTCTATTTCTGAGGCTTCTATATTGAGCTTTTCAGATGCTTCTCTGCTAACCTTCTCTACTTGTTTGTCTTCGTATAGATCAAGCTTATTTCTGCTCTTCCTGTGGCTGCCTTCTATCTCTATAACTAAAGTTACTTTCATAGCATCCAGACTATTCTTTGTGATGCCGCCTTTGATGCTATATGTAGCTGTGGTAGTTTTGTAGCGTAGATTGTGCTTGTTACTTGTATCTAATTTGGATTCTATTATTTCAGTTTCCTTTTTTCCTTCAATTGTTTTTTCAGTTGAAAGAAAAAATTCAATTCTATTATCTGTTAAGTCTTTGATAAGTTCTTTGTAAGTATCTGGATGATTCACTACTAAACTATTGATATCTGTATCTCTCGGAGTTTCTACATAGCTCACTTTTATTCCTGGTCTTATTTCGTGTAGTTTCTTTCCTACCTTCTGTATTGCTGAATCTCCTGCTTCATCTCCATCAAAGAACAAGATGATTTCTTGCAATTTCTCTAGACTTTGGATTGACACGATGTGTTCGGTAGTTAATCCATTTGTGCCATACATGGCCAACTTTATTTCTGGCACATGTACACTATCTATTATTGATTCTGTCAGTGTTAGGATTTCTGTTTCTTCAGTTGGATGATTTGGATAAACTCCTGATCTATTCTTTAGATAGTAATGCTTGTTTTTATCTGTGCCTATTATCGATCTTCCATATAGACTTACGATCTCACCTTCTTTGTTTCTGAGTGGGAAGATGATACATTGTTTTAAGTGTTGCCAGCTTCCTCCATTATATCCAAGCTCTTCACCTTCTATCATTCTACTCTTTGCATACACTTGAGCTTTGGACGATCTCTTGTAATTCGCTTTTAGTTTGGTAAAGATCTCGCTTAAGCACTCTTGTGGTTTCGTCTCTTGCTTCTTGATCGTTGTATGCCCGAGTAGATCCTTTGCCTTTTTCAGTGCTTCATGTTTAGTGCATTTCTCCATCTGTTGGATCATTTCTATCGCGTCGCCACTGCCTGCCTCACATTTACTGCTGAAGCATGTCCAAGTATTTGTCTTTGGATAGATCTGGAGACTTGGAGTTTTATCACTATGCCAAGGACAGCACAGGCGGTTGTTTCGATCGGGAGTAAGATTGTAGTGAGTAAGTACTGTTTGGATAGGGAGTTGGGCTTTGATTTGAGCGATTTCCATAATTATGAAACTTTAACACTTTTATTGATTGTAAGCAAGTCTGCTCACAAATATAGCAAACTTAGTTTCATATAACCAAGCATAGTTCTTTCTAAATAAGCCTTCATGCTTACAACAATTTGCTTTAACTAAGCATTAGAGCTATATTTACGTAAGCAAACAAAGCATAGTTAGCATGGAATTTAAAGATAGACTAAAACTAGAAAGAGCAAATAAAGGATTATCGCAGAGTGCATTAGCCAAATTAGTAGGTGTGCATGTAACCAATATTTCCAGATATGAAAGAGGCGAAAATAAACCAACATCAGAAGTACTCACAAAACTTGCAAACGCTTTAACTATTTCTGCTGATTACTTGATGAATGGGTCGATTGATGAAAATGCAGCTCAAAGTATTTCTGATAAAGTACTATTAGATCAATTCCGAAAAGTAGAACAACTTCCCGAACCGAAAAAGAAATTGGTGAAAGAGTTTCTTGACGCTTTTATTATGAAAGCCGATCTCCAAAAGAAACTTGCTGTGTAATATAAAAAACAAAAGCCTCAGATTTCTCTGAGGCTATAATTTCTAATTTCATAATTATATTACACCTTGAGCGTTTAATCATCGCTACGTATTTGTTCCCACCAAGTACAATTAAAATACTTATCATAAGTATAACGAAGGCTGTCAGGGAATTCAAGATTCAATTCTTTAAAATCGTTTTCTCTAATTAGAGAAATTGCTAAGTTGGGATCTAAATTAGAAATAGCTACTGGAAAATTAAAACTTATGATTTCATTTCTCATTTGTACGTTATCCAAGTCACTATCTCTACAAGGAATCGTCTTATCAAACTTCTTAAAATAACGCTTCCCTTCTACAGTATATGTAAAAGTTGAACGAATAGTACGACCAATTCCTGAGCGTTGAATTTTATCAAATTGACCATTTACAATGGAAAATTTAGCAAAATTATTCTCAAACCTCTTAGGACTTGCAAAAGTTATTTCAAAGCCTAAATAACATAGATACAAAAAACACCCTGCAAATATTAATCTACTTGCGTAATAAGCAAATTTACTTGATTTCATCATTGATTATTTCTCTTGATGCTGTTGTTACTAAACTTGGCATGTTTTTCAAAAATGATGCCATTGAAACTCCTCCGTTTCTTGAAGTACTATTTATAGTCTTTCCTATACCGTTACCTAATGTTCCTCCCGCTTTACCAAAAGCTGCACCTACTAATCCTCTATAAGGATTAAAATCCAAGCCCAACTTGTGTCCTCCTCCTTCTCTACCTACATCAGTTACCTCAACAGCTCCAGCTATAAAACCTTGAGTAAGGTAAGCATTTGGCATTATAGCCGCAGATACAGTTGATGCAAAATTAAATTCCGCTCCTGTTGCAGCATTAACAACTGTTTGAGAAACAATGTCAGTTCCAACAGCTACAGCTCTTTCACCCATAGTCCCAGCAATCAATGATTTTGCCCCACTTTGTAAAGATGAAGGAGCAGCTTTCATCATCCCACTTAAAGTTGATGTTGCAGAAGTAATTCCCGAACCAACAGCAGTAACGGTTCTTGAAACAAGAGTCCTTAGGGCCATCAACCCGACCCCTACTGTTCCTGAACCAATAGCAATTCCAGCTCCTAATGCAACTGCAGGCGCTGCAGCTAGAGCAGCTGCAGTTTTAGGGTGAGACTTTTGAAACTTCGAACCTTGTCCAGAATGAAATGAATTAGCTGTACTATTAACTGCTTGCAATCCATGCAAATCAATATTTGCGATTGGTTCATTCTCTGCATAATTAAACCCACTCACAAAAGCAAATTCTTCAGCAATTGGATCAACGGATGTAAACCTTCCTATAGCGGGGTCATATACTCTAAATCCGTAATAGTGAAGATTAATATCTAAATCATCTAGATACTCTTTTCCATTATAAGTATACTTAGATTTAACACCTGTACTAGCAATCGAGTTCCCGCTTTGATCATATTGGGGCAGATCCCATTCCATACCAAAAGGATAGTAGTGGTGAGACGCCATTACCTCATCTTCTTCAGGGTTGTTCACATCATAAAACACATTATTGTCCCCGTTTTTATCAGCTATTCTTACTCTTGTGTTTCCCAAATGATCTTTTATATAATATTCAAGAAATTCATTATTATCCACTTCATACGTCGCTCTACCTTCACGGAAATATATAGCTTTTAATTCATTATTCTCGTATTCTTGATTTGCAATATAATTAGTAATTTTTGGTATGAATCCATTATTAGCTGTTGACAACAATATAGACTTTAACTTTATGCCTGATGAGGTATAGAAGTTTAACACTTTTCCTTTCGGAGTTTTCATGCTTATTGGTAGGTCATTGAAACTATAAACAGTACTTACACTTCTATTTGATGCATAGTTCATATTTCCAGTGCCATCATGAGTGTATATCGATGAGCCTCCTTTAAATCCTTTGTCTATTTCAGAGGCATCAATTACCGATTGTACGATATTTGGACTATCATTGGGATATATGTAAGTTAATGCATCAATGGGGCCATATGCAGGACTCGTATTGTTTGTTGAACCAAGTAATCCTTTTCTCATTACAGATTGAATATTACCCAATTCATCATAACTTATATCTGGCACACTATACTTATCCGTTTTTATAAGCTCGCACTCAGTTTCAAGACTAATTTCTCCATATAAAGCCTTGGTCAATCTATTGTTATCATCATAAGTGAATCCATAAGTATGTACATGGTCTCCTATTGTTTTCCACTTCATCCAAGAAATATTACCATTATACCGTGAGATTGCCTCTAACTTTTCGTTTGCGCCATAATAAGATATCTCCATTCCAAACACTGGAGGGCTTGCTGGAGTACTCGTTGGTGGTTCTTCTGGCTCAGAAAGTTCTTGATACCCTTCTATAATTGGAGTTAAATTATCAATCAATCCTTGATTAATAAGATCTTCAAGTGTAGGAAGTAAATCTGGATTTTGTAAAATACAATCTAACAATAGATTATAAATACCCAAGGAGACATCATCTAATGTTGTGATATCATTAAGATTAAAGGCAAACTCATCTGGCAAAATCGATTCTGAAGAAGCGCCTCCATTAATAGGTATCTCAATCGATTCTATTGTAATCCCATCTAACAATCCATTTTCAAAAGATTGACTTGATACTTCTATTTCAATTCCAGTAGGATTCCCATTGGCTAATTCTTCACAATCATAATGTATGATAAACGTATTGATCAAATCCAATAGATTTTCACAATCGAAGTCAGGTATTTCAGGAGGCTCTAATTCTTTACATTTTATATTTCCTCCACTTGATACATCCCCAACAGAGTTTATTTTATTTAACCATCCTCTAGGATTATACTCATATTTGATTTCCTGAAGTATGCTACCTAATTTTTTATTTACTAGCCAATCATTACCGTTATATTCCTTTTTAGTTCCACCGGATAACTGGCCCGCTAAAAAACCATAGTTTTTTTCTCTTATACCTTTTTGAAAGGTCCAAGATTCACTTGCCAATTTACTATTATTAAAAGCGGTAACAGTTGCAGCTTGGGATTT
This sequence comes from uncultured Saprospirales bacterium, assembly GCA_913061325.1. Taxonomy (GTDB): domain Bacteria; phylum Bacteroidota; class Bacteroidia; order Chitinophagales; family Saprospiraceae; genus CAJXUU01. Next base: position 8,088 of record CAJXUU010000016.1, on the reverse strand, counting down.
CATATTCCCTAAATCATCATATCCCATTTCCATGATGATTTCTCCATCCAAAGTAGATATGTTTTGAGCTAACGATCGCCCAAAATCTTGATCTATCGAAGTATGAGAAATTACATGTCTTTGCCCTAGAATATTTTCGCTTTCACTTCCCCAATGAATAGAATAACTTTCTTCTCCGATAAAATCTTTCACATAGGATAAATCTATTGGAATATATTCTTCTAATAGGTGACCATCCATTTCGCGGCTCGTAAGAAAATCATTATACGTCCCATGATAATTGTTCGTAATAATTTTCTCATTTGGAAGTGTTTCTGTTTCTATTTGATCATATTCATTATATGTATAAACATAATCTCCTTTATCTGGAATTGTTTTAACCTCTAATTTACCATCTGGAAAATATGTATATACATAATTAGATCCACTATCTCCAGGGGGATCTATAGTAAGCACTTGATCTCTATCATTGTATTCCATGACGGTTTCAAATCCCATTCCGTCTACATTTTTAGTATTCCTTCCAAATATATCTGTAAAAGATTTAGTTTCTATTCCATCCTCATCTGTAGTTTTTATTACAAAATTATTTTCTTCTATTAAGTTATCAAACTCAATAGGGGAAGGTGATCCAGCTGGCATTACAGATTCTAATACGTTTAGAGGAGATGATTCGTACGTGTTAACCGTCGTCCCTCCTGTTCCAGGATCTGTTACTTCCTTAAGTCTACCTAGAGCATCATAAGTTTTAGTTGTAACATAGTCACCTCCACCATCTAAATAACCAACTTTGGTGCTGGTTATTTCTCGACCCAATCCATCAAAAATCATTTCTGTTAAATAACCAGTACCATCAGAGCCTTGAAAATTATCTGTTTTCAAATTTATTCCTCCGTCAATAAGGCCATATTCATATGAATATGTATTTGAAAGTCGACCATTATTTGAGGATGAATATGTTAATCTTCCAAGTCCATCATATAGAAATGTAGATTCGATTTCATTATAATCCTGTGAACTTGTCAATTGACGCAAATCATTATAACCGTAATCCCATTCTCTTCCAAAATAAGAAAGCTTATCTAACAAACCTATTTTTCCTCCTGAAGACCAAGTCATCTCGATATCTCCAGCTTTTCCAATTTCTTTTATTTTATCTGGATAAGTATCGTCAAAATTATCGTATTTCAACTCTTGAATTAATTTCCAAGAACCGTCGTCATTTTGACTAGAGAAATACCTAGGAAGAATATGTGTCTCACTACTAAATTCAATTTTCGAACCTCCTCCTGCACCTCCATTTACACTAGTCGAAATAGGTAAGTTTACCATATGCTTATCAGCTAATACGCTTGTTTCTGTATTGTCTTTTGGATAAGTGTATGTATAAACTTTAGATTTTTCACCATCTGAAATAATTTTATTATTTAAAAATTTATACTCGTTTGTATTAAGAGTTAAAATATCATAATTATATGTTTCTAACTTTTCTAAACTGCCGTTTCTAAAATTTTCATGTTTTATTTCTCTTATATAATCTTTGAAATAATAAATCTTTAAAACATTTCCATTAGGGATATAATCACTCGGATTAAAGCATTTGGATCGAATAAACGCATTAGAAGTAATGTCATACTTATCAGATTGATTATTTAATCTAATATCTTCTCTATAACTCGATGATACTTTCTCTAAAATTGTTTCATCGCTATCGTAAATTGATTTACATGTTTGTTTGCCTCGCAAAAAACTCTTATCGGTAAATTTGGAATATGGACTAAATTCATTTAGTTCGAAAGTTGATATTGGCAATTCATCTTTTACCGTTTTATGAGAATCATACTTGTACGTTATATAACTTTTGTTATCGTACACTTCAGTTACCTCCTCATATCCAATATGACTTTCAAACATATTGCCTAATGGAGTCATTATATTATTAGAAAAAACAGAAGATTTGTATCCACCATTTGGATTATTTATTGATGGTTCTAGATAATCTATCCAAACATATTTTGGTTTTAATGCTAACACACCAGAACTAATACTATTTTGACTATTCGGAGCATAATCTTTTGTATAAAATATTTCTCTTGTGCTTGTTGGAGTGGTTGAATCTGGGGTGTCAAACATTTCAACTTTACTAACTCTAAGTCCACAAGTAGAACCCGTCTCATTTAATATTGATTGCCTGTTATCAGAGACAAGAGAAGAATAATTATTTAGCTCATAATGAAATTTTGTATAGCCCCCAGTTGGAAATGTTATCTTTTCTAAACTACCATTTTTTGTTCTATTTAAATTGGGTTCTCTGGAATTGAAATGGTTCAGTTTAAGTAAATTGAAATCGTAAGCATCACTTGAAAGAAAATAATTACTTCCTATTTGGTAACCAAAATGATCAATTTTTGCACTTAGAAAATCAGGGATATCCGATTTATTAGTATAATCAAATTTATATTTTAAACTGTTCGCCGCAGATGCTGCTGATTGACTATTTTCCTTTATTGTTACATCTTCTAAAAAAAGCCTTTCATTAACGTTGTCGTTGTAAGAAAAGGAAACATTTCTATTGTCAACCCCATTTATTTTTACATCAATTTCTGACAGTTTTTTCCATTTTAATTTATATAGCACATCATCATCTGTGCTAGGGTATGTATAGGCTGTATAAGGAGGAAGTTGCAAATAGGGTAAATAATTACCATTAAGTGCAAAATCGTAATAATAAGAATCACTTTTGTAATTTAATTGATCTGAATCTTCGCTGATGAAGTCTACTGTCTCATTGTAAAAAGTAGTAATTTGATCTAAATAAGAGGGAGAAATAAGAAATCCTCTGGCTTCATGTTTATTGGTGGATGTACCACTACTTTCCCATCCTGAGGACGTTTTACAAAAATCTTCCTTACTGAAATCATTAATACTTATATTTGCAATATAATATCCTCTCTTATAGTGGAGGTCGAATAAGACTTCATCATTTACATTTTCTACTTTTGTCAAATACCATGAATTGGCTGTCCAATGTGTATTTGGAGCATTCTGGCTAAAATAGGGGATTGAAAATTCTATCGCTTCTTCATTAAACCCAAAAGTATATTTATTCCCATATTCATCAATAATTTTAAAACCAAATAATGATTTAAATAATTTATTGCCAAGAAATGTAGCATCAAATAGGGATGTTGTCCAATTTTCTGGATCAAGGATATTTAATTCTATTTTCACATTATTCTCACTTATTACTTTCCATTCACCATCAATCCCCATGAAAAATTTACCGCTATAGCCCATGAAATTAAAACTAAAAATATCTGGTTCTGTTTCAAATTGCCCCGTAATTGTCTTTGGATAGATAAATTCAGATAATTTATCAAATGTATTAACGTTTTCTTCTATAAACTCAGGTGAATTTGCGTCTATTCCTATTCCCGTGACTAAATTAAAATAACTATAAACCCCAGGAATTGATATTCCAGCATCAGGAATCAATGGTGCATGATCATCTGGAGAACCTTTAACTTCTCTTGTAATTACTCCTCCTACATTTAAATTCCAATTTTGACCTACCCAGCCATTTGGATCATTTACTCTTACTCCACCAGAATTATATGAAAGACTAATAGGCATATTCATGCCTTTCGAAGAAATATTATACAAAGGAATATTAATTTGTGCTCTTCCTGTATAGTAGTCCAAAGGAAAATAGTCCGATGCTACTATATTACTTGCTGTTGGGCTGGGGACAGAGTGGTTTTTATATGCCTCTTGTGCCAAAACATCCAAACTAATTAACATTAGAAATGTCCCAAGAATAACAGCAAAGACGCCTTTTAATTTTATTTGATTATTATTATTCATAATCTTATGTATTTTGTTTTGGTTTAAAATGATTAATCGATCAATACTATTTTACTATAGTATTGTTCACTTCCAGTTGTGAGTTCGATAAAGTAAATTCCTCCCAATAGTTCCGTAAGATCAAGGCTACTTCTATTGCTGCCTTTTATCATTTCAATATTGAGAGATTTAACTATTACCCCATTAATTTGATACAGGTTTATATGTCCAGTATTATTAGTTGAAGACAAGATTTCAACAGTTAAAAACCCTCTTGTTGGATTCGGATATAATTTCAAATCTTTTGTGTTTCTTGAATTTGCTTCTACTAGTATTGATGTTGTACTTTCTTTTGAATTTAATGACTGGTCTTGGTCATTAATAATCAATGCACTTGAGCCCAAGCCATTTTCATAAGTTAAAATAGATGTACATCCATCTGGACAGGTAATTGTGACGGAATAGGATTGACCTTCTTGAACTGGAATCATTGCCGCTGTAGACTGTGTAGACCATAAAAAAGAAGCTCCAGTACAAGCATTGGCCACGTAGATAGAAGGCTCTCCATTTGTGTCACTGCAGTTATCTTCTAGAAAAGGAATAATATCATAACCGTTGCTAGAAGTTGAACCCCAATCTAGGGTTTCATAAAAGTAGGCAGTGTTGAAAACAACATCGGTTTGTTCTATCCAAAATGGAGCATTAAATCCTTTACATGTTCCAGATCCATTATTTTCCTGGGCCGTTCCTTCGTAACCAAATGCATCTAACCAATCGTTTATATCACTAACTAGATTTGAAAAGGGAGGCATGTCTCCACAATCTACATCTGTCCCATCGGGTTGGCAGCCCTCTCCATCACAATATGGAAAATCAAAATAGTCGACATATGAAGCTAAATCAAAAGTTGATCCATTGATCTCTACGTAGATATTAAATAATGAATCGGTACATTCATTCACAAAGCAATAATCACAAATTTCTATGTCTTCTTCTGTATATTCAATTGTTGCATGCGGACTACAACATGCTTCATACATCTCAGTTGCACTTACTGGGTCACATTCGTCGTTACATGTAATTGAAAATTGGTAACATCCTTCTCCCTCTGGCTGAATCTCCATAGATCCTGTCCCTAGAATAGGATTACTTGATTGATTAAGAATTTCAATATCGTTTATAATAGAAAAACTAGAGTTTGAACAATCTGTTAAACCTCCACTTGCCGCTGCATATGACCATGCAAATTCTTGCATTTCAAAGCATCCTGCCCAGTTTACTATGATTGTACAATCATCAGAAGGTGTAAACCAGACCACAAGATTACATTCTACACATTCTATACTTATCGTTGCTTCTTCTATTTCATAATCCTTTGATTCTACAACTTTCTTATACGTTCCATTAAGATTTGGTGAGATGTTATTTCCTGTATATTGAGGTTGATAAGTCCATGACCCATCCTCTTCTTGGATATACCATTTGATGTCTAATATTAATCCACAGCCATCATTTGTAGATTCTATATTGCAATCTTCACTAATATCCATTTGTATTTCACAACAATCTATCGTACAATTGGTAGTGTATGGTTCTGAATAGTACGTTTCAGTGGTACATCCACAACTATCAACTACGAACCTAAATGTTCCATCTTCTTCAACTTCAAAAGTATTTCCAATTGCTCCTGTAATATCTACCCATACCCCATTTGTGTGGACTTGCCATTGTAATATGGGAGCATCACAGCTATCGACTATGGCCTCTAATGTACAACCATCCAAAGCTATATATAGGTCTATCTCACAAGGGTCGTCGCAATCTGAACACATTGGCTTACACTCTATATAAATACCATCAGAAGTTTCATCACAATCAACTGAAGTGTAGGTAATTCGATATGATCCATTGCCGTGTTCGACAGGGTCATATGGGAACACAGGATTACTTACAATTACCCATGTTTCAAAATCCTTTAGGTAGTATTCAAATATTTGTTCATAGCCTTCACAACCGTTTTCATCCAAGGAAATGATGCATTCGTTTTGAGTTAAATCCACATCACATCCGCACTCTTCCCCACAATACATTTGAATTGAAGATGAGCTTATATCTTCCTCACATTCAGCACATCCATTAATGATAATATAATCCATTTTGATCCGCTTCAACGGAAGACGATGTTGCACCACTAATTTCAAACTTTCCATCATCGGTTTGCACATACCACTGAAATTGTGCATTTGGGCAACCAGTCAAAGTTACAGAGGCAATACAACCTTCTGAAGATATTTGAACATCAAAATCACAAGGGTATACAAAACAATCTGGGTAATACAAGTTTGAACCAAATTCACAACCATTTTCACATTCTATGGTCAGCTGATATAAACCTTTTGATGTAACAATGTAATCATCTATTTGAGGGCCATCCCCAGATTCCAAATGAAATAATTGTCCATCGATCACCTTTGACCATGTCCATCGTTTGACACTATCACAAGATGAAGGTAATTCTGTAACTGTTATTGTCTTACAGTCGAGCTTGTCAATTACTAGAGGCCCTTGACATGGAGAAGTTATACAGTCTCTAATATCCAACTCCAATGCATCAAGGTCAATTCCATAGGTATTGGGGAGGTTTAACCAGTTTTCAGAAAATAGAATGTACGCTAGAATGTCACAGAGATCACAATTCTCATAGTCTAATCCTCTAGAAATTGTTTGACTATTCCCTGTCAACACATAATCTTTTTCTTTTAGATCAGAAGGTAGAACTATAGCTGCACTTTCTAACTCGGTTAATCCATATGCTAGTATATCAAGGGATGAGCCGAGAAGTACATTTTTGCCATCTCCAGAAGTCATCTTGCCGCTATAGACGGTCAAACCCCATTTAGTTGTATTGATAAAATTCCCCACATAGTCCTTACTTAGACTTATAGAAAACTCATCAATTATTGATTTATCATCTAATAATATATCTATGCCATAATCGTACAATTGTAACTGAAGTGCGGAGCCTCTCAGAATTGGTACTGCACCTATGTAAGTAATGTTTATATAGTCAAAAGTATTAGCGTAAGTAATCCAATCTCTATTATCCGATATTCCATTGGTGATACCAAAAGAGAAGTTAGTAGGAATATCCTTTGCTGTGATGAGTATCAATTCATCAGATTCTGTATTATCAATGTCCGAATCTATACCTACAAAAAATAGATCATAGGTAATGCTTGGTGTTTGAAAAGCAAATGAGTTTTGAAAATGGCATAGGAGTACCATTGTTGCTAGAAGCAACTTGTATAATTTTTTCATAGAAATGAATGTATTAGCGAACCCTTACATGGAGGATCCATTGTTTATTAATTGGTATATCCATTATACTTAAAATGAACTGTAATCTGGCAAATTTGTAATTGATACAGATTACTGAAACCGATTGTTTTTTGTAATTATTAATTAAAGGTGTTTATGAGTCATGAATTTGTGGTTTTAGTGTGCAATTATTTATCTCTTTTTAAGATTAAAATCGTAATTCTATAAAATAGCGGGGGATACTATTTATTAAGTTCTTTCATTTTTTACGAATACATACTTATCAAAAATTCAATGATCTATTTCCATTAATTTTTGATATTGGTTCGTGTGTTTAATAGCCTTGTTGCTTCTTAACGATGGCTAATGTATATATTATTGTACAACAATCAAAAGATTAAAGTGTAAAAAATAAATCACTGCATGCTTTATAATAGCCTGATTGTGTGTCTATTAAAGACGCAAAATCAACTTTCTTACCTCCCGTTTCTTAATCCAGTAAGTAATCCTCAACGACATATATAATGTTAAATCACATATTTATTTAATTTCAATATGTATCATATTAAAAAATGAATATGTGAAAAACACCCATTTTATTTAGGTGCTTTTGTATTGTTATTCTGCTAATCAGTCATTTGACATGGTAACGATTTTCTCACGATGCGGATATCAGGTGTATAAAAAACGTTCGTTTTCTTTACTTTTAATCTATGTCCTACTATTACATTAGAAGAAGTCAACTATATCTCTTCATAATTGCAAACCCAAGTTGAAGCATACCCTAATTTCCAATTAATCTTCGGCTGATGCTTACCGTAATATTTTATCTTCTTTCTGTTTGCTTTTATGGTCTCAATTGAACGACTAGCGCACTAAGAACTAAATATCCCACCCCATATACTAGTTCTTTTTTGTGTATATATC
>CAJXUU010000015.1 GCA_913061325.1 uncultured Saprospirales bacterium | reverse complement strand
TCTACACTATCCTCTTCGTCGGCAGCGTCAGATGTGTATAAGAGACAGTCTAAGAGCAGTGGCTGTACATTCTAGAATTGCAATAGCGTTGTCAATGATAAATTCTACTTCAAGCAAACCTTCTTTGTTTAATCTTAATATACCCATTAATGAAGTTGTTCCATATTCTTTAAGTGGAATAGTTACGATGTTGTCTTTAAATGTTGATGGAAATTCTATCTCTGAAACAAATTCTGTAAAAGGGAGATCACCCTTCGTAACCTTCTTCGCATTGACAATCTCCAATTTCCTCAAAGGAATCACCACATGATGATAGAAAAATTAAAAATAGCACAGCACAGAATTGAGTAAAACGGTTCATGGATTAAAGCGTTATATTAATAATTAATCTTATATATAAATTATTCTAATCAAGAAATATGTATTTATCCGTATGATTTTTTTAATTGATATTTATTTCTTTTACGTTGCATTAAAGACCTTAAGGAGTCTATTTTAGCCCACGTCATAATTAAATAATATATTAGCTGTCTTAAAATAATAATCACATGGCATTAGATCTCGGTACTTTGGTATCAAAAGCGAATGAGTACAAGCAAATACTTGGAAACACACAAGAATACAGAAAGAAGTGGGACAAAAAAATGAAGCCTCTTATATTAAAAACTCTGAAGGAAATTTTAAAGCAGACGGGTATTAAAGGTAAAATTAATGAGCAAGATAATATTGAAAACCTTGAAGCAATTGTACTTGATCTTGGAAGATCTGCAAGTGGAATAAGTGAAAATCTTGAGAATACAGATATAAAACGTGCAATGATCAAGAGCAATGGAGCCCTTATATATCAGCAACTTTTTAATGGTAAAGTTATGATCATGACCGTATCTCCGTACATTGAAAGCTATGGAGAACCCAAACCCCCAAAACCATTAGAAATTCTACGTCCAGAAGAATTGACGGTTGGATTTATCATTCGCCACATGGAAATTTTTCTTAAGGAAATAACAGAATGGGAAGATTATGACGATGATGAACCCACTCAGAAAAATGCTTTTAATCCAATAGGATTTAATAGACCCCAAGATGAGGAGTAATATTTAAAATTGTTATAAAGTTTAAACGGCCTTTTATATGTAGAATGGCATTATAAACCCTTCGTAAGACTCTTTACCACCTTAAATTCGCTAAGAAAAACTTTTGCTATAACTCTTACTACAGTATAAGCTGGTATTGCGAGCACCATACCTACAACTCCTCCAAGATTTGCTCCAGCAAGTACAATTATAAATATCTCTAATGGATGAGCCTTGACGCTCTTTGAAAAGATATTGGGCTGAAGCATGAAATTATCTAGAAGCTGCATGATTCCAAATACTATAAATACCTTAATTAAGAGGTACATCAAAACGGGTTGATCTATACCATCTACTGGATAAAAAGGCATCTCTAAATTAGAAGAAATAGTAATCACGGTTGCAAAAGTGGCGCCTATAATTGGACCGACATAAGGAATGATATTCATTAGTGCTGCGAAGAAACCGATAAGAAGCGCATTTTTAACTCCAAGAACGGACAAGGCAAGGGTTACAAATATGGTAATAATCGTAATCTGAGCCAATACTCCGATAAAGTATCTAATCAGCATAGTACTAGATTCACTAACCGCTTGGAACACCTTTTTCTCATGCTTGTCAGGAACAACGCCAGATAATATTGTATTGAAAAGACCTTGTTCTTTCAAAAAGAAGAAAGAAATGAATAGTACTGACATCAATCCAATTAGAAAACTTCCTAAAGTACCAACCACAGATTTGAATAATTGTGGAATAATTGATGGGTTTAGAAATTCGTAAAGATTTGTTTTTGCTTGTTCGAAAAACGTTAATCTTTCTTCTTCTTGTATATTGGCTGCTTCTTTCTGTAAATCAGAACCATCAATCTTGATTAAAAGGGTAATATTCTCGTTTCGTACAGAAGAATCAGCTACATACTTAGAAGCTAAAAGGCTATCGATATCCACAATTTCAGTATGGATAAAATTATCTCTGGTTTGTTTTATTGATACAGGAGCCTCTTCTTCAATTGGGGCAATAAATCCTTTATCGGTTGCCCATTTTTCCCAATCACCTATTGGTTCTTCCAAGCTTTTAATCAGCGCAGTATAATCTATACCAGCCAATTGTCTGGCTTGTTTACTTATAGGTGGTATGAATATCGATGTAAGCAAAACTAAGATCAAAACAAAGGCCATAAGAGTAATACCCGCAGCTAACTCTTTGCCGAGATACTTTCTAAGAAAGACGACTACTGGTGCTCCAATCATTGATATGACCCAACCTATTAATACATAAGTCAATATATCACTAAAGTTATAAACCAATAAACCAACAATAGCCAATGGGATTATTGCCAATAAATATCTATTGTCAAATTTTGATGATGTTCTTTGTTTTGCCATGTTCTATTTATATATATATTGATTGTGCGCACTTAACAATTAAAAGTAGTAAACATAAAGCATGAATACACCATTATTCTAGTTGCATCCTTCTTTTTTAGACAAAACGAACTTTAAACAGAAAAAAAATGAATATGGGTTCAGATATTTTTAACAAATTTATAATTCAAATTTATATCTTGCGATCCCCTTACAAAGTAGTTGTCCCTTGATGATATTTAGGATCATTCTTAAATACTCACTTACTTACAAATTATATTTTTTAAAACTAAAAAGTAAAATTCAATAACTAATGTTTAAAAATAAAAGTAAAGAAAGCAATAGTAGTGGAAACACCATAAACACAACAGGTGGTTCGGGATCAACAAATAGTCTTGTTTCTGGGACGAGTATAGAGGGTACTATTATTGCTAATAGTGATATCAGAATTGATGGAAGCCTTAATGGAATCCTAGAATGTAAAGGAAGAGTCATAATCGGACCAGATGGAAATGTTGATGGTGAGATTACTTGTGAAAACGCTGTTATAGAAGGCAAATTCTCAGGAAAACTTAAAGTAAAAGATCTACTTAACGTAAGAGAAAATGCCAATATCCAAGGAGAGGTACAAACAGATAAATTATTAGTACAACCTGGGGCTGTGTATAATGTGACATGTTCTATGGGGGGTCAAACAATAAAAGCATTTGAAAAACCTAAAGCGGCAGTGTAGTTAAATACCTTTCTGGATGTAGGCACCGTTTTTTTTAGTTTGAAAAAAGGGAATGCTCCTTTTTTCACATTCTTTTTTCCACTGATTTATTATTTTATAGCTAATGCTACCATCTACTACTACGAGTTTGGTGATGTGAACATCCAAGATATTGTAAGGTGACGTTTCACAACTGTGAGATATAAGTAAAATATCTGATTGTGCGGGAAACACTTTTTCAAGATCTATTGAATTAAGGAACAGTATCTTTTTATCAACAAAGTACATCAAACAGTTATATTTTATGGCCAAACGATTATGTACAAAATTACTATCTAAGCTTAAAATATTTGGATCCAAGTTTCCGTGATAAATTCTATTATCTCTACATGTATATTTGATGTTTTTTTTATCTACACCCTTTGAGGAGATTGTCATTAGTTTTTCGCCTTCGTAAATATCTATTAGAGTTCCCCCATTGTGGTCGTATATAATCATTTCTTTATGGTTTTTTACACGATAAGTATGATAAATGGAATTGACCATGAGGACCCAAACGGATAGAAATGTAATCAGAATAGCACTGTTTCTTCCTGTTTTCTTGGGACTTATAAACCTTTGATACTCCGATTTACGATTGGTTAATATGTACATAATAGACAAGATTGCGAGGTACAAACAGACCATACTGCTCTTAGAGATCCAGACATTGTCAATAGAATTAAAAGGAAGCAGCTGAATACTATAAATTATTCCCAAGAAGGCTTTTAGCAATAAACTAAACGCAACAGTATTCACAGTGGACCAAATGGGTATAAATGATGTAAATAATAATAATAAGCCGCATCCTAAGATAAAGGGAGCCATTGCGACTGCCATAACACCACTCAATATAAAGTAAACCGGAAACTTGTGAAAATAATAAATCGACATCGGAAATATTAAGACCTGAGCGGCCAAGGATACAGAGACCAGCTGTGTGATTCTTATGGATACCCAATGAGTAGGCTCATAAAACTTCTCTATTAGGTTCATAAAGTAAGGTTGGAAATAGACAATACTTATCAATGCTAAATAGGAAAATATAAACCCCAGATCAGTAAGATTATTGGGGTTGTAAAGTAAGATCAATATCGCGGAGAAAGAGAGAATATTATAAATATTGGAATTATCAAACCAGAGCCTCCCGAATAGTAAAGTTGAGAACATAATCGATGCCCGCATTACAGCAGGAGATGCACCAGTTATCAAAGCATACACGATGACAACAAGAGTCAATACTGAAAATTTTATTATCTTTTTGAACTGTTTACTTTCTGATCGTATTCTGCGAAATAAGAAGTTGAATAACATAATTACTATTCCAACATGAAGTCCCGAAACAGCCAAAACATGGACAGCTCCGGTCTCCGAAAATGCAGATTGCAGGTCCTCACTGATATGATCCCTGTTTCCTAAAACCATCGCTGAAGCCGTAGCGTATTGATCTCTGTCTGGAAGTCTTTTATCTAGAACACTTAGTGCCCACTTTCTAGCTTGATGGGCATAATGTAGAAGAAAAAATAATTTATCCTTTTTCACCAAGGAGTGGCTGCCTGGTTTCAAAAAGACCTGTTTGTCTATTCCCTTATTTGACATAAATTTTTGATAGTCAAATGATTTTGGATTCTTACCAGATTGAATATCAATAGGTCTTCCGGAAATAGCAATAATGTCACCTAAACGGTAGTCTAAAATGGAGTCAGCTTTGTTGAAGTAAACCAATAATTTGCCCCTGCAGCTAACGCCATTTATACTTTCTAAATCCAATAAGGTAGAAGAAGAGGCTTTCTTCTTTTTTACTTCTTGCACAATTTGACCAACTAGATAATCTTGATGGCTTAATTGATTCGTGTAATGAAAACTATCAGTTGAAGTTTTTTGCAAACTTTGCCTAAAGAATCCAACACAAAACACAAGAAAGAGAATAAGTAAACTTAGACTCTTAACCACAGATAGTGTCGCGGATTTAGATAATTGTATAATCCAAATAATAGAAATTAGGAATAAGCAAACAGCAAGTTGATATACTATAGGAATAGTTAGAAAAGGACTAGAGTATATTCCCATAATCAGTAAAAAAACAACACGAGCCAACGGCATTTCTGGCCAGTTTAATATTCTGCTATTTTCGTTAACGTACTTCATTTAACAACGAAATAGTGCTTCATGGTATCCACAAAATCGTCTTCCAGAAGATGTAACTTATAGAAGTCATCCATATGTTGATAATCGCCATGCGCGGATTTATATGCGAGGATAGTTTTTGATTTCTGCCAATTAATATACGGATGTTTGTTTAGTGAGTCTTTATCCATATGATTGATATTTCTTTTCTGAATAAGTGAGGGATTTACAACCAGATATGGCATAATGGCTTGAAAGAGGCTATCTTCTATTCCCCAGACATCTCCGATCTGTTGTATTGTAAAAAAACCACCCAGGCTCTTTCTGAAATTGATTATTCTCTTAGAATATATCCTACCGATTCCATGCAAATTCATAAAGGCGGTTGTATCTCCCGCATTAATATCGAAGACTTTAGGGTTTTTGCGTTTGTATTTTTTCTTCTTTTTTGCAAATTGTGTACTATCTAGATTTTGAATGTTAGAAGAATAGCTAGCATATTGTTTTTTTTGATGTTCTGGCAAATTAACATAAGGGGTTAATCTCTCAAGAGTAGATTCATCTAATCCATTGATTTTCGACATTTGATCTATAGATCGTATAACTCCTCCTTTACTTCTATATTTCAACAGACTATTTGTAGCATAGCTGGAAAAGCCCAGTAACTTTAAAGAATCTTTTCCTATTTTATTAGGATCAAATTGAAAACTTACGAAAGATTTAGGTTTCTCGGTTTCGTGCTTTTTGTTTTTTAATTTTGGATTTTTCGTGGTTGTATCATAGGATTTCGAAAGATCGAAATCCTTTTTAGCATAGTAGTTTTCTTTTTTCTGCAAACTGACCATTTCAACAGAATCTAAAATATGCTTATCAATAGGAATTGATGTGGGTTTATAAAAGACAACCACATAAAATTTAATAATGCAGAGTAAAATAAAAACGGAAAGAAGAATGATTAGCCTAGACCTCTCATCCCGAGTCAGGTATGTGTTATCCCAGAAGAATTTCATTGTAATTGGTGTAATTAATGGTTTATAATGTTATAAATATAGTGTATAATTTTATGATTTACCCTGTTTATGAAATTTTATTTCTATAATTACTTTATTTAATGATATATAATATTGAATTTAGTAGCAATTCAATATTTTAAGAAATCACCCTCAAGAGTGACAATTCGACTTTTATAAAGGACGACATTTGTAGAAAATAATTCTATATATGATGTCTCGAATCAAAACTTTACCCGTACTAACCTTATTTGTATTAATCTGTTTTATTATTCCAGTTTTTGGGAATAATCTTCAAATTAGCACGGTCACATACGACGAAGTAAATAAGGCATTGAATTTTGATATTAGTTGGGATAATGCATTTTATATAAACAGTGATTGGAATGACCACATCTATATTTTTGCAAAATATAAGAATGCCAATGGGGGTAGTTGGGAAAGAGTAATGTTTGAACCAACTGGTCATGCAGAATATGCTGCACTAATGATTTTTAGTATAGCACCAAGTTCATTGTTGTTAGGTGGTAAAAGATTAGGGATGAAAGCGGGTCACAGTCCTGCTTTTACTTCGGGCACTCAAAGTGCCAAATGTACAGCACTTTAAGAAGATAATATTGATTTTTTTCATCCTAGTTTTAAGGTATTTGGGATTGAAAGGGTACAAATTTCTAATATAGGTAATGACTATTATCTTGGAGATGGAATTTCTACAAACATATGGCATAAAGGAGGTGATACTACAAAAGCTTATTTCTGGGAGCAAGCCTTATTAAGTGAAGCCTCTGTGGGGAATGGTCCTGATGATATCAATACTATCTATCCTGATGGGCTTTCTGTGACAACAATTCCATCTCATGTATTTAGACCTCCAAATCATATCATGAAGTATGAAATATCACAAATCCAATATGTGGAGTTTTTAAATTCATTGAATAAAACAGCTCAAAATAATCGGGTGACGACGGATATTTTAGGTACAAGTATTACCGATGTTTTTGTATTTACAGAAACCTCAACTGTGGCACCCTTCACAAGATATGGTATACGATGTGATGCAACATTGCCAAATGGAGGACCTGTCAGTTTTTATTGTGATTACAATGACAATGGTGTTCCCAATGAGAATGATGATGGTCAAAACATTGCAATGAATTATCTATCCGGCGAGGATTTGTTTGCTTATTTTGATTGGGCAGGGCTATCACCTCTGAATGAAATGGAATATGAACAAATTTGTCGAGGAATTTATAATCCTGTACCTAAATAATTTGCCTGGGGAGCACCAGGGTCTACCAATGCTCAAATCAATGGCGGACCTACAAATGGGACACCTGAAGAATTTTTGAATGGAGCTCCTTTAACTGGTCCAATGAGAAGTTCACAACAACCGATGCGATGTGGTGCAGCGGCTACTTCGCCTACGAATAGGCTAACGTCAGGTGCAAAAGGTTATGGGGTAATGGAATTATCAGGCAATGTTGCGGAATTGGTAATTGCGTTGCGATCGGTGAATTCTTTCCCTGCCACCTTTGCAAAATCAGATGGGATTATTGATGATTTCGGGTATACGAATGAAAATTGGCCTCAAGAAATTGTGTCCAAAGGATTTTATCAAGATACTCCAGGGGGTGCAAAATCAGTATCTCACCGACAACTAAATGGATATCTCTTTTTAGCCAGGTCTGGATTTCATGGAGGCAGAGGTGGATATTAATAAACAGACTATGAGGTTCAATCACTTGAAATTTCTTATTTGGTTTGTTATCATTATTGGGTGTTGTGCTTTGATTGCTCAAGATGAAGCCTTCAAAGGAGGAATCGGAGTTGGATTCTCTAATAGCAATGTTGCGGCTGTTTTCAACGATTTTGTAAAAGGTGGTACTGGAGATGGTTTTACAGCAATATCCTTGACAAATAATTTTGGAGATTTCTGCCATGGTGGAATCGGAGACGGATTTACTATTGTGGAAGTAAGCACAGAATTTTTTGATTTCACAAGTGGTGGAAATGCTGACGGTTTCAGTTTAGTATCTTCTGCTACGAATGATTTTAATGATATGTTCAAAGGTGGTGATTCAGATGGTTTTGCATATGATAAATAAGGCCATATCATATTTTGGACGGGTAATGTAGGAACAGGATGGAATGCTGCTGGAAATTGGAAAAATGAGATTATTCCTAGTTATTTCAATCCTGTAGTGATTCTTGCTGGAGTGCCTAATTTTCCTGCGGTAAATGCGGGTTTACTCAGAATTGGCTATTACACAAATGAGGGTAATTATAGATGTCAAAGAATAAAAATTAATGTTGGTGCACAGATGTTAACCAAACCTAATTGTACCGTAGAGAATTATGATTTAGTGTTTATTCAAGGTAAGTTATTTATTATAAATCCAGCGGCTAATGCTTTTTCTAATCTTAGTGAAGGAATTATACGACTTAAGCCTTCAGCGGAGTTGATAGTAAAGGAATAACGATTATAAAGATTGTTGTAACTATTCAGCATATGACCCTAGAATGGGCGACATCATGTTAGAGACGGATACAATCCGTCGATAATAGTTAAATTTAGGTGTGTTATGGTTGTGTTTTTGCCCAAAGAAGCAAAAATAGTGACAAAATTATAATTTTTCAAGGGTACCTGGGTAGTTACAGATTATTTTATTCATTTCTCTTCTGATCGAATCATAATTGCAATACCTTGAACACGAGTATTAATATTCAATTTCGTAAATATTCTTTTTAAGTGTGTTTTGACCGTATTCATACTTATAAAACGAACATCACATAATTCTTGATTTGATTTACCTTTAGTTAAGTCAATTAAAATTTCATATTCTTTTGAAGATATTTTGTGACTAGCAATTGAATTGAGCTCTTCATTTGTGCGATATAAAGATTTCGGTTTTTGAAGATTTCTGTGTAAATCAATTTCAATATTTACTAAAATGTCTTTCTTTTTGAAAGGTTTTACAATGTATCCATGCGGATACACATCTTTGGCCTTGTCCAAGGTATAACGATCAGAAAAAGAGGTGATGAAAATAAAAGGTATTTGATGTTTTTCATTAATAATAGCTGCGATATCTATCCCTGAACCAGAAGAATCTAATGATATATCAAGAAGAGCTATATCTGGACTATGAGTATGAAGCATGTCCAAAGCAGTAGAAGAATCATTGGCAACGCCAGGAATTTGATAACCTTCCTTTTTCAGTATAATCGCTAAATCTTCTGCAATTATCGGTTCATCTTCAACTATTAATATTCTTATTGACATCGGTTAGGGGATTGGTCCAAAAATTTCTGAATAAGAGTTAATATGTTACTCATTTCTGAAACGACATTTACTAATTCATCCACGTTGAGATTGCTTAAATTGAGCTCCGGCTGTTTGATTTTCAATTGAATAATTTTACTCATATTATGCAACAAGGTTATAATTTTGGATTTGTAATGAAACACTTGTACCATGATAATTTTGAATTCTGATATTTGCTTTCAATTTATTCTTAAAAGCTTTTATCATCTTATTTCCAAAACTTTCTGAAGAGAAAAATTGATCCTCATGCATTCCGATTCCATTGTCGAAAACACTAAGTTCTAATAGGCCACTTTCTTCTTTTAGTTCTATAGTCAACATTCCTTTCTCTTTTATACCAGTATAAGCATGTTTCAAAGCATTGCTAACTAACTCATTCACAAACAACCCAAGGGGAATCATGGTATCTACATCAATATTTAAATCTTGGATTTTCTTTTGCAACGTTATTTCCTCCGAATTTACATTATAGGATTCAAATAAACTCTCAATAAGATTATCGAAATATTCTTTGGAGTTAATGCTTGTAAGATTAGAATCTTGATATAAATTTTGGTGGATCATTGCCATGGAACTGACTCTGTTTTTCCCGTCATTAATGGCCCCAAGAGCCGCACCATCCGAAATATAGTTGGACTGTAAATTTAAAAGACTAGAGACGACATGAAGGTTGTTTTTCACTCTGTGATGAATTTCACGAAGAAGAATATCCTTATCTTCCAAAGCCTGATTAAGCGACTTTTGTTGTTCTGATATTTGCTTATTTTTTCCTTTGAGTTTGTAAAAGAAAAATAAAAGTAATCCAAGTGAAAGAAGAGATATAGCAATAATCCATTTTTATGTGTTTAAGTTAGCTTGTGCAACATCAGCTTTTACATTCAATTGATTTATTTCTTGCTTTTTCTTTTCTCTATCGTATAGTTGTTCTGATAAAATTATCTGATTAGACACATTGGCGTTTCGCATAGAATCTTGATACACATTCAATTGTTCTAAACAACCAATACTTTGCAGATAGTTTCTCTCACTCTTTGCAATGCTTGCTTTAAGTTCTAAAAATTCATCTCTATTATTCCAATCAATGTTGTCCAACGAAACGTCCAGGTTGTCCATTAAAAGCTTTGCCTTTGCGGAATTGTTTTTGTCGATATAGTATTTTGCCACGGGGCGTGTCGCGGCATATTTATATGTAATTGACTTTACTTCCCCTATATACCCCTCCAATTTATTTATACAGTCTTCATAAAGGCTCAAGTCTTTGTTATGCTTTGCAAAAAGGGCCTTGTCAGATAGTGCAGCTACGATTTGATTGGTATATTCCTTATCCACAAAATAAGAATATGCAAGATCAATATACTTTATTGCTTCATTATAGTTTTTCCTAGCAAACTCTAATCTGGCTTTATAGTAACTAATCTGAGCAATCGTTCGTCTATCATCTTTATTTCTTAATAATTTCTCAGCGTTTTCTATATACTCTTCTGCCAAAGAGAGGTTGTTCATACTTGTGAGTAAACCTGCCATCGATAGGCTAGAGGCTACTTGCATCACAGGACACTTTCCTTCATACTCAAGACACTTTTTCTCATATTCGAACGCCTGAGCCTTTCGATTAGATTTTTTATAATATGCTACAAGATTATTATAAAGCAACATCAAATTGGTTGTATCCTTTGTCTGCTCTGCCAAAGGAAGAACCGCCATAGTATAGTATAGGGCTGAATCAAAATTCAATTAATTGTAACACTTTCATAAGATTGCATGAATCTGAATGTAATCTTCTTGTAAACAATCAAACTTAAGCTCTCCTTTAAGAATGCCTATTGCCGTTTTCCACTCATTTTTTATTCGAAAGAGATTCCCTCTCATCACGGTGTATTTACATTGCAAGGTTTCACTTTGTATATAGACTCCATAGGCAATGGCTTGCAAATAGACACTATCGACTTCAGTTATCTTTCCTTGATTATAGGTTATGATTTCATAAAGGTTAAAAAAGGAAAATGCCTCTTCAAGAGACATCTTATTAGGATTATTAAAAAGCCGAGATAAAGCGGACGATAATTCTTTATAAGCTTTTTCATTATTACCGGCTTCATTTGCATGCTCAAAAGATTCATATCCGCTTTGACCAAAAGACAATAACGGCATTATTGTCAAAATGAGAACACACAAGAAAGGGATCAAATTAAAATGCTTCATATGTATACTTATAGATTCTAAAACACAAATTTTAAATCAAAATATTCCCCATAAATTTCGGAATTCTAAAATGGACTTTTGTCACCCTTTAGTGGTATAATTTAGAGATGTGGCATAAATACAATTCAAGATTGGTTAAGACTACGCTAAAAAGTTCTTTGCACTTAAATAATCTTCAATAACTACCTTAGCGTTTATGATAGATACAATCTTATTTGACATGGATGGTGTAATATGCCACACGAACCCCCACCATTCCAAGGCGTTTCAAGAATTTTTTCAAAAAAGAGGATTGAACCCTTCGGAAAAAGAATATGCTGCACACATGTATGGTAAAAGCAATAGTTATATTTTTTCTCACTTTTTAGGAAGACCAGTATTTGGAGACGAGCTCCAAGAATATGAAGATGAGAAAGAAGGCTTATTCAGAGAAATATACGCGGACCACGTAAAACCGATAGATGGATTCTTAGATTTTTTGAATCTTTTGAATGAAGAAAAGTATAAACTTGGGGTAGCGACGTCAGCGCCGATTGCTAATATGGACCTTATTTTGGACACACTTAAAATAAGGGCAGTATTTGGTTCAACACTTGCGAGTGAAGATGTAACTGCGCATAAACCAGACCCACAAGTATATCTCAAAAGCGCAAAAAACCTCTCTTCTGCTCCAGGGGCATGCCTAGTATTCGAAGATTCGCATGCAGGAGTGAGTGCAGCTATCAATGCAACAATGAAAGTTGTTGGTGTTTTGTCCTCACACACAGAATCAGAATTACCACCATGCAATAAGCACATCCACAGATATGAAGCCTCTCTGGTTGATTTTATATCTCATTTGTGACCGATTTATGTAATTGACTTAGTTCTATTTTCTATTTTCGGCAAATAATGAGAACTACACAATTGATTAAGAGTTAAAAATAAAAGTTATGCCAAGGAAAATAAGAATGGGAATGATTGGTGGCGGACGAGGAGCTTTCATCGGGGCGGTACACAGAATGGCAGCAGCAATTGATGGACAGATCGAGCTAGTATGCGGAGCATTTAGTAGTAATCCAGAAAAATCAAGATTATCAGGGGAGGACTTTTATCTTGACCCTAAACGGGTTTATGGAAGTTATTCTGAGATGATAGTAAAAGAAAAAGAACTTCCCGCAGACCAAAGAATGGACTTCGTAAGTATCGTGACGCCCAATCATATGCACTATGGTCCAGCTAAAATGGCTCTAGACAACGGATTTCATGTAGTAAGCGACAAACCACTTTGCTTCAATATGGAAGAAGCGCTTGGATTAGAAAAAACAGTTAAGGAATCAGGTCTACTCTTCGCTCTTACTCATAATTATACGGGTTACCCGATGGTAAAACAGGCCAAACAAATGATCAAGCACGGAGAACTAGGTGCAGTCAGGAAAGTAGTGGTAGAATATCCTCAAGGCTGGTTGTCTACACTTCTAGAAGGGAGTGATCAAAAGCAAGCAGCATGGCGAACCGATCCTAAAAAGTCTGGAAAAGCCGGTGCGATGGGAGATATTGGCACACACGCAGAAAACCTTGCGGAATATATTACGGGGTTAAAGATTACTCAATTGTGTGCAGATATAAGCATCATGGTAGAGGGGCGTCAACTGGATGATGATGGTAATGTCCTTCTAAGGTTTGACAATGGTGCAAGGGGCGTTCTTCACGCTAGTCAAATAAGCGCGGGTGAAGAAAATGACCTAAACATAAGAGTCTATGGAGAAAAGGGTGGACTTTCATGGAGCCAAATGGAACCCAACTCTCTAATGGTGAGATGGCTTGACAAACCGACTGAACTCAGAAGAACAGGAGTAGGGCCATTATATCCAGAGTCCGAAGCACACACAAGAATCCCCGCAGGACACCCTGAAGGATATCTCGAAGCATTTGCAAATATTTACAGAAATGTAGCAAAATGCATCCAAGCAAGAGTAGATGGAGTAGAAGTAGATCCAATTTATACTGATTTCCCGACGGTGGAAGACGGAGTAAGAGGAATGAGATTTATCGATAAGGTCATAGAAAGTGGGGATACAGAGGATGTGAAGTGGGTGTCGATGTAATTGATTAGGAGGTGTTTCTTAAGTCATGGATTATTAAGTTATTCATCCGTTATTAACATTATTTTTGCTGGTTTGCTGAATCGTTAGAATCGCAGATTTGCTTTATGATGTTGACTAAGCGACAACGGACTTAATTCTAACAATACTAATTTTATATATTTCAATGTAGCATTCTATTAAGCAATGGTACTTAAAAACAATTATTAAAATGAAAACAATAAAAGGACCAGCTATATTTTTAGCTCAATTTATGGGCGATGAAGCACCGTTCAATAGTTTAGAGAATATCTGCCAATGGGCTGCGGACCTAGGATATAAAGGCATACAAATTCCAACTTGGGAATCAAGATTGATAGATCTAAAAACTGCAGCGGAAAGCAAGACATACTGTGATGAATTAAAGGGTAAAATTGGTGAATATGGCCTAGAAATAACAGAACTAAGCACCCATCTACAGGGTCAATTGGTCGCTGTGAACCCAGCATATGACACAATGTTCGATGGATTCGCACCAGATGAAGTAAAAGGAAAACCTGTAGAAAGAACAGAATGGGCAAAACAGCAAGTAAAATATGCAGGATCTGCTAGTCAACATCTAGGATTAAGAGGGCATGCAACATTTAGTGGGGCATTGCTCTGGCAGACAATGTATCCTTGGCCACAAAGACCCAATGGACTGGTAGAAAGAGGATTCAAAGAGTTGGCAGATCGATGGTTACCCATCCTAAATCATTTTGATGAATGTGGAGTGGATGTTTGTTATGAAGTACATCCAGGCGAAGACTTGCATGATGGTATTAGTTATGAAATGTTCCTTAAAGAAGTAAACAACCATAGTCGAGCATGTCTCCTTTATGACCCTAGCCATTTTGTTCTGCAACAACTAGATTATCTAGCATATATCGATATCTATCACGATCGCATCAAAGCGTTCCATGTAAAAGATGCGGAATTTAACCCAACGGGGAAACAAGGCGTATACGGAGGATATCAAGGATGGGCAGATCGAGCTGGAAGATTTAGAAGTTTAGGTGACGGACAAGTAGATTTCGGAAGTATATTCACCAAACTATCCAAGCATGGGTTTGGTGGTTGGGCAGTGATGGAGTGGGAATGCTGCATCAAGTCTCCAGAGCAAGGAGCTAGAGAAGGAGCGCCGTTCATTCAAAGTCACATCATTGACATAACTGAAAAAGCATTTGACGATTTCGCAGGCACAGAAGTGGATAATGACTATTTGGACAAGTTGCTAGGATTGTAATCTATAATTTTAGCATATAAGTTTTTATCAGTCTCAGATACAAAACGAGAACCAATTTCGTCATTATACCATTAACTATATTGACTATAATACAGCATATGAATATACTTTTTGTAATTCTTTTTTCCAGCATGATGAATGTGGGGCCAATCATTGATGCACACGAGTTTCACTTGAGTAAGAGTACCATTAATTATAATACAAATGATCAGACACTTCAGATCACAATGAATATGTTTATCGATGACCTAGAACAGGCGCTACAGCCAACAGCGGGTAATACACTAAGACTTTGTACCCGTAAAGAAAAAGAAGATGCGGAAGACAGTATCCATACATATATACTTGAGCACTTCATAATAGAGATAAATGGTCAAATAATCACTCCGGAGTTTCTAGGTAAAGAACAATCGGATGATCTAGCGGCAGTTTGGTGTTATCTGGAAGTTGTAGATGTTCCTTTATTTTCCGAAATATCTGTCACCAATACTATCATGACAGAATTATACGATGATCAAAAAAACATGACGAATATTCAACTGGATAAACAACGAGTCGAGGATATATTATTTACTCCAGAGAAGACTTCCGAAAAGATAGAAATGTATGACTAATGTGCTCAAAAAGATATTTACATTTCCGATTAAGCTATATCAATGGTTTATTTCTCCGATTCTTGGACCGACATGTAGATATAGTCCATCTTGCTCTCATTATATGTTACAGGCTATCGATGAATGGGGAATTTTTAGAGGAACATGGATCGGTCTGAAGCGTATTGGAAGATGTCACCCGTGGGGTGGACATGGGGATGATCCAGTGCCGAAGAAGAAATAGTGTTATTGGTTCTCTTGAGTATGAAAGGTATTCGAATGTTTAAGCTAAATTCAAATGTATAAATACAATTCGAATCCTTACCTTTACACTACCTAATCAAATAATAACAAGAGGTCAAAGCCTCATTTAAAATTGTATCTATGAAAAAAGTATATATAGTATCTGCAGTTCGTACCCCTATGGGTAGTTTCGGTGGATCATTGTCTTCACTTACGGCCCCTCAATTGGGCAGTATTGCTATCAAAGGAGCCTTAGAAAAGGCAAAGGTAGATTCTGCAAATATCGACGAAGTATACTTCGGAAACGTATGCCAAGCAAATGTAGGGCAAGCACCCGCTAGACAAGCAGCACTTGGGGCAGGGATTGGTAATAATGTACCTTGTACTACAGTAAATAAAGTTTGTTCTTCGGGTATGAAGTCAGTGATGTTTGCAGCACAATCTGTCATGCTTGGGCATGCGGAAATCTTGGTAGCGGGTGGCATGGAGAGTATGTCTAATATTCCTTATTATATGCCAAAAGCAAGATGGGGTTATAAGTTTGGTGGTGGAGAGCTAGTAGATGGATTACAAAAAGATGGTCTTGTAGATGCCTACAATCATTTAGCAATGGGAACATCTGCAGATGCTACCGCTGTAAAATATGATATAACTAGAGAACAGCAAGATGAGTTCGCCATACAGTCTTATACAAGATCTGCAGCCGCAACAGAAGCGGGAAGATTCAAAGATGAGATCATACCAGTAAATGTGCCACAAAGAAGAGGAGATGATCTTATCATAGCTGAAGATGAAGAGTACAAAAAAGTAAGATTTGATAAAATACCTTCGCTAAGAGCTGCTTTTAGTAAAGACGGAACCGCTACTGCGGCGAATTCTTCAACTATCAATGATGGAGCTTCTGCAATTATAGTAGCAAGTGAAGATGCTGTACAGAAATTTGGATTGACTCCGATAGCTGAGATATTAGCATTTGCTGATGCAGCACATGAGCCAGAATGGTTTACAACGGCTCCTACATTAGCAGCTCCAAAAGCACTTAAAAGAGCAGGCCTTACAAAAGACGATGTAGACTTCTTCGAGGTGAATGAAGCATTTTCTGTTGTAACATTAGCATTTAATAAGGAGCTAGGAATATCAGAAGACAAAGTAAATGTAAATGGAGGGGCAGTTTCGCTTGGTCACCCGCTTGGCGCATCAGGCGCTAGGATATTGACGACACTTAATCATGTACTTCACCAAAATGATGGAGAAATTGGTTGTGCTACACTCTGTAATGGAGGAGGAGGTGCGAGTGCGATTGTTATCAAAAAAGTATAAAACTAAAAGCCAAATAATGGTTAAGTAATATAAATGAGCCGGAAATCGCGATAGTGGTTTCTGGCTTTTGACATTATTAAGTAAACAAAGTTCATTTTTTATGAAAATCTGCAAACTCCTTTTTTTATTCTCTTTTATTCTCATAGTATCTTGTAATTCTTCTCCAAAACTTGAAAAAATGAGTGTGAAGGAGTATGTGAAACGTGCAGTAAAAAACGACTTCCCATCTCCAGATTCTATTATCATAAAAGATATTATGGGTAATATTATGACCAAAGATGAAATGATAACCGCGTATGAACAAGGAGGCTTAACTACAGATTTTTACAAGAATAAAAAAGGGGATATAGTGGAAGTGGTCGTAAGAAAAAGTACACCCGGAGACCAAGAAATTGAAGCACAGATCAATAAAAAACTTAATGCAGGCCCCCCAGTTACAGTGACTCAAATAGATTGTGATAATGTCAAACCTCTACTAGATGAAGCATATAGAAGAGACCAAGAAATACGAAAAGAAGGTGTCGTCTATGATGCTATGGTCAATCACAAAAACCTTGAATTGGTCATCAGTGTCGATCAAGTATGTGGATTACCAAAAGGAGTGGAAAACGAAAAACAGATAAATATCATATGGTTGATTATCCAACACAATGGAGCAGAATACAGAAAAAGATACATTGATTATTTTATAGAGGCTAATGAAGAGGGTGCTATCGATGCTGGGTCTATTGCTTTGATGCAGGATAGAATATTGATGGATGACGGAAAACCACAGATATATGGGAGCCAAGTTCTTAATGGTGAACTCTATAACCTTAGGTCAGCCTCTACAGTGGATAAAAGAAGAGCATCAGTTGGTCTAGGGCCCTTGAAAGAGTATCTCGAGAAGCTTGGAGTGTCATTTGATGTTGTGCAAGAATAGATAAATCAAAATTTTAGAAATAGAGACTAAACAAAAAGCTAATTTTACACTATGCTGAAAAGATTAGAAATACATAATTACGCCATCATCGAATCTTTAGAACTGGACCTTACAAAAGGGTTATCGATAGTTACTGGAGAAACAGGAGCAGGTAAATCAATATTATTAGGGGCTCTTGGTCTTATAATGGGTAAAAGAGCGGATACAAAAGTACTGTATGAAGCAGATAAGAAGTGTGTAGTAGAGGCTGTCTTTGATGTGTCGGATTATAATATACAGTCCATCTTCGAAGCAGAAGGCATAGATTATGAGCAGGAAACAATCATTCGCAGGTTGATCTCTCCTAACGGAAAAAGCCGTGCATTTATCAATGACGAACCGACAACTCTTTCTGTATTAAAGGCAATAACGGACAATCTGGTAGACCTACATCAACAATTTGACGCGTTGGATCTACATAGTGTATCTTTTCAGACGAAGACAATAGATGCATTGGCAGGAGTAATTGATAAAGTAGGCGATTATCAGGCAGATTATGTAGAATATGCAAAGTCAAAAAGAACACTGGCTTCCGTAGAAGAAAAGCACAGAAACGCCAACCAAGAAATGGATTTTCTCAACTTCCAGATGAAAGAATTCAATGATGCTGAGTTAATGGATGGAGAACAGGAGGAAAAAGAAAAAACACTCGATAAACTTACCAATGCAGAAGATATCCAAAGGGTAGGAAATATGATCCTTCACCAATTGGACGAAGACGATTCAAGTACTGTAGATACTTTACAAACCCTGCTCAACGAATTATCAAGTGTAATGGATGCGGATGAGAAGTTGGCCGAACTATACGAGCGACTTACCAACATCCAAGAAGAAATGAGAGACATCGCCAAAGAGGCTGGTCACATCGCTGAAATAACAGAGTATGATGAAAACAAAATCGAAGAACTTAATGCACGGTTGAGCCTTATATATAGATTACAAAAGAAGCACAATGTTGATAATCTGGAAGATCTACTTAAAATTCAGGATGATATATCAACGCAA
This sequence comes from uncultured Saprospirales bacterium, assembly GCA_913061325.1. Lineage (GTDB taxonomy): Bacteria > Bacteroidota > Bacteroidia > Chitinophagales > Saprospiraceae > CAJXUU01. The sequence continues at coordinate 17,628 of CAJXUU010000015.1, read as the reverse complement.
TTATCAGGATTCGGAGATATAACCCAAGACATAGAAAGCTTACAAAAACGCATCGCAAAATTAGAAGCATCATTGGTTAAAAAAGCGGAAGTAATTTCTAAAAGTCGGAAAAAGACAGCTCCAGAATTCGAAAAAAGTATTCATAAAATGTTGATTCCGCTCTCTATGGAGAATGCATATATCAAAGTGGACATCGCACCATTAGATAAGCCAGGACCATCAGGAATGGATCAGATTACCTTCCTTTTTGCACCTAACAAAGGAAGTGACTTCAAGTCTTTAAAGGACATCGCATCTGGTGGTGAAATATCAAGGTTGACACTTTGTATTAAGTCATTAGTGGCAGACGCGATGACACTTCCGACATTGATTTTTGATGAGATAGATACAGGCGTTTCTGGTGAAGTAGCATCTAGAATGGGAGAAATCTTGGCAGGATTAGCGGATAAACATCAAGTCATTTCTATTACTCACTCTCCACAAATCGCCGCCAAGGCAGATCGTCACTTCTTCGTACATAAAAATGATCGTGAAGATCGTACAGTCACGGCTATCAAGGAACTGGATAAAGAAGGTAGAATTACGGAAATAGCTAAAATGTTGAGTGGGAATCCACCATCTGTAGCTGCGATCGAGAATGCAAAGGAGCTGATGAAGTAATTTGAAGGTTTTCCTTTAACTAAAGGCTTTTTATGCCTAGAGAATAATATTGGACGAACTTTTGTTAGTTGTTCTATACACTTCTTTGTGGAAAGGACATGATTACTCCTCTTCTTCTGCAGATTTAGGAATTGCAGCCAACACCTTCGTTTCCTCGACTATATTCTCTTCGCCAATAGAATTTTCTGGTATTGCTATATCTTTGGTTTTAGGTAGATCCTCAATAGATTTCAGGCCAAAGTAGTCCATGAATTTTGTAGAGGTGGCATATATTAAGGGTCTTCCTGGTCCATCACTTCTTCCTTCTATTTCTATAAGTTCTTTTTCGAGGAGCTTTTGGATACTATAATCACAGCTTACACCTCTTATTTGCTCCAACTCACTTTTTATGACAGGTTGTTTGTAAGCAATGATAGATAGAGTTTCTAGAGCGGACTTAGACAATTTTTTCTTTGTTGACTGCTTTAGATATGTTGCTACAGTGTTGTAATAAGCACCTTTGGTCATAAACCTGTAGCCATTGGATATTTCTACTATTTCAATAGCGAATTTATCACTTTGATACTTTTCTTTTAGCTGATCAATAGCAAGGAGGAGTTCTTCCTTTTTCAGGGTGGTCGCGAATTGTTCTTCTAAACAAATTTTGATCTCTTTGAGAGTCATCGATTGTTCAGAGATAAAAACAAGTGCTTCTATATGGTGGGTTAATTTATCCAAAGCTTGTCAATTACATAAGGTTCTAAATCTCCAAAAATACAAAAAGCCCTAGCAAGAGCTAAAGCTTAGTGTATTTGTATTTATTTTCACGTGGTTCACAGCTTTCTATCCTGGAACACCATTTTGGTTTTTGTAGTAAATCCAAATCAACATGATTATAAACAGTGCTAAAAAGAGAGCTCCCTTTCCTACACATCCTCCTTTTTTTCCGTAGTTATGATTATCTGCCATTTTATGATCTATTTTGTCAATGTACCACAAAGAAAATGCATTTAATCTTAATTGTGGGTGTTATGGCCTAAAAAAATGGTTTGGTTGTATATTTTTTCAGGTATAAAGTAAAAGACAGTAGTATTTACTTATCTATAGAAATCCAAATAGACCTCTTGGACTCGTTACCTTCATTATCTTTTACCTTCATTGTTATATCGAAGTTTTGGTTGGTAGCTGTTGAAACATCAAATTCATATGAGACATGATGAAAAGCTCGGTGAATACTCTGTTTATCATTAAAATACTCAAAGCCAGATTCTGATGTAAGCGTTATCTCATAAGAATCGATTTCTTTATCATCCCAAATATCAACATCAACAAGCATCGCTTCTCCTAATGACAAATTATGAGAATGCAAAGGTGATAAGAACTCAATCTCAGGTTGATTAAGTTTCTGTTTTTGACACGAAAATAAAAAAATCAAGCACCCAATAAATAAGATGCCCGACTTGAGGTAATTCCTCCTCATTGTAAAACAATTGTAAAGGTATAAAAGAATGTTTTCAGAAAAAGAGAGGGTATAAATAACCGAATTTAATCCTTCTTCTTTATCATGGCGCAAAGTAGCATGACCTCTCTAAGGGAATACCATTAATATAGTGGAATAACTGCCTGATACTATCAATTGATCACTTAGAAAAGCAAGGAACTTTACACAAAGAAAAACTTATGGATTATTAGGGACAAATCTCAACCAGAGTGTAAATCAGCAGTCAATTAAAATGCTAAATAGAAAGATGACAGAATTGAGAGGGTTAGCACTTTAATTCATCTTGAGTACTCTCTTGACTACGTGCTGGTCTTTCGATTCTATTTTGAGAATATATATACCATTTTTTAAAAAGGACATATCTAATATGGAACGTTCCTGTGGACTAACATAATGACGAATTTGAGATCCATTTATATCAAAGAGTGAAAACCGAAACGCTTCGGCGGATTCTATATTTAGAATTCTGTTTGTAGGGTTAGGATATATCTTACCGTTCCATATTTTATTGAAATCATTTATACCAACAGAGCACCCTTCGTCTTTGAAAGAAACAGAGACAAAGGTCGTGACAGAGCACCCCTGCTCACCAGTGCTTACGAAAGAATACACTCCTTCATCAAATATTATGGCTCCGTAAAGCGTATCTTCTGGACAGATCAAGGTGTCGAATTCTAAGATTACACTGTCAATCACATTGAGATTCAGGATTCTAAGTTCAGTGCATCCTTCCTGGGAAAAAGTAGTATCTACATATTGACCCTGTTCTGTATAACCCAAGAAAGTCAACCCATCACAGATAGTTACATCGATAGTGTCTTTATCAATAAGTATAACTTCTAAATCTAGGCTAACAATAGAATCACAACCAAGTGCACTTACTAAAGTATCTTGATATATTCCCATTTCAACATAACCCTCGTATTCTTCACCTTCACAGATAGTAACTGATAGGTTGATGTTTGTTATTGGAATAATTGTTAGATCTAAAAACAAGATAGAATCACAACCATTAGTGGCTATCAAAGTATCTGTGAAATTTCCATTTGTGGTATATCCCATATAGTCTGCGCCATCACAAATATCAACAGCTATGGTGTCACTTATCAATGACGGCACATAAATGGAAGAAAAAATTATGGAGTCACACCCAGCTATAGATTGAAAAGTATCCAAAAAGGTTGATGTTTCATCTATCCCATTATACGAATCACCAAAACAGAGATCAATAGCGAGCGAGTCATAAAACGTAGGAAGTATAGTTAAGTCTAAAAAAACAATAGAATCACACATCTCCCCTATTGCAAAAGTGTCAGCATATATTCCTGTCTCGCCATATCCCAAAATAGAATCTCCTTCACAGATTTCCGCAATGATAGAAGTATCCTTTGATATACAACCAGGATCACATTTTATGATTGTTACAAATAAATTTGTATTTGGTTGAAGACACCCATCTTGGTCAGATAAAGTGATGTCAATAAAGCCACTATTTAAGCCAATAAGGTAACCTTCATTTATAACCGCAAGTGAGGGGTTAGATAAAGTGATTAAATATTCGCTGTATGCTGAGACATCTAAAGTGTCTCCAATACAGATTTGTGCATTTAGCAGATCAAAAGCGCCTATTGGGTTTACATTGACAGGAATATTTGCTATTTGCTCACATCCTCCAACATCTGTGACTGACACAGAATAATTAGTGGTAACTTCTGGACAAACAATGATATCTATAGTTGTAGAATCATTTTCCCACAAGTATGTAAATGTACCATTTTGTGGTTGGATACCGATAGTCGTACAATCTTGAGAACAAAGAGTATCAGGCTCCCCATCGATAATAGGTATAAAAGGCGGAATTAATATTATATCGAATGTTGTGAAGTGAGAACAAACAACATCGTCAATAGTAGAAACAACAGTAAGGGTGTAGGAACCAGAACCTACTAATATTGATTCTGTGTCATTGTAGAACGTTCCATTTTTCTCCCAGATATATGTGTTTGTAGCGTTTGAATTCCATATAGAGTTACTAGAACCCAGTTCAACTAAATCGTTTGTACAGCCCACCTCTGAAGGCCCATCAACTATGGCAAGAGGAGTAATATTTAAGATACTAAAAGAGATTATGCTATCACAGCCATTTTCAGAGCTTTCTAATGTGACCATATATGAACCAGTTTCAGTATATGCAGCTCCATCGATTACAAACGGTTCATTGTCACAGACTAAAATCTCACCTAGTGAAGTATCAGAATTAGCAATAAAAGATACAGCTGTAAAAGTAAAAGAAGGACATCCCATTTCATCTGTTGATTCTTCTGCTCCGAGGCCATCTGTTTCGAAAGTAGTTCCACCTATCGAAGTAGACTCTCCTTCACACAATGTAAGGTCTGAAGTTGATATTGATGAAGTGCCTTCGGGTCCAGAATAAGAACAGCATTGATTATTACTAGAAGGCACCATAGCAGTATAACCTCTGTTTGTTGTGTTGCTTCCTCCTAAACAATTATTGATGATGTCGTATGAACCAGAGAGTATTAGAGACCCATCAAAGTATACTTTATAGTTAGTAGTAAGTGGTTCCCAAATAAAATCTAAATCATGAAATAGACCATCTCTCAGGTCTCCATTATTTACTTCGACCGGTCCAGCTATTATATTAAGCCCGACAGCACCATTGACGCTAATTCTACAGAAATTATTGGTTCCGACATCTTCGAGATTCAATTCTATGATAAATGATTCTAACAGGTTTGTGGTGAATATATCTTCGAAATTCCCAGCATCAAAACAGCTTGTAGGTGCATAATTTGAATATACCATTGTCATTCCTTGATCATTTTTGGTGTTACTAAATGGCTCTCCAAAAAGCACTTCCGCTCTATGGTTTAAGGATTGATTGAAATCAACCATTTCTGGCAACCAAGCCAAAGCACTTCCACCACCTTCGGCTTGAAAGGTAAAACAAGCATCAGGCAACCCATTATTATCAGCGGCACAGTAATAGTCTATGCTAGGTAATATTTCATAATCAGGTAAAACGCTATTCAAATACAAATCAAAAGTAGAAAGACCGGTATCCGACCAAATCTTTAGATAATATGTCTCATCTTGTTCCAGTCCTGATATTTCTATTTGAGGCAAATCATTGGTGCAGGTGCCTCCCGTATAACAAAGTATTTGTTCTGGGTTAATACAATCGCTGTTATACAATGCGATATTGGCTTGTTCAGCTGTGGAAGAATTCATTAGTATAAACAACGAGGAGTTACTGGTCACAGAAAACTGTAACCAAAAGTCTGGACTACTGTCATTTATACAGATAGAAGAAGGGACGCCAGAGGAGGAAGAACCTGAGGCATCATAGCTAACATATGTAGATTGTAGGGTGGCTACAGTTGCAATGCAAGGATTGTCTCCTGAAAATAAGTATGTGGATTGCAAAAGGACGAAAATGAAAAGAAGTCGTAGTTTCATATTGTTAATTTATGATCAATAATCAAACAATAGACAGCAGTTTTTTGCTACCCAAAATCACTCCAACACTATTCCCTACATATATAATTATTGCATAGCTAAAATACAAAAAATTGTTAATCAGTGCAAACCGTACTATTTACGCCTCTTTTTCATGAAATCACATTTCAATATAACACAAAAAATGGGACTTCGTCAATCGACAAAACCCCATTTTTAAAAGCACAATAAACAATAAATAAGTCTATTTATCTTCTACTTCTTTCAAGCTTTCTTTTACTTCAGTTTCAATACTTGCTTTTGCATTATTGAACTCTCTTATTCCTTTTCCTAGCCCTTTCATAAGCTCAGGTAGTTTCTTACCACCAAACAATAAAAGAACAATAAAAGCAATTACTAACATTTCCGTCATTCCTGGCATACCAAAAAGCATATTTATATATAACATCATTATTATAATTTTATAGTGCAAAAATACATCAAAAAATCAACTCCTTGATGTCTTTGTTTGTCAAATTTCGATGTATGAACAGTATTGTTCTATCAAAACTTATTTTTTTAGGCCTATTTCTCTTAATCTTTCGTCAAGATAATCGCCCGCTGTTGTAGGCTCATAAGCCAATGGTCTTTCTTCAGTTACACACGATTCTAGACAATTTAAAGAAACAGAACCCTTCGGATGTAAGAAAAACGGGATTGAAAGTCTAGGCACATGCCACTGCTCTTTTGGTGGATTTACTACTCGGTGCGTCGTTGATTTCAAGTAGTTATTTGTCAGTCGTTGTAACATGTCACCTACATTGATTACTATTTCATTTTCTTCAGGAGTAATATCGAGCCACTCATTATCAGTATTGAGCAATTGTAATCCACCTGCAGATGCTCCTACTAGAAGCGTGATAAGATTGATGTCCTCATGCTGCTCTGCACGGATGGCACTTCTAGGTTCCTCGGTAATTGGTGGATAGTGGATTGATCTCAAGATGCTGTTTCCATCATGAATTCTAGCCGTAAAATAGTCTTCTGGAAGATCCAAGTGTAATGCAATTGCTCTCAACAAGTGACCACCAGCCTCTTCGAACCCTTTGTACAGATCCTTTCCTTTATCGTAAAACGCAGGGGTTTCTTCTGTATATACATTATCGGGATATTCGTGTTTGAGGGGATGATCGGGTGAAACCCATTGTCCTATTTGAAAAAATTCTTTTAAATCTGCTACTTGACTCTGTTTAGCATGTTCTGTACCAAAAGATGTATACCCTCTCTGGCCAGCCAAACCATCGAGTTTGTATTTACGCTTCAACGAAACCGGTTGACTAAAGAATGTCTTAGATTCGTTGTAGAATCCATCTACTAGGTCTTTTGGAATGCCATGATTTATGACTCCAACGAAGCCTACTTCATGGAACGCTTTTCCTAATTTGTCCACAAATGCAGTACGTTCTTCTGCACTTCCATTAACAAACTTAGATAAGTCAACGGTAGGTATTGTTCTATTTGACATGTATATTTTGTTTTATCCAAGCCCTTGGAGCTTGTATTCAGTTCAAAATTATAATATTTAAAGTACAAATTTTGTTCCATTTTTGCTCTAGATTTTTGAGGACGACATTCCTACAACTCGAATATCTGCAACTTTATGGAGCAACAGGCGTTCTGATTGCTTCTAAATTTCTTTAATGGCATTCATAAAACAACTCAAAAAGCGACAGTTAATTCTTTTTACTTTGGCTCTGGTCAACTTTATTCACATAGTGGATTCTATGCTGATAATGCCGCTGGGTGATATATTCATCAAAGAATTTCAGATAAGTTCTGGTGAATATAGTCTCTTAGTATCTTCATACGCTTTGTCTGCTTTTTTCTCAAGTTTGATTGGTGTTTTTTACTTAGACCGGTTTGATAGGAAGACCGCTCTATTGTTTATATATACAGGTTTTGGTTTAGGCACAATAGCTTGTGCATTTACGGATAGCTATGTTCAGCTGGTATCCTTGAGAGTATTTACGGGCTTTTTTGGTGGCATGATAGGAGCCATGGTTCTTTCTATAGTAAGCGATCTGTACAAATTCAAAGAACGGGGGACCGCCATGGGCATTTTATTTGCTGCATTTTCAGCGGCGTCAGCATTGGGAGTACCAATAGGCATATACTTAGCGGCAAAAAGTAGCTGGCATCTTCCTTTTATAGTTATAGGTGCGGCAGCACTTTTAATTGTTGGCTTTATTGCAATTACTTTTCCTAATATGACTTCTCACCTAAGCGAACAAGATGAGAAAATTAATTTCAAAAAAACGGTTAAAGCGATCACTACAGACGCTAATCAATTAAATGCTTTGTTAGCTGGATTTGTGTTGGTATTAGCTCATTTTATGATAATACCATTTATATCTCCATACCTTATAGCTAATGTTGGACTCACTCAAGAAGAGATTGCCCTTCAGTTCTTTTGTGGTGGTGTGGCTACCGTTGTATCAGCACCGATGATTGGAAAGATGACAGATAAATATGGGGTAATGAAAGTCTTCTCGACTGTGATGTTTTTATCATTTATACCTACGCTATTGATTACGAATTTGAAGGTTGTACCGATTTGGGTAGCTATTAGTTTTACCACTATGTTTTTTGTGTTTGCAAGTGGAAGGATGATATCTCCAAACACGATAATTACAGCAGCTGCTAGTCAAGCCAATCGAGGAAGTTTCATGAGCATCAAATCAGCCTTACAGCAACTTGCCATAGGACTGTCTTCTTTGATTGCGGGACAAGTAATTTTTATAGGAGAGGACGAGACGTTCTACAATTACCACTGGGTAGGAATAATATCCATCCTCTTTGGAGCGGCTTCAATTTTCTTAGTTAGAAAAATAAAAGTAGCTAAAGGAAATTAATAATTAGGAAGGTTGCATTAATAAAGTACGTTTTTATGTGCTGTTATTTTATTTATTCTCCAAGGCAAAAAACGTAGGCGATGCATCGCATCGGCGAGGCTTTTTAACGAAGAAGAAGGGGAAAACATCAAGCAGAACAAGCAGAAGAATGTAACATTATTAATGTTTTATTCCTTACCTAGAACTCTTCGTGATGAAAGTTGGAACACTTGTTTCCGGAAGTAAGAGCACGCCATCAAACCTTTTTGAGGGAATGAACGAAACTTTTCCTCCGGCCTCTGGTTCGTATCCATTTATTTGATTGTGATACCACTCTGTGCGATCTGCTTGATAGGTTGGGAGATTTACAAAAATGCCGTTCTGATTTTTGTCAAATAATGTTTTTTCAATAAAACCGTCTTCATTTATATCAAACGGCTGATTGGTTTTTTTCCAGTGAGCGAAGATGTTCCCTTTTTTGCAATACATACCCATTGCATAATAGTCATCACCAAACTCTTCAGATAGAAAATGACCCATCCATTTAATGTTGTCTCCTTCGCCGGATGATCGTTCGATATGTCCATTGTGACCCCACAGAATTATTTTCTTTTCTGGGTACTCTGTTTTTATTTGTTTGATAACATTTTGCGCCATCAAACTATCTCTGAGTGATAATCCAACGGTATATGCATCACCTAACTCGAAATCTGAAGATTGACGGAGATAATCCAGAGCATGAAGTTCTATATTTAGTTCTTTTTGTGTAGCGATCTCCTTTTCTATTATTTCTTCCATATTGTCATCGAGGACAGATATAGCTAGATCAATACCAGCGAATAATTTATTTTTGTGATATTGGAATGCTTCAAGACTATCTCCTACTTGATACATAGTACGAAAAGACTTTAGACCAGATTGAATACTATCTTGGATAATCTTAATTTCTACGAGACTAATAATTTGTGTCAACTTGAACAAAAAGGCGTTTCCAGATATCTGAGTATCATAGCCTGAGAAGACTAATTTATTATCTGTTTCACTTTTATCCTTTATGAATTTAAAAAGTGGATTAAATTCTTCACTTCTAGAATATTTAAAAAGACTGTTAGCTTTTGTTTCAACACCTTCATCTGAATATTCCATATTTTCCCAAGACACCTTTGCATCTCCATAACCAGCTTCCATAATTAACACATCATAGTCAAGTTCATCATGTAGGTATTGCACCATCTTTCCCTTGAGTAGCTGTAAATCACCAAAACCATGAGAGGATTCTCCTAACGCTACGATCTTTTTGCCTTTCAAAGCTTCTTTAAGAAAAGAAAAATCTGGATTCTTAGCATTGTATGGATTCTCTTTATATTGATTGGATGTGTTACAAGAGATCACCAACACACATAATACCATTAATAAAAGGCTATTGAAAACTCTCATTCCTGTTTAATTTTGAAAATTGAAAATAGAATCGATTACAGTCTTAGCAGAAATAAAAATAACATCTCTACCTACAGAGGTTACAGGACTATCATCCTCTAATTCTAGTGTGTCTTCTACAAAAGCCAATAAATCCTCTTGCTCGTAAGCCTCAAAAAAATGTGTAATCTTCTCTCTAAATGAACCCTTTGGTTGTTGCTGCAGGATTTCCCAGTTAGACTCTTCATTATTGCCTAAATCTACATCTGATAGTTCACCGACAGAAATACCATGCCGCCTTGAAGATGTAATTATTATTAAGATGATATACCACAATACATCTTTTTCTTCTTCAGTCAGAACATCATTACTTTCTTGAGCTAGAAAAGCCAGAAGCGGAGGCTGCTGGTCCATTAAATCAGAAAGAGATTTCTCGTATTCTTCTCTATCGTTTACATAGGATTCTAAAACTTCTTCTATTGTTGCTTCTGTTACCATCTATTTTTTAAATCAAGTGCAAAAATATAAAATAGCGGGGATTCCTAGCTTATTTTTAGAAATGATGTGGTTCAAACGACGAATTATTATTGAACTATTCTACATTCAATCATAAATTGAGGTTGATGTATCGTTAAAAAATTTATTATTCTAAAAAAAAATAAACATACTATTGCCAATTACCCCCACCTTCACTCCTTATTAATCATATCTTTCTTACATTTGCAGGCTAACTTTTTAATGTATGTATTAGTCAAAGGCCACCAAGTGAAAGTTCTGTAAAAAGAGGATTGCTTAAAATGTAAAACTACTACCTACAGAAGCTTTTTAATGTACGTATTAGTCAAAGACCATCAAGTGAAAGTTCTGTAAAAAGACGATTACTTACAATGGAAACAACTACTTACAGAAACTTTTTAATGTACGTATTAGTCAAAGGCCACCAAGTGAAAGTTCTGTAAAAAGAGGATTGCTTACAATGGAAACTAATACCTACAGAAACTTTATAAGTGTAAAAATTATGATGAAAATCACTCTACCAGATGGCTCAGTAAGAGAGTACCAAAAAGGTACTTCGGCAATGGATGTAGCTTTGTCGATAAGCGAAGGATTAGCTAGAAACGTATTGTCTGCCACCATAAATGGCGAAGTATGGGATGCGAAACGACCTATAAATGAAGATGCCACCTTAACTTTACATACATGGAGAGACTCGGAAGGCCAAACGACATTTTGGCATTCGTCAGCACATTTAATGGCAGAAGCCTTAGAAGCACTTTACCCTGGCATTAAGCTTGGAATTGGTCCCGCAATAGATAAAGGATTTTATTACGATGTAGATGCTGGAGACTATACGTTTACTCCTGCAGACCTTCCTAAGATCGAGGAAAAGATGAAAGAACTCGCCCGAACTAAATCGGAATACATTCGAAAGGATGTATCTAAAGCGGATGCTATCAAATACTTCACAGAAAAAGGAGATGAGTACAAGCTAGAATTAATCGATGGCCTAGATGATGGAACTATCACATTCTATACTCAAGGAAATTTTACAGATCTATGTAGAGGACCCCATATTCCAAATACTGCACCTATCAAAGCCGTAAAGCTTATGAGCCTTGCAGGTGCATACTGGAGAGGAGATGAGACAAGACAACAAATGACTAGAATCTATGGCATTACTTTTCCAAAGGCGAAAGAACTTACCGAATATTTAGAATTACTAGAAGAGGCCAAGAAAAGAGACCATAGAAAACTAGGCGCAGAGCTTGAGTTATTTATGTTTTCTGAGAAAGTAGGGTCAGGGCTACCGATGTGGCTTCCAAAAGGGACCCAACTCAGAACTAGATTAGAAAATTTTCTAAAAGAAGAACAAGAAAAAAGAGGGTACCAGATGGTGATTACACCTCATATTGGGCATAAACACTTGTATGAGACATCTGGACACTATGAAAAATACGGAGAGGATAGTTTTCAACCCATAAAGACACCAAGAGAGGGAGAAGAATTTCTATTGAAACCAATGAACTGTCCACACCACTGTGAGATATTTGCTCATAGACCTCATTCTTACAAAGATCTACCCATTAGGCTTGCAGAATTCGGTACAGTATATAGATATGAGCAGAGTGGTGAGTTGCACGGATTGAGTAGAGTAAGAGGATTTACACAAGATGATGCACATATATTCTGTACGGAGGATCAGTTGAAGGCAGAATTTTTAAATGTGTTGGATCTTACGACAACGGTACTTGAGAAGATGGGTTTTGATGATTATACTGCTCAGATTTCATTAAGAGACCCTAATAACAGTGAGAAATATATCGGGACAGATGCAAATTGGGAAGCGGCACAATCTGCTATAATTGAAGCTACCGCAGAAGTGGACCTAGTGACAACACAAGTAGAGGGTGAAGCGGCATTCTATGGTCCGAAGTTGGACTTTATGATAAAAGATGCACTGGGAAGATCGTGGCAGTTGGGTACGATCCAAGTAGATTATAACCTTCCGGATAGATTCGAACTAGAATACACTGGGTCAGATAACGCACCCCACAGACCTGTAATGATCCATAGAGCTCCATTCGGATCTTTGGAAAGATTCATATCTATCTTAATCGAGCACACAGGTGGGAAATTTCCATTATGGTTGGCGCCAGATCAATTTGCAATCTTACCTATTGCAGATAGACTGAATGATTATGCAGAAGAAATAAAAGCTGAACTAGCAAAGTTCGACATCAGAGGAATAGTAGATGATAGAAGCGAAGGAATAGGAAGAAAGATTCGTGATACTGAATTGAAAAAGATTCCTTTTATGCTGATTATTGGAGACAATGAAAAAGAAGCCAATAATGTAAGCGTGCGTAAACAGGGAGAAGGAGATCTGGGGAGTATGACTATTGAAGAATTCGCTAATTATTTCAATGGATTATTGTAAAAAACAAGGTTTTTGGTATAGTCTTTGAATACATATAGCTAGAGAAGAAGTAAGTAGATTATAACATAGAATAATTGATTTAAATTTTCGATTATTGCAGTAGCCAAAAGTGCAACTACTTGACCACAAAGGACATAGAAATTTGATTTATTTATATATTAATGAAACTAATATATCTTTAAAACGTTATAGATATTGTTTGGATAAATAACAAAGTATACTAACTTTGTGGTGTCCCAAGGTAGAAGTATACATCCCGATACGTAATGTATTAAACCTTCCTTGTTACACGTTCCTACACATATTTACTTGATAATTAATTCTTTCCACTCTTGTTGGAAAGATCAAAATATAGTAAGGTAATCTTACAAAAGAAGTAGTTTTCTTATTTTGAGACCTTAGTCGAAAGAGCCTGAGTTTGACAGCAAACTCGGGCTTTTCGCATTTTAGCGTGGATTTTTGTAGAAAAACGCGCGACAAGGAATCTATAGTAGCAAGGCTTTTTCACAGAAAAAACATGCGGGATAAAGCGTGGCTTTTCGTAGAAAAACGCGTTCTAAGGCATCTACTATAGCAAGGCTTTTCGCAGAAAAACAAGTGGGATAGATTACGGACCTAGGATTGTCTTAGTCCTCGACCAAACATCAAATTAAGCATATCTAGCATATCAATAACTGATTATTTGTTGCCATAGATAGAGCTTCAAGGACACGGGACTTCAAAGTATACGATGCTAATGCGGCCAGCAATTCAGAAGACTTCTTTAAGGACGGGTATAGACTTTTTTCAATCTACATCACCCATTCTTTAACAGACAATGGACTTGAATTTACGAATAGACTATTGAAGTCGATAAAAGGAGAGCCATGTAAAAAGAAAAGTAAATTTGACCTTGTTTGTCAAGAAAATAATATTGATCACCGTTGTACAAAATCATTCACACCACAAACAAATGGAATGGTAGAAAAGGCAAATGACATTATCAAAAAAAGTACAATCAAAAAAACTACATATAGGTCTCTAGAAGAGATGGATCATGATTTAATTAATTTTCTCATACACTATAATCTTTGCAGAAGATATAGAAGAGAATTAAAGAAATGGTTCGAATTGGATCCAAATATTTTAAACAGAATCCTTTAGATTTTAAACAGAAAATTTTAAATTTGAAATGCAATTTTAAGGTAACTTGTACAATAACATTGTTTCTACTTGATGTTATTATAATTATCTTTCCCATATGAACGACCACATTTTCTTTTATATAGTAATTAGTATTTCTAGTTTAATATTTGGAATCACTTTATGGATAATTGATAAAAGAAAGAGTAAATAGCGAGCTCAAAGCCCTTTATAACCAATACAACACGATCAACCAATATGCTCCAAAACTTGAACATCTTATCTAATCTTAATACCTTGCCAACCTAATGCAGCAAGAACAAAATATAGAAAGAGAACTCGCAGAAAAATTTATCCTTTATACGGATAGAACTGTATTTCTGACAGGTAAAGCAGGAACAGGAAAAACTACATTGCTTCAGAGTATACTTGATAAGACCCATAAAAACACTGCAGTTGTTGCTCCCACGGGTGTAGCGGCGATCAATGCGGGTGGAATGACGATTCATTCAATGTTTCAGTTGCCGACCAAGTCATTCACACCTAATAACGAAATTGTAGACCAGGAGTTATTTGTGAATAGGTCGTCATTGGTAAACATCCAAAAAATAAGAAAAGAAAGAAAGCGATTATTCCAAGAATTAGAACTACTGATCATAGATGAGATCAGTATGGTTCGTGCAGACTTACTAGATGCGATAGATTATACCCTTAGAAGAATGCGCCGAAACCAAGAACCTTTTGGTGGAGTGCAATTATTGGTAATAGGTGATTTGTATCAATTGGCACCTGTTGTAAAAGACTATGTATGGCCAACGCTCAACAAGTATTATGAGACACCTTTTTTCTTTTCTAGCATTGCCTGGCAATATTCAAATGCACTTACATTCGAACTCAATAAAATATACAGACAGCAAGACGAAACCTTTATTCAGATCTTAAATAATATAAGAAATGGTGTGAAAAATGAAGGAGATATTACTCGTCTAAATGAAAATTTCAATCATAAATTTGAAGCGGCAGAGACAATTACACTTACGACTCACAATCGAAAAGCCGATGCGATTAATCAGACAGAACTGAGTCGACTAGACTCTCATAAATTTGAGCTAGAAGCAAAAGTAAAGGGCCAATTCAACGAATCATCTTATCCGACGAACGAAAAGATCATTTTGAAAAAAGGAGCACAGGTGATGTTTCTAAGGAATCATCAGGACGGAACCTATTTCAATGGAAAAATAGGTGTTGTACAAGGAAAGACTGATGAAGGTGTAAAAGTATTCTGTAAAGGAGACCATGAAACTATACTCGTAGAACCAATACAATGGAAAAACACGAGATATAAGCTCAATGAGGCAAGTGGAGAGATAGAACCTGAGGAAGTAGGGTCATTTGAGCAATATCCATTGAAATTAGCGTGGGCAGTAACAGTACACAAAAGTCAGGGCTTGACTTTTGATAAAGCAATAGTGGATCTTGAAGATACATTTGCCCCAGGACAATTATATGTTGCATTGAGTAGATGTCGGTCGCTAGAGGGATTGACATTATCATCGATGATAAAAGCTGCTAACATCATAGTAGATTCTAGGGTGAAAAACTATTATCACCTTTCCACTATACCAGAGAATGCTGAAGAACTGTTGGTAAAAGCTAAGAATGAATTTGAAGATAAGAAACTCCGACGTTCGTTTGACTTCAATAAGATAAACGATCACCTAGAGGCTTGGGAAGAAACGGTCAGAGCCAGTGAATTACCAGAGAAAACGACTGTAATAAAAACGATTAGAGCCTTAAAGAAGAAAGGCTTAGAGATGCAGAAAATTGCATATAGCTTCGAAAAACAGCTACATAGTTTTATGGCATCAGAAGATGACAGTAAAGATCAAATTATCAACAGGTGTCAAAAAGGAATTCAATATTTCACAAACGAGGTGCACACCCTTATGATTATTACCATGGAAGATCATAAAAGAGCATACAAAATCAAACCTCGCACAAGGAAGTATGTTAGAGAAGTAGAAGACTTGATTAGTCATTTGTGGAAATATATAGAATCTCTTTATTCATTGCAGTATAGAGATATTGAACTGCATCCAGAAGACCCTAAACACAGGAGAATTGTCATGTTTAACCCTGATAAGAAAAAAGAAAAGCCCAAAAGGGAAAAAGGGGAAACACAAAAAATCACCTTGGAAATGTGGGAAGAAGGTAAGACGCTTGATGAAATCTGTAAGTTAAGAAGTCTCAAACTAGGGACAATACAAACACATATGAGTAAGTGGATCAAGTTTGGGAAAGTTGATATTGCCAAATTCATGGATATGAAAAAGGTAGAATCTGTGTGGAAAACAATCCAAGATAATCCTGACAAGTCATCAGCTGATATCAGAGAGATATTTCCTGACTCTTTAGAATATTCGGAGTTAACCATGGTACGTAATTGGGCATTTGCTAAGGGCTACATCGAAGATAAAACTTAAAAAGAACAAGGCTTTTCTTAAAAACACCAGATACTGTAGGGCCAAAATTGTACGTTAGTATAATTTTAACCAGGGTAAGTCCACAATCACAGTCTGACTTTGTAGTTTTAGCCTCAGAAAAATCTTCTAACTATAGAAACGATACACATGAAATACTTACTTCTTCTTTTTATAGCTGTGACAATGGCTACCACGTCATTTTCTCAGAAAGAAATCACCACTGAAGACTTGTGGCAGAACTATACCTTTTTTGCAAAGTCTGTACCAGGGTTTAACTTCTTGAAAGATGGTAAACACTACACAAGACTACAAGAGAACACGATTAAAAAATACGACTTAACAACAGGAGAGTTTGTAAGTGATATATTGATTGGAGCGGACCTGAAAGACAAAGTGGGTTTTGGAGGAAATGTAGGATCATATACTTTTAGTGATGATGAGTCAAAAATCATGATCAAAAGTGAATCACAACAGATCTATAGAAGAAGCTCAAAAGCGAAATTTCATGTGTACGACACTAAGACGAAAGCATTAACTGCCGTTTGGGACAAAGAAGGGAAGATTGGTTATGCCACATTTGACCCGACAGCGGAGAAAGTAGCATTTACGTATAAAAATGATTTGTATTATAAAGACTTGAAATCGGGAAACATAACGCAAATCACTCAAGACGGAGAGCAAAACAAAATCATCAACGGGTCTACCGATTGGGTATATGAAGAAGAGTTTTCTTTTGCAAAGGCATTCTATTGGTCACCGGATGGAGCCAAAATCGCCTTTATAAGATTTAATGAGTCAGCTGTGAAGGAATTTACAATGACAAAATATAACAACGACTTGTATCCTGAATATGAAACATTCAAATATCCGAAAGTAGGAGAAAAGAACGCTGAAGTAAGTGCACACATCTACTGCCTCAAAAACAAAGAAATAAATAAGGTTGACGTTGGAGATGAAAATGACATCTATATCCCAAGAGTGAAGTGGACGAAGGATAAAAATAAATTAGTGGTTTTCAAAATGAATAGACATCAGAATGACTTGACGCTATTCCTTACGGATGCGAAAAAGAACAAAACGAAGGTGCTTCTAAATGAGAAAAATAAATATTATATAGATATCACTGATAACCCTGTCTCTTATACACATCTCCGAGCCCACGAGACAGGCAGAAATCTC
>CAJXUU010000014.1 GCA_913061325.1 uncultured Saprospirales bacterium | reverse complement strand
CAGCGTCAGATGTGTATAAGAGACAGCTAATAACTTATTCACCATTGAAAATACTTTTTACATCTGTTGAATGTTATCCTGCAGCCAAAGTTGGAGGTTTAGCTGACGTTGTCGGAGCACTACCCAAATACCTTAATAAAAAAGGACATGAAGTAACGGTAATAATGCCTAAGTACGATCTTCCTTGGATCAATGATCAACAAGTCAAAGTTTTATCACAAGGGTCATTTTCAATATTAAATAAGAACTATAACTACGAAATCCAAGCTGTAGATACTACTGTTCTTGGATTTGATTTAATCTTAGTCGATATTCCAGAATTGTTTTATCGCCAAGGGGTGTACGCAGATCAAGCGAGCAACTACTTCAAAGATGAGCCAGAACGTTATACTTCTTTTGCACGGGTAGTTTTGGATTGGGTTACAAAGAAGGCTAACCGTCCAGATATTATTCATTGTCATGATCATCATACTTCTTTGATACCATTTATGATGACAAAATGCCACAAATATGAATCATTAGCTAATATACCTACTGTACTTACTATTCATAATGAGAAATATAGAGGTAGATTTTCTTGGCAAAAGGATTATCTAATTCCTACTTACTCTTCCTCTGACAGAGGATTGTTAGATTGGGACGGTATGATAGATCCATTGGCATGTGGGATCAAATGTTGCTGGCAAATGACCACTGTATCCCCTTCATACATGTCAGAGTTATTAGAATTTGAAGGAGATCTAAAACCATTATTCCAACAAGAAAAAGCCAAAGCAAGTGGACTAATAAATGGGATAGATAGCGATTATTGGAATCCTTCAACAGATACAATGATCGACACTAACCTGAGTGAAGACACCTCTGAATTTAAATCAAAAAACAAGAAAGTTCTATGTGACAAATTTGCACTAGACCCATCTCTTCCATTGATTTCATTCATAGGTAGATTAGCATACGAAAAGGGAGCAGATCTCATTCCAGATGCTTTAGAACAAATATTCTCTAAATCTAACAAAATTAATTTTATCATCTTAGGTACTGGCATGTCATCTCTTGAAGAAAGTCTAGTTGACCTAGGTATGAAATACAATAAGAATCTATCCATCAACATCATGTACAATGAAGCGATGGCACATCAAATATATGCAGGTTCTGACTTTCTATTAATGCCTTCAAGAGTAGAGCCTTGTGGACTTAATCAAATGTATGCCCTCCGCTATGGAACGATACCTCTAGTAAGGTCAACAGGGGGATTAATAGATACCGTAACAGACGTGAAATATAAAAATGGAAATGGAATAAGATTTGCCGAAGCTGACAGTCAATCTATTACGAAATCAATAAATAGAGCTGTCAACCTTTTCAATAATAAGGACAGACTGAAAAAGACTATCGAACATGCATTCGACTCTGATTTTAGCTGGGATGCATCCGCAGAGAATTATATTAATTTATATCAAGAACTGATCAAAAGATAAAATATGCAATCAACTAAAGACATCAATGATAAATGCGTCAGCATAATACTCGGCGGCGGAGTAGGTTCTAGACTATATCCGCTAACTAAAGAAAGATCCAAACCTGCTGTCCCAATAGGAGGTAAATATAGATTGATAGACATTCCAATTTCCAATTGTCTGAATTCGGGATTGAGGAGGATATATGTACTCACTCAGTATAACTCTGCTTCACTTAATAAGCATATTAAAAACACATTCAATTTTGATAGATTTTCTTCAGCATTTGTGGATGTTCTCGCGGCCGAGCAAACCAAAGGAAACTACAAATGGTTTCAAGGCACCGCTGATGCAGTTCGTCAATCGCTTCGTAATATTAAAAATGATGACGCAGAATATATCTTGATACTTTCTGGTGATCAGCTATATCATATGGACTTTGAGGAATTCATAGGTCGACATATTGCTTATAAAGCTGATGTTTCTATTGCTACTATTCCTTGCAATGCCAAACAAGCACCAGCTTTTGGAATAATGAAGGTAGCAGCTGATGGAAAGATCAATGATTTTATTGAAAAACCAGCAACTGAGTTACTCCCTAAATGGGAATCAGAAGTAGGTGATGAACTTAAAGGTCAAGGAAGAAACTATCTAGCATCGATGGGCATCTATATATTTTCAAGAAAGGTATTAGAGGATATGCTTGATAAATACGAAGATGCTATTGATTTTGGGAAAGAAATCATTCCAAATAGTCTTACTGATAATCTCAATGTCCAAGCCTACAAATACGATGGATATTGGGAAGATGTAGGAGATATAAAAGACTACTTTGATGCTAACCTTGAAATGGCTGGAGATGATCCAAGGTTTACATTATTTGATAAAAATAATACCGTATTAACTAGAGGTAGAATGTTACCCCCATCAAAATTTTTTGGGGTTCGTGTTACACGAAGCCTCATTGCTGAAGGATCTATTATATATGCTGATGAAATAACAAATTCAATTATAGGAATCAGATCGTGGATTGGAAAGGGTACCAAAATAGATAGTTGTTATGTTATTGGAAATGACTTATACCCAACCTTAGATAAGATTATGACAAAAGATATCAATAATCTTAAAGGGATTGGAGACAATTGTGTTATAAAAAATGCAATTATTGATAAGCATGTAAGTGTTGGGGATAATTGTCAAATAATAGGCGATGATAGCCTTGAGGATATGGAAACGGATGATTATGTCATCACAAAAGGATTGATTGTGATCAATAAAAATTCAGTAATACCTGCTGGAACTAAAATAGGATTAGCCATTTGAATAGGATAGAACCATACTCGCTGTTTACAGATTTTGACATTGCACTTTTCAAGTCAGGACATCATTACAAACTATATGAAAAACTCGGTGCCCACCCATTAGAACATAATGGTGTGGCCGGCGTATATTTTTCTGTTTATGCTCCTGCCGCTGGAAAGGTTGAGATCATTGGAGATTTTAATTATTGGTCAGGAAACGAATATCAACTGCATGTTAGATTTGATGAGTCTGGTATCTGGGAGGGATTTGCACCTAATGTAAAAGTTGGCAACCTGTACAAATTTAGGATAACCAATGCTGATTCTTTTGAGATTACTGAGAAAGCAGATCCGTACGCATTTTATTGTGAGATGCCTCCGCGTACAGCATCAATTGTCTGGGACTATCAGCATGATGTAGATCTTAAGACTGCAAAAATTAAAAATTCTCATCAAGATCCTATGTCGATCTATGAGATACACTTACCCTCGTGGAAGAGACCGTGGGATCATCGAGAGTATCTTAGTTACAAGGAACTAGGTGAGCAACTCATACCCTATATAACAGACCTAGGGTTTACCCATATTGAACTCATGCCTATAATGGAGTACCCATATGATCCTTCTTGGGGCTATCAAGTAACAGGTTATTTTGCACCTACGAGTCGCTTGGGTACACCGGCAGACTTCATAGCTTTTGTTCAAGAATTGAGAACTTCTGGTATCGGGGTCATTCTTGATTGGGTCCCATCTCACTTTCCAGAAGATGCACATGGATTAGGCAATTTTGATGGAAGTAATGTATACGAACATCCTGATGTCAAACGAGGATTTCATCCAGATTGGAAAAGTTTAATATTCAATTATGGACGTCCCGAGGTCAAGTCATTTTTAATTAGTAATGCACTGTTTTGGTTGGAAGTTTATGGCGCAGATGGATTGAGGGTGGATGCAGTAGCATCGATGTTATACCTTGACTATTCAAGAGAAGAAGGAGAATGGGAACCAAACGTACATGGTGGTAACGAAAACTTAGAAGCAATACAATTTCTGAGAGATCTCAACAAGGCAGTTTACGAGCACTTCCCTAACGCTCAAATGATAGCCGAAGAATCTACTTCATTCACTGGTGTAACCAAACCTGTGCACCATGATGGTTTAGGATTCGGATATAAATGGATGATGGGCTGGATGAATGACACACTAGCCTATTTCAAATTGGATCCTGTTCACAGAAAATTTCATCAAAATGATATAACGTTTAGTCTTGTATATGCTTTCACTGAGAATTTTGTTCTTCCTTTTTCTCATGATGAAGTAGTACATGGCAAGGGATCTATGCTAACCAGAATGCCCGGAGATGACTGGCAAATGTTTGCCAATCTCAGATTGTTATATACCTATATGTACATCCATCCTGGTGCAAAATTACTCTTCATGGGATCAGAATTTGGCCAACGAGCGGAATGGGATCACAGCAGTCAATTATCTTGGGAAGAACTTCAGTATGACGCACATAAAGGCATTTATAATACGGTAAAATCTTTAAACGGTATATATAAAGACCAATTGGCATTACATGAGAATAATTACAGCTTTGATAGTTTCGAATGGATTGATTATTCTGACACAGAAAACTCTATCCTGACTATAGTCCGAAAAGGCAAAAAACAAGCTGATGATCTATTGATAGTTCTGAACTTCACACCAACCTCTCATCAAGAATATAGAATCGGAGCACCTCAGAAAGGTGAGTGGGAAGAAATCTTTAATTCTGATGCTGAAACCCTTGGAGGAAGCAATTATTGTAAAATACACACTAAGTATACTGAAGAAATAGGTTGCCACGGTAAAAAATCATCGTTAATTGTCGAAATTCCACCTCTAGGTGCACGTATTTTCAAAAAGAAATAGCACTTTCGCTGCTTCAAATGATTAAGAGATTATGCATAATAATGGAGTTGTAGATAATTACCCATCTGAACTGGTAAATCACACAGTAGATAAAAACATATTTCACTTCTATAGTGAGAACCAGGTTGTTCTAAAAATCGAAGTAATCTCTGACTCTATTATCAGAGTACGATTAGGAACCGAAGGTACCCTTGAAGAAGATTTTTCCTATGCCATCGATAAAAACTATGTTGGGAGTTATCGTCATCTCGAATTGCATGAAACGGATTCGGAATTTATGATCGAAACCAAAACCGTCAAGTGCTATATCAATAAATCAAATCTCAAACTCACATTCAAGGATATAGATGAGCAAATCATCAATGAAGATGAGAAAGGATATCACTGGGAAGAATTTCAAGCCAGTGGTGGTAACATAGTCAAACAAAGTAAGCACGTATTCGATAAGGAAATGTACTTCGGGTTAGGCGATAAACCACACACTCTAAATATGAGAGGAAAGCGTCTCCAAATATGGGGAACTGATGAATATGGTTTCGAAAAAGATACTGATCCTATTTATAAAAACATCCCATTCTATATGGGCTTGCATCATGATATCGGTTACGGCATATTCTTCGACAATACCTTTATGTCTTTCTTCGATTTTGCCAGTGAAAGAAATAGCGCATGTAGTTTTTGGGCAGAAGGTGGAGAAATGAATTATTACTTCATTGCAGGTCCAGACCTAATAGATGTGGTTAAAAGATATACAATGTTGACGGGTACGCCCGACTTACCACCATTATGGTCGTTAGGATATCATCAGTGCAAATGGAGTTATTATCCAGAAGCAAATGTAAGGGAAGTCACAGATAAATTCAGAGAGTTAAGGTTACCGGCAGATGCAATATACTTTGACATTGATTATATGGATGGATTCCGTTGTTTCACTTGGGATAATGAGCGATTTCCAGATCCTAAAAAGCTAGTTAGTGACCTTAAGAAAAATGGATTCAAAACAATTGTAATTATAGATCCAGGTATCAAAATCGATCCGGAGTATTCTGTATACAAAGAAGCATTTGAAAAAGGATACTTCTGCAAGCGAGGAGATGGTCCATTGATGAAAGGTAAGGTATGGCCAGGAGATTGTTACTTTCCAGATTTCACAAATCCTGAAGTAAGAGAATGGTGGTCTGGTCTATTTGATGAGTTGATCGACGAAATCGGCGTTGCTGGAATATGGAATGATATGAATGAGCCTGCCGTATTCGAAACTCCAAATAAATCATTCCCTGATGATGTTCGTCATAATTATGATGGACATGAGTGTAGCCATAGAAAAGCACATAATGTCTATGGAATGCAAATGGCAAGAGCAACATTCCACGGTGTAAGAAAAAGTATTCATCCAGAACGCCCATTTGTAATCACTCGATCAGCATATAGTGGCGCTCAGAGATATTGTCTCGGTTGGACAGGTGATAACAAATCATCATGGGAGCATTTACTAGTGGCTAATCGACAAGTACAAAGAATGGCTGTTTGTGGATTCTCGTTTGTAGGATCAGATGTAGGTGGATTCATTGATCATCCATCTCCAGAATTGTATACACGATGGATGCAATTGGCTACTTTCCATCCATTTTTCCGAACGCATAGTTCTGGAGATCATGGAGATCAGGAACCATGGTCATTTGGTGAGAAGACTATCGATGTAGTCAGAAAAACACTAGAACTTAGATATCAACTTCTACCCTACCTTTATACAACTTTCTACCAATATGTGTCCGAGTATATGCCGATGACTAGGCCTCTTGCATATGTATATCAAAATGATGAAATAGCGGTACATAAAGAAGATGAGTTTTTACTTGGTGATAATATACTCGTATGTCCGGTAAGTGAACCCAATCCAAAATCAAAATTCATGTATCTTCCTGAAGGGGAATGGTTCAACTATTTCACTGGAGAAAAAGTAACAGGAGAGCACGACATAGAGGTATCTGTAACCATTGAGACAATACCAGTTTTCATAAAATCCGGTGCCGTAATCCCTCTATATCCTGTGCAACAATATGTTGGCGAAAAAGAAATTAAGCAAGTCACATTGAAAGTCTACGTTGGTGGCACCGAAAACAATAGTTACTTATATGAAGATAGAGGAAATGGTAAGGAGCACCGTAGCGGCAAGTTCAATTATCGAACTTTCAAATCAGTAATGAATGGATCACAATTTAGAATGACACAACATGTACAGCGAGGATTTAATCAATCATATGACACCTTCAAAGTAGAATTGATTGGTATGGAAGGTATTGCCTACACTGTGTTTGTTGATGATACTGAGGTAAAATTGAATGACCACTCGTTTGTAATCCAAGAAGGATTTGGCGAAATTAAAGTCAGATGGTAAATACTATTTAACTTAGA
This sequence comes from uncultured Saprospirales bacterium, assembly GCA_913061325.1. GTDB lineage: Bacteria > Bacteroidota > Bacteroidia > Chitinophagales > Saprospiraceae > CAJXUU01. The sequence continues at coordinate 29,874 of CAJXUU010000014.1, read as the reverse complement.
TTAGAAAAGCCAGCAAGATGAGATTCAACTTGCTGGCTTTGTCTTTTTGTATCCTTTTATTTTTTAAAATTACTGTAACTACTTAAGTTTCTTATCTATAACTCAATGGTGCTGATGGAACTGGATTTTTTGACTACCAATATGGAATATTACTTTTAATGATAATACACTTTTCTCCTCTCTTTTATATATGCTAATATCTGTTCTACGACTTCTATCATAGGTTCTGGTACTTCATACGATAAATCTTTAATATCTCCATTTAATATTTGTGCAGTATAGTATAATGGCTCATTTGCATTTTTTAATTCTTCATCGTTTTGAAATTTTTCTAGTTCCCTTACTCCTTCTGCGGCTGATCCTATAATTGTATTGCAATAAACCCTTCCTATGACAACGATTTTGATGCAAAACACAGCACAACGTTTGTGTTGTCAAATATTTTGACAACTTTTTTGTTGTCTACTTGGTGTTGTGCTTTATTGAGGCGCCCAAATACAATCATAAACACACACAAATTACTGTCAAATCGTCCATGTAATATTAGTCTTACGCCCGTAGCAAAAAAGCTATAGCGCATAAAAATAGTGAAGACATAAAAAGCATATTCTTACAGAAGTTACTTATCCTCGATTAAGGGACATACATAAACAAAAAGATCTGACCACTTAATGCCATCAGATCTCTTTTAACAATATCAGTCCATGTCTTCTCCAATTCTTCCTTCAACTGGAAATTAAATATTTGTAAGTAATTAAATAACTTGTTCTGATATCATCATAATTTTACCACCTTAAGCATTTTGGAATCACCATTTCCATCTCTGACGGAAACAAAGTAAAGTCCATTTTCTCTTCCAGAAAGGTCTATTCTGATATCTCCATTTTGAGCTGCAACATTCATGATTATTCGACCATGAATATCCATAACTTTAGCAGAAGAGAAGTTTTGATTTGCATTACCAATTGTAAATACATTCGATGTAGGGTTTGGACCCGCAATGAATTAACTTAAGTTTTCATACTCGACGCTCAAGATTAAATCTTCTCCATCACAATCCTCATCTACATTATTGTTAGTGATTTCTTCACCTCCAAGATAGATCGATGAATTATTTTCATCACAATTCTCGAAACTAAAATTTCATTCGATTCGTAATTTAATGTAATTGGCGATGAATTATACATCATTCATTGTTTATTACGGAGTTGAAAGAACATTCACTACACGGACTAGGAGTTTATTTGAATATTCTAATAAATTGAGAAGCCAGTCTAGTTGTATATGTGATTCCCATTATTTAAAATTTGAGTAATCATTTTCTCATTAATGATACAGCACTTATACCTACAATATAAACAGGTATTTCTACTGTATAAATTCTATAATAGGGTTATGATCTTTGTAATGTTGATAACTTGTGGAATTCCATAAGGAAATCTGGTAAAATAGGATCAAATAAGGTAGCAAATAATGTGTTTCTAATCATTGACATAATTATACTATTGGAATTCTAATGATTCAGCAGATTTTGGAAACCTGCATAACAACTGAACCAAAAAATCCAAACCAATGACAATTACATTCACACTCACAATGAAGCTGTTATTGCTATAGACTTCATTTATAAGTTGGAATAAGAGAGGTTAAACTAGATTCAAGGTTTGGATTTAGTTTGCCTCTTTTAATTTCTGTGCTAATCTTTGTATTCCAACTCCTTTTAAATTAGGGTATTTTCGGTCGTCAGGTTCATAAAATCTCATTAACAACCAAACACGCACCTTATTTTTGTCATGCATTTACTTCATAGATGGTAAACTTATATTCGCAATCACTCCAACTTCAGGCGGTGTAATCAAACTTGAAAATGTAATCATAATTTCAAGCTCAAATCAATACTCAAAAATATAGACTTTTTGATCTGATCCCAAAGTATAAATTTCATTGCCTATAATGTCATAACTTTGGATAGCTGATGTTCCGTTGATCAATGATGAAGTCATTACAAAATTGTTATTTGCATCTCTTTCTAATGCAACTAAAAAATTTATTTTATCCACATCGGAATTATAGTTGTAAAAAACCATTTTATCGAAACCTTCATGTTTTGAACTTGAAGCATTATAACCACTACCCTGTCCTGATATGGTTTCTTTCAGAACCCAATATCCATTTTCAATAAGATATGCATCAATACCATCATTTTCTTTAATATAAAAGTAATCAGAATCTTCAATGGAGACTTGTGATCCATAATTTTCATCCTCTTCAACTGTATCATCAAAAAAAGTATTGTTAGCAGACCAATTGCCATTTAACCTATTAAAAACAGTAGCAGATCCAGCATTAGACGTACTTCCAAAATTATCTCCAGAAGCTCCGACTATTGCCCGATTATTTGTGATATCTACATCTATTCCAAATTTATCTCCCAACGTTGCACCAGGACCATTGAGGGTGCCCTCAAGAATATCATTTTCATCATATACTTATGCTTTCCCAGGCCCATGAGGTCCATCAAAAAAACCAACAGTTGGCGCTCCAATAATTGTCATATCTCCATATCTCGCAATTGAAGAACCGAAGTAATCATCTATACTAGAATCTGGGGATTCAAAGACAGTTCCATTCCACCAAAATCCTGCTGAATAATGATATTCTTTCACTTCCTTATCACTTGGATCTCCGATCAAAAGTCTATTATCAGATAGTGCAATGTCATTAGCAAATAAAAATCCAAAAGTTGGATCATCTTCACTTATACTAATAACATTTTCCCAAGTTGAACTTCCATTTTTTTGGAACATATTGACATATACCCTGTATATATATAGGGTTAGGAGGAAAATTAGTATCATACCCAATTATGATATTCTCTGCACTTCGAATTACAACTAAATCCTGTGCTCCTCGAATAAGAGAAGCAACACCAGGAACATTAGGATTGAAACTGGAATTAGGCAGATTGAATGTTCCTTGTACTCCATACGGACTGGATCCTCCCAAGTTTATCCATTTTGTGCCATCATACCCTTCGAAACTATTATTAGTAGAATTGTACCGAATCGTTCCTTCCGAAGGGGCCTTAGAATCATCACCGATTTTCAACTTTCCATTGACATGAACTCTTTGACTTGGATTCGTTGTTTCAAAACCTGTTTCTCCACCTTTTTCAATTAACATGATCGCAGTACTATCTACTCCAAACATTAAATGATTAGAAGAGTATATTCTCGAAATGCCTGCTCCTCCACCTCCAGTAGCTACACCGATACGCAGATTATGAGATGCACTTTCAATCCTTACATCGCCTGCATTGCCTGCATCAAGATTCCAATCTCCTCCTTTAATATCAAGCTGAGACTCAGAATTAAATATTCCAATCCCTACGTTCCCAAAAGAATCTATTCGCATATATTCAGTAAAATTAAATGTAGCATCATCATATGTTGCAAAAAGAAAATTGTGACCAGGACTCCAGCTCATAGATGGGTCTGGATAGGTATCACTCCCACTGAAGAATCTTACGTATTTGGATTTATCGAGATTGGAAACATTAAATTGTCCTGCATCGAAATTATTTAAAGAACGTACATCTAGTGTATATTCAGGATTCATGATATTCAATCCAACAGGCAAACTACATATCAAGCAAAACAGTAGTGGTAATTCACCTCATTTACGACTAACAGAAATAGGAAATGATTACACTCGAATAAAGCTAGAGAGTGATGAACATCCATTATCTTTTTGGGATATTGCTGGCAAGGCTGATAAACTTACAGAATTTTCTCACATAAATTTTTATTTCCAAAATGAGACCGATGCTGGAAATAGATTGACCCTCAGAGGAAATGGAAATATTGGAATAAATAATACCAGCCCACAATCAAAACTCGATATCAACAATGTGGGTGATGGTGCAGAATTACTTAGACTCTCCACTGAACGTCCTTGGGTATTTAAACAAACAGGCAGTGCCATAGTATCAAAACTAACCCTTCAATCAACAACTGGTGATAAAATATTCAATATCGTTTCGCCTGACGGAACCAAAGTTTCTGCGTCATTTAAAGCAAGTGATACTAATCCTCTTGCTTACTTAGTACCAGTAGAAGGAAAACTTGGTATTGGTACATATAATCCTACTACCCGAGCAACCATCATAGGTTCGCCCACATTAGCGGAGAACATTTTAAGAATCGAAAGCACCTACCTTGGAAATAATAATATCGCAGGAATTGATTGCAAAACCTTTCCAGCTGTCGGGTATGGTGTAGGTGCAAATTTCTATGGAGGTCATAGAGGCCTCAGAGGGATCGCCGAAGGACAAACTTTTACAGGCTTATCTATCGGTGTCGTAGCAGGAGCCATTGGTGTAAATAACTCAGGTACACGAACCGCCTTACATGCAAATGCTTATGGTGGTTTAATCAACTGGGCAGGATACTTTGATAATGGTAATGTATATGTAAGAAATGACTTGCGTATTGGATCAGGTGCGATAGCTGGTGCTGCTGGCTACAAAGTTGCCATCGATGGAAAAGTCATAGCCGAAGAACTCAGAATTAATTTAAGTCAAGCTTGGCCAGATTATGTATTTGATGCTTCTTACGATCTCATGTCTCTAGATCAACTCGAATCTTGTATCAAGAAAAACAATCACTTACCAGGAATCCCATCTGCAAATGAAGTCCAAAAAAATGGCCTGATAGTCGGAGAAATGCAATCCAAAATGATGGAAAAAATTGAAGAATTGACGCTCTATATTTTAGAACTTAATAAGGACCTAATTCAAGTAAAAAAAGAATTGGAGCAAGTTAAAAGCCAAAAAGAGAGAGATGGAGAAGGACCGCATAAGTAATTACTTCATTTGATTCTCATTTAAATATTAAAAGATATGAAATTCTATTATCTACTACTACTATTTACACTAAATATAAGTGCTGCAATAGCCCAGCAAGAGTCGATTCAAATTCAAAAGGATGAATCCACTGTTGATAACCAGAAAATCCAAAGTGAAGATGATCTAGATGTTTACTTATCGAGTAAACAGTATCAACGAAAAAAAAATTATTTAGAACGAAGAAAAAATTCAGATGGCTCATTATCCAATATTGATAAAAACAACTATCAAGCATTAAGAACTTATAAAAAAATAATCCTAATTATAATAATTCCGTTCATGGATCATGGAGCTTTCTTGGACCTAACGATACAAACCTAGGACCTACCGATATAAATCCGGGGGGCTTTCAAGGAAGGGTAAATAGTATTGACTTTCATCCTACAAATGACCAAATCATCTATCTATGTACGCCAAATGGAGGAATTTGGAAAACAGTAAACGGAGGGAGCACCTGGTCTTCTCTCACTGATCATTTAGGATTATTATCTTTCACTGATCTTGAAATTAGCCCAACTGACCCAAATACTATCTATGCGATAACTGGTGATGGTGACCCAGTAAATGGCCCTTATTATTTTAGTGGAGGTGGACCTGGAACAGAAGTCTAGAGCGCTGGAATTCTAAAAACTACAGATGGTGGGACTACATGGAATTTTGTAAATTATGAATTGCCAATTCAAACAGTCCCATACAAATTACTGATGCACCCTACCAATCCTAATATACAATTCTTAGCTACCGAAGCTGGAATTTATAAAACAACTAATGGATGGAATGACGGATATGAGGTCTTAACTGTTGTTACATATGATATTGAGTTTAAGCCTGGTGACCCAAACATTATGTATGCAAGTGGTAAGAAATCTATTAGAAGATCTGTAGAATTGGGTGAATTTGGGACTTTTCATTCGGTTATAGACCCAGATTTTGTTGTACTTACTGAAGCAAAGAGAATAGAATTAGCAGTAACTCCTGATTTCCCTTCCTACGTAGGTCTTCATGCTGGTAAAAATGGAACTTTGGCAATTCTTATTTCTGGCTTGGATGGTGCAAGCAATACTTGGTCAATTAGAGATAGTAGTACGAATATAATTAGCCATTCAGGACCATACAATATTGCTTTTGCTATTGACCCAAATGATTATACTAAATTTTATGGTGGGGGAGTAGATATATGGAAATCTCCCATTCAAGGCGCGACTGAAACTTGGACTAATATGGGCACCGATAAGATTCATGCAGATTTACATGATATAGCCTTCAAAAATGGAAAACTGTATGCTGCGACTGATGGCGGTCTACAAAAATCAGATGATGAAGGAGTCGGTTGGACTGATCTTTCTGCTGGATTGCAAATTACTGAGGTCTATAGACTTTCGGGAAGTGAGTCCAATCCAGAATTATTCTTTATTGGCAATCAAGATAATGGCACACTACGAAGAACTGCTGGCACTACATTCGATCACCAAATAGGTGCCGATGGAGGAGTAAGTATTATTAATTATGACAATAATGATATAGTTTATGCTATGCGACAAAATGGAGTTGCATACAAAAGCACAAATGGTGGAGATAACTTTTCAGATATGCCAATACCTGGCCAAGGAGCCTGGATTACACCTATGATCATGGATCCTGTAAATTCAGCTCGATTATTTGTAGGTAAAGACACCATATACAGATCTAATTCCAATGGCAATAGTGGGACGTGGGAAAATATTGGGGCTTTTGATTCAGTTCCAATAAATAACCTAGCTCAAGGGACAAACATTAATACTAGAATTTATGCTCCACGAGGATCGGTTTTCTATAGGACCAATAATGCTTTAGCCAATCCTGCTTCCAGTGTCGAATGGACTACATTAGGAGATGGATTACCTGACGAATTTATCACGGATATAGCTGTCAATTCATATAATGAAGACCATGTAATAGTCACATTGGGAAATTATAAAGAAGAGAAAAAAGTATATGAATCAATAGAAGGTGGCAATGATAGTGCCTGGACAAACATTTCTAGATCATTGCCCAATGTCCCAATTTTGACAATAGCCTATCTTGATGATGGTAGTGGTTTAGATCGGATGTATATTGGAACAGATATTGGTGTTTTCTATAGAGATGATAATATCAGTGATTGGATCTACTTTTCCAACTTTATGCCAGCGGTGCCCGTAGATGACATTTATATTAATACAGTAAATAACACTATTGCAGCTGGAACATATGGAAGAGGATTATGGAGATCAAATCTATTCTCAAATTGTCTCAATAGCCTAAACGTTGCTTCAACTATAACCTTGAAGGGGGAGTTGCATTACACCTATTTGCAATCCATTACTAGTGCTGCCACTATTAGTGAGCAGCCTGGTACAGCTATTTATTATAAAGCGGGAGATTTCATAGATCTTAAGGATGGTTTTCGGGCACCGGCAACTGCAATTTTTGAGGCTCAGATTGGGGGATGTCCGTAGTGATTTGCAATCATCAATCATCTGGACAATCAATCTTAGTAGAAACTATACTCCCATCATTCTGGACTTTTAATCTGAAGCATCCGTCATCTGCAGATTTGAGTATGACTCCTCGATAAGCATTCTCGATATATATCCATCAGCAATATCCATTTTAGCTTCTGGATATTGTGTGCCCACGCCAACAAATCCGTTTTCTGGTCCAGCAAGTGACTCACAAATAAAAACAACTTACCACTAAAACCAACCATACTTATCAAAATCAATCTTACCAAAATATCCTTCATGATCGGACAAATAAACAAAAATCAAGTAGATTGGATAGTCGTGATTTGTCCCTCCCTCCTTAAATTCATCTATCATGTCTCTGACTAACTTAGAGTTGATTTTTGATTTATTGTCAATCAATAAAACGCCTGAAAGAACCTATAATGATGATAGAATCTTTTTATCTCCTATTTCTGTAATGTTAATATTAGCTACCATTTTAGGAATTATCATTTCCAATAATGTGTCAAATGCATCTAGAATGATATCATTATATAGAATACTAACATCTTGATACATTAGGTACTTTTCTGCAGCTGAGAGAAACATTTCACTATTCTCTTTGAAATCAAGATCTGGATCTTCAAAACTCTCCTCGTTGATCTTTACAATAGAATCCAGATCATTGTTAAATAAATGCTCAAGCTCTTTGATGTTTTCTGAATAGGTATAATTCAAGAAATGAAAAATAGAACTAAAGAAAAGATATGCTCTGCATTCGTCTTCATCTTCAAACTTATATTCAGCAAAGGCTATTATTTCTTCTAATTCTATATCAGCGTCTATCTCATTTAAAAATGGCTGACCATCAATAAATGTATATCCATCTGGACCAACCGCATTATCTAGCTTGCTGAGTATTTCTACTTTCCTATCTCCCTCGTAATAATAATAACAAGGTTTTCCCTCTAGACCAAATTCCAAATCAACAAAATCTAGATCTTCTGGATTATCCAATAAGGTACTCAGTATTTGCAAAACTAGCATGAGGTTCGATTCCTAAATCTTCAGCATATTCTATAGCACCGTATATAATATTGAAAGCATAATTAGGATCGACTTTAGTCAATGGATAAGGAGTGATCTCTAAAATATGCTCCATATGCTCGTCATACTCATTGCGAGTCATGAGCTCATAAAATGTGTCCTTTACCCCAAGGCAATATACATCGACCATGTAACTGGCCAAAATTATATCCCCGTTTCGCTTTTCTCATGCTACAAAAATGCTCCCTTTTCCTATTTCAAATATATTATCCGCCCACAATACCTCATGAATCCTGAGCGTCCCCCAAAAGTTTCTGATATACTTCGCAGGGCTCATACTCGGTTGTAACTTTATAACTTTTGATTTCTTCCTTTTGCCTGCCATCTGTTTCTCATAAATGTCTAGGCAAATATATTTGATTTTTTGAATTGAGGTTTATTGGTGCCGCAGTTAAATGCGGAATCCATCAAAACTTTCATGATCAAAATGTAATAAAAGATTGTATGACTCATCTAAGGTCATTTGATAATTTCATTTGAATTGCATCTTAATACGCTATCTTTTATTATTGATGTAAATATTTCCATAAATTAGCGCATTACCCCACCCATAATTAATCATAATTCATACTAACAATATGCTTCAAAAACTAACTTACTTAATCTTCTTATCTCTAACTTCCTTCCTCATATCGGCTCAAACCGTAGTAGGGATAATCGAGCACGACGGAATAACTAGAGATTATATTCTGCATTTGCCAACCGGTTATGATGCAAGCCAATCCTATCCTTTTGTATATAATTTACATGGATTCACATCTAATGCTGAACAACAACAATTTTATAGTGGAATGGATATTACTTCTGATGCTAACGGTTTTATCGTCTGCTATCCGAATGGTGTAGATAATAGTTGGAATGTTGGTTGGACTTTTGGAAGCAATGCTGATGATGTTGATTTTCTGCTCACTTTAGTAGATGCATTAGCAGAAGATTATAACATAAATTATAACCGTTTGTATTCTTGTGGGATGTCAAATGGTGGATTCATGAGTTATAAATTGGCTTGTGAAGTAAGTGATAAATTTGCAGCAATCGCTTCGGTTACCGGTTCAATTGTTCCAAGCGAACTAGAAGCTTGTGACCCCATTCGCAAGATACCTGTGATGCAAATTCATGGAACAGCAGACCCCACAGTCGCTTACAATGGCTCTTCAATTGGCGCACCTATTGAAGATGTAGTCAACTTTTGGGCAGAAAATAATGTCTGTAATTTGATGCCAGAAACGATACAAATTGAAGATATTAACTCTTCTGATCAATGTACTGCTGAGCGCATACAATACACAGATTGTGATAAGGACACAGAGGTTGTTTTCTACAAAATTGAGGGAGGAGAACATACTTGGCCAGGTGCAGCTATAACTATAGGAGTTACAAATCAAGACTTTAATGCAAGTCAAGAAATCTGGAACTTTTTTGACCTATTTGACTTAAATGGAGCTATTATTTCAAGTAACGAGGATGTTGTACAACCTTCCAAAATTCAATTGTTTCCAAATCCAATGAGTAGTTATTTTACTATGTCAAATTTACCAATAGACACTAAAAAAGTTACAATAATAGATGCTTTTGGAAAGACTATTTTCTCTCAAAAAAATATTCATGGAACTTCAGAAAATATAAGTGTAGAGCACTTTGCAACCGGTTTATACTTTGTAATCACAGAAGGGGAAAAAACACGAGAACTCGTGAAATTTGTGAAGCAATAATCGGTTATAAAGATTTATCTATTGAGTTCGTGTGACCTCTCCGAGGTCATTTTTGCTCTTTCGATATCATATCTTATATACCCAATAATGAATATATGAATAATCAATATAGTAGGACAAGACCTCAAGGAGGTCAACCTACTTATGATTATAATATATTCAATCATTGACCTCAAAGAGCTCACACATCAACACATCAACACATCAACACATCAACACATCAACACATCAACACCTTAACACCTGTACATGCCAGCTCATTCGAACACTGACGCTAATAAAATTGGAACCTTCTAAACCTTCCAAAAATAATATCAAGGTGATCTATCTTTCATGAGCTAAGAGTAATAATAGTTGGCAATCAATAGGATTCGGTGCTTAATCTATTATATTTATAAAATCATTTCTAACACAAACGACTGACGTTCCTTCAAAAATCAAAAATTTTGTCCAATCCCAAAATTCAACCTTGGTATCATATTCTACTTTTGATTTTTGCTGGTGAAGCTGTATTTATACTTCCCTTTATTGTTCCTAGGATATTCAGACCTACTTATCTAGGAACATTTGACCTTACTAATACTGAACTAGGTTATTGCTTTTCTATATATGGAATTGTAGCGTTAATTTCTTATTTTTTAGGTGGATTTGTAGCAGATCGCTTACCTCCAGGAAGATTGATGTCTATAGGATTATTTTTCACAGCCTTAGGTGGTATCTATGCTGCACAATACCCCTCACTTACTGGCATGTATTTTCTCTATGGGTATTGGGGACTCACTACAATCCTCCTGTTTTGGGCAGCCCTCATAAAGGCAACTAGAGTATGGGGAGGTACAAAACGGCAAGGGAAGGCTTTTGGATTTCTAGATGGTGGACGTGGCCTTGTTGCCGCAGGGTTTGGTTCTTTAGGCTTACTGGTTATTAGTCTGCTTACTGCTCAGAAATTAGAACTATATGATCTATCTGAAAAGAAAGAAATATTCAGTATGGTTATATTAGTATTCTCTGCTATAGTTGGTTTTGTATCCCTATTACTATGGATTTTCTACAAAACTCCTAAAAGCAAATCAACTGAAGAAGTCAGTCCTATAGCTACAAAAGCTATGATAAGTTCTCTACTTCGGATTAAATCGATTTATTTTATTGCAATCATCATCTTGACAGGTTACAGTGGATATAAAGTGACGGATATTTTCTCACTCTATGCAAGAGATATCATGAATTATGACGAAATAAAAGCTGCAGGTATTGGGACGATCTTACTTTATATTCGACCAATATTAGGTGTTAGCATTGGATTTTTAGCGGATTGGAAGAAACCCTCACTATTCCTTAGCATAGGCTTTTTGATAATGGCAATTGGTTCTTTAGTTTTTGCTTCAGGTATTATTGACTCCAGTGTATACCTTTTATTTTTCATAAGTATTATTGCTACTTCTATAGGTGTTTATGGCATTCGTTGCTTATACTTTGCTGTATTAGAAGAAGTATCTATACCACTGCATATAACAGGGACGGCTGTCGGGTTTGTTTCTGTGGTCGGGTATACTCCCGATATTTTTATGGGGCCGATCATTGGTTACTTTTTGGATGACTTCCCAATGGGAGTAGGTTACCAATATTTATTTGGATTTATTGGAATATTATCGGTTCTTGGTCTGCTATCAAGTATCTATATTTCATTTATTACCCGAGTAAAATCTTGATAATTTTAAGAAATAGAAAATGGCAATCGTGATTGAATTCCAGCAGATCAAAAATCGTGAGCAATCATTCAGTTTCAACAAACAATTCCTCCACGTAATAATCTCTACTTGAGCCATTATAAGCATCTATACAAGAGCCTAATCCACTCCGCATAATACTACGACATGCTCCATTTTCCAATCTACCTTCTGAATGCCCTCTACCTAATATACAATGTCCTAACTCGTGAAAAATAACCATCTCTTTTAATAGCGGTGAAGCTTTATTCCAAAACGATTGATCGATAGTAATGTGTCGAAGATTAAGTCCATTCGTAGAACAAGTACCTGCCACAGATCCTTCATCGATTTGTATTAACTCAGCGGTTAAATTAGCAGATTCATAATCTACGATTAGGCCATGTTGTCTTGCTTCCTCTTGAAAAGTTCTGAAATATGGAGCCAATTCAGAGGTAATATCTCCTCCTAACATTTGAGAATCTTCTTGTTCAAAAACATCTTGCTGACAAGAAGTAAAAAGGAAAACAAGCAATAAGAACTGCATTGATCGATACATAGGTATTACGTTTTGATAGTGATGAAATAACTGAAGTATCAATGCTCTATAGGCAAAATGCTTTTGGTTGGATACTGAACGCTGTCCAATTAATCAATATTATGCGGCAGAGATGATAACTAGCCAAACGGAAAAACAATGTAACAAATATAGAAGATCTATCGCTCCAACACAAAGGCTCCAAATCTTCCATGATGCGAGGTAGATAGGCATCCGATTTCTTTATTTCCACCTAATAAATACGGTTCTCTGTTTTCACCTTTATAGATGAACATGTTTTTACTGATTCCCAATACTTTTTCTAATGCTGAAACAATTTCACTATTCATGAAGTCACTTTCATTTACATCTTTTGGAATATTAATTACTTCAGTTACAAACGAAGAGTTATCCTTACCCAACTCTACCGCTATGGTATGTATATATCCAGATCTTACTTCTGATTGCGCATTAAAATACGTGCCTTTATATTCTATTACAGATTTATAAGTCTCCTTTTTTTTGATACTTACCAGAATACATTCTATAGACTTCGGCGCAAAGCTTATTCGTCGTTCTTTCCTAGATATGATTTTATATACACTTTCCTTAATAGACCATAGAAGCCAGATCCAACAATCATTACAACCCAAAGACTGAATGATATTAATCTCTTCATGGGTAAATATTTTTTTTAAATATCTATCTCTTCTTTGACCTTCACCTACTTGAGAAATAGACAAATCTACTATATCATTTCCTACCATTTATATCAACGACTATCCAGCCTTAATCAGGCTATCTTTTTAGTAATAATTTCAATAGACGATTTCACATCTAGCATTTGCTCCATTTCATCATCTCCAATTTCTATGTCAAATTCATCCTCTACATCCAAAATGACATCGACCAGGTTTGCTGAATTTATTTTTAGATCCTCAATAAATTTCGTTTCTTCCGTCAGATTTTCATAAGCCTCCTGATTTTGGATATATGGCTTAACGATCTTCTTTAATTTGTCTATCAATTCTTGATTATTCATTTTCGTATTTTTTATAAATGACACAACAATTTACATCTCCAAATCCAAAACTAGCTTTTGCGACTACTTTTGTATTCGTATGTTCTATTACAGTTCTCGGTATTCGGCTACGATGAATTACATGCTCAATATCTGGATGCAAGTCTTCACAATTAATACTCGGAAATATAAAATCTTCATACAATCCTAAAACCGCTCCTACAGACTCAATACTTCCAGCTGCGCCAATACAATGACCTACCATTGACTTTAGTGAATGAATATAAGGAAAGTTATCGCCAGACCTACCTAATGCTATGGCCCAGTTTTTTACTTCTTCCGGATCCTTAATTGTTGCTGTTAAGTGTCCATTGATTACATCTATATCCGATGCTGAAACTCCAGAACTGTGGATAGCTTCTATAATGCACTTCTGAATTGCTAACGGATTAGGTGCTGTCATAGATCCGCCTCCTCGCTGTCCGCCAGAGTTGACATGACCTCCCATGACTTCCGCATATATCTTGGCTCCCCTAGCCAATGCACTTTCCAATGTTTCCAATACCATAGCACCCGCTCCACTTCCAGGTACAAATCCTGATGCAGAACCACTCATTGGTCGAGATCCTTGTGTAGGGTTATCATTATGCTTGTAGCTCATCACTTTCATAGCATCGAATGCTCCCCAAATATATTTGCCATCATCACTGCAACTACCTACTAATACTTTTTCCGTATGGCCAGCCACAATTCTATCAAAGCCCATTAAAATCGATTCAGCCCCAGTAGTACATGCTGAACTGTTTGTTGTTACTTGATTTCCAAATCCTATAATACTATTCAGGTAAGCACTTACACCACTTGCCATGGTCTGTGAAGCTGTATTACTTCCGAGTCTTCTAATTTTACCTTGATCAATAAGATTACTAGCATCCGCCATTTTCTGAACAGAGGATACACCTGTTCCAAATATACAACCGCTATCCCATTGTGGTTCTTCAGTTGAAAAAGTCAAGCCTGCATCCCTCCATGAATCTATACCAGCCATGCAGCCATACATAATTCCAGAACTACTAAAATTTCTTAGCTGTAAATCTGTCAAATATTGTAGCTTCATATCGTTCGACACACTAGGAGTTCCACCAATACAGCAAGAAAAGTTTAACCCTTTTAATTCTTCGTAATATTCTATTCCTGATTTCCCAGCTTTGATAGCATCTTTAAAATCTAACAACCCTACACCATTGGGCGCAACTACTCCGAGTCCCGTTACGACTACTCTTTTTTTCATTTCGTTTCTTGATTTCATTTCGATAAAGGCTGTTGACTTGGAAGCTTCATCATCCCAGAAATCACTCCTTGACAAACAATTTTTTTCTCACTATTTCTCATTTCCACCTTACACTTTAGTTTGCCAAATCTAAAATATATTTTCTCTGACTCCACTAATACTTTTTCTCCAGGATGGACAGGGAGTAAATATTCAACTTCACTTGATGTCATTGCTATTTGCAATTGATCGGTAATATTTTCTTTTTGAGTCAAAAGATGAATACCTAAGCAGACTAAACCGATCTGAGCCATTGTCTCTGTCAG
Organism: uncultured Saprospirales bacterium; assembly: GCA_913061325.1. Lineage (GTDB taxonomy): Bacteria > Bacteroidota > Bacteroidia > Chitinophagales > Saprospiraceae > CAJXUU01. Next base: position 14,823 of record CAJXUU010000014.1, on the reverse strand, counting down.
TATAACTCCAGGGGTAATTGGATAATTCTTAAAATGACCTCTATAAAAATGATTTTTAGGAGAATAGGTATACGAGCCTAATACACCCATATCATTCACTTCTATTAAATCATCTACAAACAAAAACGGCTCCGTATATGGCAGTAATTTTAGGATATACTCGTAAGATTCTTTGTTTGTCATTCTAAATATTTTGGCATCACACAATTCGCTCTCCACCATCTACAGGTAGTATAGCCCCATTAATCCATTGTGATTCATCTCTACAGAGAAGATAAACTACATCCGCAACATCTTCAGGAGTAGTCAATCGTTGATATGGATTCCTCTTCAATGTGTGTTCTCTTATTGCTTCATGGTCAGGAATCATAAGAAATGATTGAGTTTCTGTAACTCCAGCTTGTATACAATTGCTACGGATTCCAAAAGGGGCAAATTCTAATGCGATACTTCTTGATATTGCCTCGAGCGCAGCCTTGGCTGCAGACACTGCTGCATAATTTTTCCACGCTCTTTGATTTCCTTCACTTGTAAAGCTAATGACTCGAGCATCTTCTGAGAATAAATCTGCCCTAAATATTTCTTTTACCCAATCATACATAGAAATAGCCATTGCATCGATTGTTATTTTAAAATCATCACTCTGCAAAACGGCCTCTTGATCACTTTGCATAGGTTTTAGATTACCACGCGCAATACTAAATATAAGTGTTTTTACTTTACCTAATGCTTGAAACTTTAAGGTCAGATCCGTTATTGTTTCCGTTCTTTTGTCTTCTCTTGTCGCATCAATATTATAAGTCAATACTTCAACCCCTTGTGATTTCATAAAATCAATTTCACTCAATAATCTAGGAATATCAGACTTTTTATCTCTGTGCATAATACAAATATTGAGTCCTTGACTTGCTAACTTCCTAGCAGAAGCAAGTCCGAGACCACTTGATCCCCCCAATACGACTGCCCATTCATTTTTATTTTTAAATGTTTGATCCATAAGTTCTTTACCATTCTAATAATACCCGCTGAGCAGAAAACCCAGGTCCAAAACTAAGCATTAATCCTTTTTCACCTCTAGAGATATCTTTATCCATAAATCTCTCTAGGACATAAAGCACGGTGGCGCTTGACATGTTTCCATATAATCTAAGTACCTCTTTAGTATCATCGATATTCTTACCCATTGCTCCAAATAGCTCTTGGGTTGTTAAAACTATTTTTTTTCCTCCTGGATGAAAGATAAGGTGATCTACATCTGCTATTTTGTGACCTGTCTTCTCCAAAAAAGGATGAATAATATTAGGAAAATGATCCGCTATCGTTTCCGGCACAGCTTGATCAAGCACCATTTGCAAACCACTATTTTTCAGATCAAAACCCATCAATCTTGTAGTATCAGGAAAGTGGTACATTTCTTCATTTAGAATAGTAGGGCCATCATCATTTTCATCTGATGAAAGCAAAACACAAGCAGCCCCATCTCCGAATATTGCAGCACTCACTATATTTGCCATGGAGTAATCGTCCAATTGAAAAGTTGCCGTTGGCGATTCTACAGCAATTACAGCTGCCTTTTTACCAGGATTCGCTTTTAAGAAGTTTTTTGCATAAATGATTCCTGAAACACCTGCAGCACATCCCATCTCAGTTACAGGCAAGCGCACAACATCTTGCCTCATTCCCATCTTATTGATCAGATATGCATCAACCGATGGTATCATAAAACCTGTACAAGAGACAGAAATTACATAATCAATATCGCTTGCCTTCCACTCCACTTTATCCAGTGCATTTGTCATAGCCTGCTCAGCTAATGGAAGGATTCCTTTTACATACAAATCATTACGGTCCTCAAAAGAATTTACTGAGAATACATCCTCCGGACTAATCACAGAATACCTTCTATCTACAGCTGCATTTCTGAATATTTTAAGCACTTTTCTCTGAAATCGCTCGTCCTGCCCAGACATCCAAGCTTTTACAAATGGTATAATCTCATCTGTAGATCTACTTATACCAGGTAAGGCTTTTGCAACTGCTGTTATTTTTACCATAAGTTCTTATTCGTTCTTATTTGTTCATTGTTAATACCAAAGGGTAGTTTTTGTTCGATTCGTTTCACTACTTAGTAAATAGTATCCACTGATACCTAAAAGCCCATTTCCATTTGATCGTATATTTTTTTACACCAAGAGCAACAGAATACTTTATTAAATCCTCTTTTTTAAATCCTCTCAATATAGATGTAAGTCCATCTTGTCTAATCATCGGGTTGGGGATAAATAGCGTGAGTAGGTTGAATAGAAAATAGGCTATTTGACTTCTATTTAGATCGTTTATAATTACACCGAGTTTTGCCTTTTGGAAACCAATTTTAATTACTTCTATAATATCATCATCTTTGAGATGATGAAGAAATAAAGTACCTAAAAGAATATCATATTCTAAGTTTTCAAACGTAGCTGCGCTTACATATTCAGTCTGATACTTGATCTCCTTATAATCCGACGATTCTGTTTGTGCATAATTAACAGTAAAATCATTCGCATCCATACCTAGGATTTCAACTATTCTTCCTTGTTTCCTGAGCTTATCTATAACCAACCTAAGCATGTCTCCGCTGCCACTTCCAATATCTACAATTTTGAGCACTTTTTCTTTTGGGTGATTAACTAAGAGTTCATCAAGCCCATTAAGCGTTACACTATTGCCACCTAGCCATTTATTGATCCAATCTAATTTTGCCAATGATCTACTGAGAAGATCACCCTCCATTTCTAAATCATCCATTATTTCAGTTCTATCACTCCGTCTACTTGTATCTAGAAACATATTGTTATGTTTAATTTCTATTCTCCTACTTCATACTAATCACTATCAAGTAGGTATAGTTTGAATTATATTATCTTTTTATTAAAATTGAATAGTTATACTTCTTCAAATTCACCTTTCGACCGTCAGCGGATCACCATGTGTCTGTTTGATGATGTGAGGTAGTAAAAAGGGAACAAGTGTCAATGCATTTAGTCCAAATCCTAATACTTTATCTCTTCCAAAAAAGGAATTGAATAATTTCCCTGCAAATAGTCTCTTACTAAATGTTTTGTTCCAAGCTTTAGCATACGTAGCTTCCATTATTTCTCGACTTTTTATTTTTCCTTCCTTAAATTCAAGTATGGATTGTGATAATAAGAGTCCACTGTGTATCGCCATACCCATGCCATTGCCACACAAAGGATGTATCATACCTGCGCTATCTCCGCTCATTAATATATGATTTTCAATTGTAGCCTTTGGTAAAAATGATACTTGACTTATAGTAAGTGGTTTATCAAAAACAGGTGTACAATTATTAAATATTTCCTTGAGGTTTGGATTTTTAGTAATAACTTCTTCTTCAAATGTTTGTATATCTTTAAATTTCTTGAATGTTGAATAATCAGCCAAGTAACAGATATTAATGTGATCATTTTCAACTTTTGATACACCACAGTATCCTCCTTCAAAATTGTGTAAGGCAACTAGATCTGATGGAAACGCTCCTTTATAATGTGCCTTGACGCCCAGATAAGGCGACTTTCCCTTTATAAATGATCGATTAAGTGACACGTCCAAATTTGACCGTTTGCCATATGCTCCAATTACAATTTCAGTTTCATATTCTGTCCCACTCTTACAGTTGATTTTAAATCTATCCTCTTTATCAAAGAAAGTGATATTTGTTACTGAATCACACGCAACAGAAGCCCCCAAGGATATAGCTCTCTTATATAAGATATCATCCAGCGCATACCTACTTATTCCAAAACCACCCAATGGCAAGTCTGTTTTTATAGTCTTACCCTTTATTGTACTCAACTCGAATCGGTTAATATCAACCGCGCCAAAATCAAATGGGTCAATACCTAAATACTGTAGGTAAGGTAGTACCTCGTTTGAAATATACTCCCCACAGACTTTGTGCCTTGGGTATTCGTTTTTTTCAATTAGTAATACTCTGATCCCATTTTTTGAAAGGTGGATTGCATTGACAAGCCCAGCTAAACCGCCGCCGATAATAATGACTTGATGTGAACTACCATTCAATAGTGTATTCATTGTGGTAAAGATATTGGAATGAGAGAAAAAGTGTAGAGAGAAATACGATAAGATTAGAAAATACGATTTTAAACCGTCTTGACTAAAATCCTATTAACTGTAAAAATATACTAATAACTCTTTTCAATTCTTGTTTTTGAGAAAACTCCCTTAAATCTTATATTCAAACGCTTCATGTCGAATAGGGCTTCTCCATAATCTATGTTACACATGTTACATAGCTATGTAATCCAAGTTACACAGCAATCCTCATATACAATCGATCTTTGCACTAGATTTAAAACAAGAATTGACATGCAAGTAACTAAAATATATTTCATCCTATTCCTACTAGCTACATCTACATTTGGTATTGGTCAGGATGTAGAGATGTCGTTGTCCGAGATTAAGGATAATGTCCTTCAAAGAAATCTGGATATAAAGATAGTAGATACAGATTATGCCTTACGAGAAGCAGACTATCTCCAATCAAGAGCGATGTACTACCCGAATGTTTCTTTAAACTATACAGGTATTACGACATCCAGTCCGCTCATGGCCTTTGGGACAAAATTGAATCAGTCGATCGTAACACAAAATGATTTCAATCCAGCATTACTGAATGATCCTGATGCTATTGAGAATTTTTCCTTTCAACTCAAAGTCCAACAACCGATTATCAACTTAGATAAAAAGCACCAAAGAAATGCTGCAAAATTGGGTATGGAGGCTACTCTTTTTCAAAAAGAAAGAACAAAAGAACACCTCACTTTCGCCGCTTCACAATTGTACATGCAACTGCAGTTTGCTTTTGAAGCTATAGCTGTACTAGAACAAGCATTGGAGACAGCTCAAACTAACCAACAACATGCACAGAATAGTTATGATGTGGGCTACCTTCAAAAAGCAGACTTACTACAGATAAATGTAAGAATCAATGAACTGAAAAATAAAATTGTAGCTGCTGAAAATCAAACTAGGAACATCTCAGATCAGCTTCACACACTAATGCAAAATACAACCTACCCACTCATCTTGCCTGCCGAAAGCTTACAACTTACCGAGTCATTTATTCCTGAAAATGTGAGTGCGAATCGATCGGATTTCATAGCTATGGACAAGGCTAATATGGCTTACATAGAGATGCTAGAATCTGAGAAAAAATCAATCCTACCGAGGCTAAATGCTTTTGCTACATTCGAAACCAATGATAACAGTCCAATCGTAGTCAATGCGACAAACTACCTTATAGGTGCTCAGATTAGCTGGAATGTATTCGATGGAAATCAAAGAAGTGCTAAGATACAAAGGGCTGAAGCACAACTACAGAAAGGACAGCTTGCCAAGCAAAAGTACATGGCCGAAAATCAAGCTGAATTTCAGAAAGCCGTACGGATGCAAGAACAAGCACTCATAAAACTAAATACAGTAAAACTAGCTGTAGAGCAAGCTGACGAATCGCTCCGAATAAGAAGCAATCGCTTCGAACAAGGACTAGAGAAAGCTTCGGATGTATTGATGGCAGAAGCAACCTACTCCGGAAAAAAGTTACAAGAATTACAAACCATATTAGAAATCAACATCGCCAATTTATATGCTCAGTTTTTGAGCAGTGAGAAATAAACACCTCTCATAGATTAAGCATAAATAAATATAAAAAATGAAGACATTACATATCACATTATTAGTCGCAGGCTTATTTACCTTAATGACAATCGTAGGATGTTCCTCCCATGAAGAAAGTGCCCCCATCGCCAAAATGGAACCAATAACTGTAGAGATACAGAATGTTTCTAGTTCAAATAAAGTAAGCGGATTCTCAGTCAGTGGAAATGTACAACCCAAAAAAGAGGCAAATATCAGTACTCGAATGATGGGATACATCACAGGGATCAATGCTGAAGTAGGAGACTATATCACCAAAGGAAAAGTGCTCATCAATATCAGTAATTCCGACCTACAAGCTAAACTAGGCCAAGTCAAAGCAAATATTACGCAAGCTGAAGCAGGTCTCCAAAATGCAAAAAAAGACTATGATAGATTCACTACTCTTTTTGAGCAAAGTAGTGTGACCCAAAAAGAGCTAGATGATATTTCTACCCATTACAACATGGCAAAAGCAGGGGTAGAAGCAGCAAAACAAATGGAAAATGAAGTCAAGTCTCAGTTTGCATACACAAGGATTACCGCTCCATTTTCTGGAACGATAACGGCTAAATATGCCAATTCTGGTGATCTTGCTAACCCTGGTATGCCACTGCTTACAATCGCAAAAGCAGGTCAATATCAAGTAGTAGCGATGGTGCCAGAAAATCAGATTTCCTCTATAAAAACCGGTCAAAAAGCAACAATCTGGCTTAAGTCAATTGAAAAAGAAATCTACGGTATAGTTAATGAAATAGCTGTTTCGTCTAGTAATACTGGTGGACAATTTATCGTGAAGCTTAATCTATATACACATGACCATAAACTATACGCAGGAATGTTTACAACAGTATCATTCGAAGGAAACCAAGACAAACAACAAGAAACTATACTGATACCTGAAAATAGTCTTGTACAGAAAGGAGGACTGAAAGGAGTCTACACTGTGGGAGCTGATAATGTAGCCATCTTAAGGTGGTTGCGAATAGGTAGAAAATACGGTGACAACTATGAGGTATTGTCTGGATTGTCAAAAGGGGATAAATTAATAGTCTCCTCTCAATCAAGGCTATATAATGGAGCACCATTAACGATCAAGTAGTTTCCCATTAACATCACACATAAATAGAACACATGAATAACGGTATATCTGGCAAGATTGCAGCAGCATTTATGCAATCAAAACTGACCATCCTTTTAATGGTAGCAATGATGGCCATAGGAATATATAGTACGTTTCTTATTCCTCGTGAAGAAGAGCCACAAATCAATGTCCCAATGGCTGACATTATGGTCGGATATCCTGGGGCAAGTCCATTGGAACTTGAAAACCGGGTCATCAAGCCATTAGAGAAAGTCATCTCTAACATCAAGGGAGTTGACCATATCCACTCGATGTCTATGAATGGACAAGCTATGCTTATCGTACAATTTATTGTAGGAGAAGATACTGAACGAGCTTATGTCAACTTATACAACGAGTTGATGAAAAATCGCGAAATTTTCCAAAATGGTATCCATGAACCTCTCGTCAAAACGCGAACCATAGATGATGTACCTATGCTAGGACTTACGCTATGGAGTGAAGATTATGATGATTATCAAATTCGAGAACTCGCCAAAGAGGTAGAGAATGAAATCAAAAAAGTAAAGGGAGTTGCTACAACTAAAAGTATAGGAGGTAGAAATCGACAACTAAAAGTTACCCTGGATAAAGAGCTTATGGCTCAGAATAATATTGATCCCCTCAGTATTATCCAGATGATCAAAGCGAACAATACTCAAATGCAAAGTGGGTCTATTGTCAACAATGATAGAGAATATTTATTGACGACTGGAAGCTTTCTAGAAAGCATCGATGATGTTGAAAACTTGGTCGTCGGCGTAAATAAAAACATGCCTGTCTATCTGAAGCAAGTTGCTCAAGTGACTGATGGGCCAGAAGATGCTAAAAACTATGTAACTTTTGGATATGGTAAAGCCAATGAAGCTTATGTCAAAAATCCTTCAGAATATTTTGCGACAACGATTTCTGTATCCAAAATTAAAGGTGCTGATGCTATGTCTATTGCTGATCTTGTCATTGCAAGAACAGAAGATCTTAAAAAGACACTCATACCCAATAATGTCCATCTAGATGTCACTCGAAATTATGGAGAAACTGCATCACACAAGGTCGAAGAACTTCTTTTACACCTTGCGGTTGCCATTCTTGCCGTTACAATATTAGTTGTATTTGCAATGGGCTGGAGAGGTGGTCTTGTAGTGTTTTTATCGGTACCATTGACTTTTGCACTGACCTTGTTTAGCTATTATGTGATGGACTATACACTGAATAGAATCACATTGTTTGCCTTAGTATTTGTGGTAGGTATAGTTGTGGATGATAGTATCATCATAGCGGAGAATATGCACCGGCATTTCAAGATGCGGCGACTTCCCTTCAAACAGGCAGCCTTATTTGCTATCAATGAGGTTGGTAACCCTACGATATTAGCCACATTTACAGTAATTGCTGCAATATTGCCTATGGCATTTGTATCAGGAATGATGGGACCATATATGAGTCCTATGCCGATCGGCGCATCTATTGCTATGATTTTATCTCTGTTTGTGGCGTTGACCATCACACCTTATCTTGGCTTCCACCTTTTAAAAGAAAAGGATGACATTGATGACAATGGAGATCATGATGACCATGCAATAAACAAAAGTTGGGTTTATAAAATATACAATGCTCTGGAGCGACCTTTACTTAATTCATCTCCGAAAAGATGGACGTTAATCATAGGGACTTTCTTATTGATGATTGGTTCAATATTTTTATTCTTCAACAAAACCGTTGTTGTAAAAATGTTGCCTTTTGATAACAAGAATGAATTTCAGATTATAGTTGACATGCCGGAAGGCGCTACCCTCGAACGTACCGCAGCAGTTACTAAGGAGATCGCTCAACATCTATCTACCCTACCTGAGGTAGTTCACTATCAGAACTACATCGGAACATCTGCTCCTATCACCTTTAATGGCCTAGTAAGACACTATGATCTTAGAGGGGGAAGCAATATGGCAGATATTCAAGTAAATCTACTCAACAAGGAACATAGAGATAGACAAAGTCATGACATCGCTAAGGCACTAAGAGCTCCTATCCAATCTATAGGTGCTAAATATGGAGCAAATGTGAAGATAGTAGAAGTACCACCTGGCCCTCCAGTTTTATCAACTATTGTAGCTGAGGTATATGGACCAGATTATGAGATGCAACAATCCATTGCCAAAAAAATTAAGGATATCCTGCATAATACTGATGATGTTGTCGATATCGATTGGATGGTAGAAGCAGAACAAACAGAATATAAAATAGAAGTGGATCGCGAAAAAGCTATGCTCTATGGTATTGCTCCTCAACAAATCACTCAAACTATATCCACGTTGTTTGGCAAACATCAAGTCTCAACACTTTATGACGCAGCCGCACAGGATAATGTTGGTATCGTATTGACGCTAGACGAGGTCAATAGCAATAGTCTCGATGGGCTGCAAGGCATCAATATTTCTTCCAAAAGAGGAATGATGGTCCCGATAAGTGAGCTTGTTGATATTAAAAAAGGTACGCTCGCTAAAACCATCTATCGAAAGGATCAAAAAAGGGTGGTTTATGTAACAGCAGATATGGCTGGAGATTTGGAAAGCCCTGTTTATGCCATCCTAGGTATGGAAGACAAGCTCAAAAATATCGAGTTGCCTTCTGGGTATAGTCTAACTGAAAAATATATAGGACAACCTGATGAAGAACAAAATTTCACTGTAAAGTGGGATGGGGAATGGCAGATTACGCTAGAAGTATTCAGAGATCTAGGTGCAGCATTCTTAATCGTAATCTTGATCATTTACATGTTGATTGTTGGTTGGTTCCAGAATTTCAGAACGCCATTTGTAATGATGCTGGCCATACCATTATCACTGATTGGAATCGTACTTGGGCACTGGATTCTAGGCGCCTACTTTACCGCCACATCTTTCATTGGGATGATTGCACTTGCAGGGGTGATGGTTCGTAATTCTGTCTTATTGATAGACTTTATTGAGATTCGATTAAAAGAAGGTATTGATATTAAAAATGCCATTATCGATGCGGGTGCTGTGAGAACTACTCCGATATTACTTACGACTGGAGCTGTAGTAATTGGTGCTTCGATTATTCTCTTTGATCCTATTTTTCAAGGATTGGCAATATCTCTGGTAGCGGGTGCTATAGTCAGTACTGTACTCACTCTACTTGTAGTACCGGTCATCTATTATATGACAGAAAAAAACAACGTTGAGCAAATCATCAAAGGTGATGATAATTAATAAACAACTAAAATACTAGACCATGAAACTAGTTCTAATAACAAGCGTAAATCAATTTAAACAGCAAATACAAAAGATTCTAAAAAACTGTAATATTCAAAATTACAGTTTTCAGGATGTCGTCGGACATAAAGACATTTCCAGTGTAGCCGATCGAGGCAATTGGTTTGTTGGCGATCGTTTTGAAAGCAATTCCATTACTTTTTTTGCTATGGTTCCTGCATCAATAGTCGATTGTCTATTTGAAGAAGTAGAAAGATTTAACAGCAATTTGGAAAGTCTTTCTCGAATACATTTATCCATTCTTAACATTGAAAAAACAAATGACGTATGATTAATAGATATATCACTGGAATAGCGGGCACTTTCATCCTCCTGAGTGTAATCCTAGCAGTAACAATAAATATAAACTGGCTATGGTTTACTGGATTCGTAGGCCTTAATCTTCTCCAATCTTCAATCACAAAATGGTGTTTGATGGGAGATATTCTCAAACAAATTGGAGTAAAGGATTGATGCTAATAAAATAAAAATGATTTTAGATAGTTAATATGTTTTTTGAGCTACTATAGCCACTGTATTGGTGGTTATGGTAGCTTTTTTATGAATCGCAGCTTTAAAGAATTAAATGGCTTGCTTTTGTAAACTGATCCCTGACATCCTCCAATCAATACACTACAGCTAAATCTCAAAACAACACTTTAGTCTTTCCTGTGCCCGAAACAACTTCTAACCTTTAGACAAATACATTAGGGTCTACTTTCTTTCTATTAAATTCTCCAGTCCAAGAAATGAAATTTTGCAAGTCAGTTTGTTTCTGACTATAAACAATATTCCCCCATCGATCGAATAATAGCATAGACTCTATAAATAGCTCTTAATCATTTTTGTTATACGCGGTTTCCCTACTTGTGTTTCAAATCGAAATTAACTAAGTTATACTTAACTCCTTACAAATGTTACACTTACCAAATTCCTAATTTGATATAAAGTACCTCTACAAATACCAATTGTTACAATTCACCCTATATATGTTACATCTGTACTCACCTTAAAATGGTAAATATCCCAAATTTGAATCATATAATATTTAACATTCTTCATTAACTAATTAATACTATTATGAATAACACAAAAAAATTAAAATTGTCATTTTCATTTCTTGGGAATCCTGATGCAAGTGGACAAAAAAAAGCGATAATTTTTCAAAATTATTTTTTGATTTTCTTTTTATTATTTGGATTCTCTATTATGTCCTGTTCTTCAGATGATCCAGAAATAGAAGAACCAGAATTGAAAAAAGAAATTATTATTTCTGTCGGAGCCAATGCCGCTGATGCAGCTCAACAAGCCTTCATTGAAGTCGAAGAAGAATTTACAATCATTTTCGAAGAGGGCCTTTTCTCATTTACCAATACTTTATCCATGGACGGAAAGAGCACTGTTGTTGTTAAAGGTGCAGGAAGAGATAAAACTTTCCTGGATTTTAGTGGGCAATTAGCTGGTGGTGATGGTGTCCTGGTTTCTAATTCTAACAGCATCCGATTTGAAGACTTGACTATACGAGACGCAAAAGGAGATGCTTTGAAAGCGAGAGACTGCAATAAAATAAGTTTTGTTAATATCGGTACTGTGTGGTCAGGAGAGCCAAGCATTGAAAATGGAGCTTATGGTCTATATCCTGTATTGAGTACTGAAGTATATATTGACAACTGCTATGCCTATGGTGCCTCTGATGCTGGTATTTATGTTGGGCAATCAGACCAAGTGATTCTAAAAAACAGCGTTGCAGAAGGCAATGTTGCGGGATTTGAAATAGAAAACACAACCAATGCGGACGTATTTGGAAATGAAGCCTTTGATAATACTGGCGGTATTTTAGTTTTTGATCTTCCTGGTTTAACCAAATATGGAAGTAGTACGCGTGTATTTGATAATAACTGTCATGACAATAACCGAATTAATTTTGCCCCAGAGGAAAATACAGTCGCTAATGTACCTGCAGGAACAGGTTGTATGATCTTGAGCACAAAAAATGTTGAAATATTCAATAACAACTTTAATGACAACAATTTTGTGGGAGTATTGGTTGCCAACTATTTGATTCTTAATCCATCACCAAGTGATCCGAATTATGACCCATTTCCTGCTGGCATCTATATTCATGACAACACACATTCAATGACAGGTGCCGTAGAAGTTGAAAGCCAGCCTGAATTGATTCAAGGTATCATAGGAGTGTTGGGTCTCTATGGTCTGCCACAACCAAATGTAATGTTAGACGGATTATTAATGTCTCCAGACGCAGTTTGTATTAAAGAAGGTAGTGCTTCTTTCGTAAACCTAAATGTATCTGATCCAACTTTTAGTTCAGTGACTACTGAAGTGAGTACACATGATTGCACAAAAGAAGCATTACCAGCAATCGTTTTCGAACCATTTTAAGAACTGCAATAAACGAAATTTACAATGAAGCTAACAATAAATATAATCGTACTTTTTACCCTCTGTTTTTTATTAGTCCAATGCCAAAAAAAAGAAATGGTAATTTTCCCTACTGTTATTGTACCAGCTGGAGATGGATTTGAACTACTTTCCGAGTATAATTTTTTCAAAGGAAAGCTATCTGATTTGAACCCTAATATTGAATCGGGAGTAATGCCTTACGATCTTATTATGCCATTGTTTAGCGACTATGCTTTGAAAAAAAGATTCATCTATGTACCGGAAGGAGGTAGCATTCCTTTCGATACATCAGCTGTTTTGGAATTGCCTATTGGCTCTATCTTAATCAAACACTTTTATTTCAAAAATGTAGATGGTTCAGATCAATATATTGAAACCCGATTAATGATCAGAAAAATTGATGGTTGGTTTCCCGAAATATATAAATGGGATGAAGATCATTCTGAAGCTCGCAGGACAATAATTGGTGGTATAGTGAATATAACAGCATCTATAAAAGGTGAAAATGTAATGTTTCCATATTCTATTCCAAATCAAAATCAATGCAAAAATTGCCATTCTTATAATGGAAAAATAAATCCTATTGGCCCGACAATCCATAACCTGAACAAGGATTATGAATATGCAAGTGGTAAAGATAATCAATTGACTAGGTGGGAGATAGTAGGTATACTTGAAAAAACACCCTCTACCAATATTCCAAAATGGACTACTATCAATGATGAAAATACTTCTTTGCATGAACGAGCGAGGGCTTATTTGGCAATTAATTGCTCTTCTTGTCATCGGCGAGAAGGTTCAGCTGCAAATTCTGGATTATACCTTGAATATGACAATCAAGATTCTCTAAGTCTTGGTTTTTGGAAAACTCCAATTGCTGCAGGTGGCGGTTCAGGTGGTTTTCCATATGTTATAAACCCAGGTATAGCCTCTGAATCTATTCTGTTGTATAGAATGCGGGCAGAAGAAGTTGATGAAAGAATGCCTGAAATTGGAAGAGTCCTTTTACATGAAGAAGGGATTGAATTAATTAGAAATTGGATTGATGAAATGTAATCATTACAAGTAAAGCCTCATTCTTGTTTTGAATACTTCGTTTATTTATGAGTTGTTAGTAATAAACAATTGGTGAAGAAGGTTCCACTCTTCAGTTTTGTTAGCAAAGCAATTATTATTTATTTAAAGCTACTCGGTATTGAGTAGCTTTTTTATAAATAAATGATAACCGATAATTGATCGCTTGACAGAATCTGTAACACTGCACAAAGAAATAATCTACTTGACTTCTAATTCATATCGAGAGGAAAATGCATACAGCTCTTCTCTCAAAGTTGATCATTGAAGAAGAATAATACTCTTTGTGAAGATAAAACCGTATCTAGTGAATAATAACTCAAAAACATCTAATCCTATGACAAGAGAGCTCTTTGGGTATCGTCTGGTTTCCATATTGATTATCTTTTTAACTGGTAGTCAGAACTTATCCTCCCAGTCTTCAGATATTCCATTGTTTCTCATTCAAGAAAAGCAAGAGTCATATAATTTGAACAAAAGCATTCAGTTTCTTGAAGATACAGATGACAATTTAACCATAGAATCTTTTCAAAATAATTCACTAGGGACTTCATTCCAAGCTTATACTTCAAAAGAAGCTTTAAATCCATCTATTACATATTGGGTGCGATGTAAAATAAGGCTGAATCCTAATCTTAGAATGGTAATTGAAGACTGGTTCTTACATGTTGGTAATGCCGATCTCTTCGAGTTTTACCTTTTAGATGAAAATTATCAAGTTATTCACACTGAATTAGGAGGAACCTTAAGACCCGCAAAAGAAAAAAGAATACAAACCGGAAATGAAATCTCTCGTACTTTAATCAGCATACCTCCTGCAAAAGACATTTATATATACTTGAAGTATTCAAGGATTACCAATCATAATATTGAATTTGATTTGTTATTGAAAAAAAATGATTTCTTCCAATCACCAGAATACATCAACAATGTTAAAAGAGATTCGCTTTTCATTGGATTTATTTTTACAATGATATTAATAAACTTGATGTTTTTTTTCTTTTCAGGAAGAATTGGATTTTTATTCCACGGATTATTTATTTCTGGTGTTTTGATTCTTATTATAGACTTCTTTGGTGTTACTCCTAACTTTTGGTTTATCAAAGATCATCCTAAGCTTGTCCAGTACATAGATTTTCTTGCGCTAGCAATGCTTGATATCTGTCTCTTATACACATCTGACGCTGCCGACGAAGAGGATAGTGT
>CAJXUU010000013.1 GCA_913061325.1 uncultured Saprospirales bacterium | reverse complement strand
GATCTACACTATCCTCTTCGTCGGCAGCGTCAGATGTGTATAAGAGACAGATGAAGAACAATCTATAAAGTCAACTTCGAAAAATACGCCATTTATAGGAAATGCATTCACAGGAAAGGTCATAGCAACAATTAATAAAGGAACTGTCTATATAGCTAACTGATCAATTAAATGTTCTTTTATTATTATTTACTTTCCACTAACTATCATTTGCAACACATTTCGATGCCTAATGTCTCTTCATCGAAAAAATAGGTGCTATTCAATTCATATTTCATATATTAGATTATAAATATGTGATGCTTTAGTCACATATGCATTTCAAAATCAATCTAAAACAAATAAAACTATGGAAAATCCTGCTATTAAGAATGGTGTATTTATGGGCATCGGCTCGATATTATTTACCATGATACTTTATCTTATAGACTCAACAATGATATTCGGAGGCGTAGCCTATGTAGGTTTCTTAATACCAATATACTTCATGTGGAAATCTGCAACTGAAGAAAGAGCTAACAACGAAGGGTTTTTAACTTTTGGTGAAGGGTTCAAAGCAGCATTTTTAGCCGCGGTTATTGGTGGTCTTATTGCTCAATTATTTAGCTATGTGTTGATTAACTTTATAGATCCTTCACTAATCGATGTACTCAGAGAACAAAGCATTGAAGCTGCAGAAAAAATGATAGCTATGTTTGGTGACAATGAAGAAGCTACAGAAGCGATGAGGGAAGCTATGGAAGAACAAGACTTTACGCCAACCATAGGTAAAACTCTATTAGGTTATTTAGGAACTCTAGTTTTCCCTACATCTATTATTGCACTTATTATAGCAGCTGTAACTAAAAAGCAAGATAAATCATTTGCTTAATCGTCTGATATTTTAAAGCAAATATTTAAAATATATAAAGCCAATGACTTCGTCGTTGGCTTTTTTTATTCTAATCATTACCTATTCCAAATTTGTAGGGTTAAATTTGTAAAAAATTATACATTGGATATATCAGTTGTCATACCACTCCTTAATGAAGAAGAATCATTGCCTGAATTAAGTCAATGGATTGAAAAAGTCATGATAGAGCACAAGTATTCTTATGAGGTCTTATTCATTGATGATGGTAGTACTGATAATTCTTGGAATACTATCCTTGATCTTCAGAATAAAAATAGCAATATAAAAGGTATAAAGTTCCGTAGAAATTATGGAAAAAGTGCGGCGCTTAATGTTGGTTTCGAAGCTACTGAGGGAGATGTTGTAATTACCATGGATGCTGATCTTCAGGATAGCCCTGATGAGATTCCCGGACTATATAACATGATCAAGGATGATGGGTTCGATATCGTATCAGGTTGGAAGAAAAAGAGATTCGATCCACTTTCCAAAACCATACCTACCAAGATATATAATGGTGTCACAAGTTGGATGAGCGGAGTAAAACTCCATGACATGAACTGTGGTCTAAAGTCCTACAGAAGTGATGTAGTGAAGAATATCGAAGTCTATGGTGAAATGCATAGATACATACCTGTAATTGCCAAATGGGCAGGATTTAATAACGTGGGAGAAAAGGTTGTACAACACCAAGCAAGAAAATACGGTGTGACAAAATTCGGATTATCAAGATTTATATATGGTCCACTTGATCTTTTTTCTATAATGTTCGTTGGCAAGTTTGGAAAAAGACCGATGCACTTTTTTGGTGTAATGGGAATATTAATCTCATTACTCGGAACTGGTTTGCTTGCCTATTTAAGTATATCAAAGTTATTTTTTGATGTAAGTGGAATAGCAAATAGACCTGCCTTTTTCTTAGGCATGCTTCTCATCATCGTAGGTGTACAGTTATTTATTGCTGGATTCGTGGCGGAGCTTGTAAGCAGAAGTGCCTATGGTAGAAATAAATATAAAATCGAAAGTCGACTCGGGCTTTAATCAGCTATTTGAACTTCTGGATGACTTGTTCTGAAACTATCAAGACTACTCTTCTTGGCCATGAATGGTATTTTACTACCGAAAACACCTTTCTTGTGAAGGTGCATTCTTGCTATCTTAGTTATACCCAAATTGATTGTCGATATCTTCTTGATGTTATCTATTGGAAATCTAACTGTTTTAAAATAATTCGTTGTATATATATATCCATCAGAAGTTTCTACCCTTTTGAGTTGAAACATAGTAAAGTAGATCAATGTCAAAAACAAAATGTAGCATACTACATAAATCATACGGAATGTAGATGAGGTTAGAAATGGCTCATCCATTGGGTCTATTAAGAAGATTACTAATCCAAAAAATCCAAAAAAGGAAACCCATAATACGGGCAGGAATATCTTAAAAAACAAGGTCAAATTCGACGATAATCTTTGCATACTGGTAGTTAATTTCTTTGTTTCTCTTAATATTAAAGATCGAACCCGATTAATTATCAAGTGATTTTTCTCTTTTTTTAGTTTCTCTAGCCGCTATAAAAATGCTTATTTCATATAATCCATAAATAGGAATACCAATCATAAATTGAGTAAGAATATCCGGAGGAGTTAAGATAGCCGCTAATACCAATATAGTCACAAACGCATGTTTTCTATAGTTCCTCATAAAAGTAGGCGTTATTAATCCCAATTTTGCTAAGAAATAGACAACCAAAGGCAATTGAAACATGACACCACTAGGTATTATAAACATTGTCATAGACCCTACATAACTAGATAGAGTTACTTCATTTTCGATGATGGAAGCTACAACATAGTTCCCTAAAAATTTTATGGCGAAAGGGGACAATATAAAATAACCGAATGCCACCCCGGTAAAGAATAACATACTACATACGAATACAACTCCTTTTGTTACTTTCTGCTCTTTGTCATATAGTCCAGGTTTGATAAATCCCCAGAGCTGATAAAAAATATATGGGAAAGATGCTATGATGCCTATATAAAACGACACTTTTAGATCCACAAAAAATGCTTCTGTCAACTGATTCGTCTTTAAAGCAATATTAGTAGATTCAAAACACATTCCAAGGTGCTCACAAAACAACCTAAAAGTGATAAATTCATTGGACAAGGGTCCAAAGATTATCTCTTCAAAAATAAATCTACTCGATAAATAGACCATGATCGCAATTATGATAATCGCTACCAAAGACCGAAAAATCACTTTCCTCAATTCATCCAAATGATCAAAGAAGCTCATTTCAGCTCCTTTTCCTTCAGGGGTGGGTTGATCGCCAGCAGAAAGTTTCTTAATCATATTACTTTATTGATCCGCAAATATACTTGCGCTTTTTTAATAGACCTATTTTTAGAACTAAATTGAAACTTCTGTGACTTGGAATATATTATACTACTTTTGCAGATTAATAGAATTATTAAATCTATAAAACTATAACACTTGTTATTATTCATCCTAATCTTCTTGGCAAGTATTACAGTCTTGCTTATAGCATCAGACAAATTTGTGGATTCTGCTGAAAAGGTAGGATTAGCAATGGGTATTCCTTCATTTATAATAGGTGTTACTATTGTGGCATTCGGAACATCTCTTCCTGAGTTGGCTACATCTATAGCTTCTGTATTTTCTGGATCTTCAGAGATAGTGATAGGTAATGCTGTAGGATCTAACATAACCAACATCCTACTAGTACTTGGTGCTGCCGCGGTATATGGAAAAGGCATAAAAATAGACTATGATGTAATGAATACTGACATCCCTATGTTATTTGGATCTGCGTTCCTTCTTTACTTTGCACTACAAGACTTCACCCTTAGTACTATGGAGTGCCTTATTTTTTTAGGTGCACTAGCTGTTTTTCTACTTAATTCTTTCAGGGGAAATAAAGACGAGAAAATAGTAAAAACAAAAACCTCTCCTAAAGATTGGTTGATACTCTTAATTGGTTCGGTGGCTATATATTTTAGTGCTACTTATACTATATATGCCATGGAAGGTGCAGCTACTCTAATGGAAATTCCAGTTCATATTATATCCATCACGATAGTTGCTTTAGGTACATCCCTACCAGAAGTAATAGTAAGTATTACCGCTGCAAAGAAAGGAAATCACGGTATGGCAGTAGGTAATGTACTCGGTTCAAATATATTCAACACCTACGCCGTGATGGCTATCCCTGGTTTAATGGGTAATCTTACTATCCCAGAAGACACCATGTCATTCAGCATTCCATTTATGATAGTAGTAACAATACTATTTGGTATAATTTGTCTTTCTAAGCGGATCTCAAAATGGGAAGGTTATATGTTGTTGATTTTCTATGTTTTCTTTATTGGAACTCTACTTGAACAACAATTAACATAAATATTACGGATTATAGTCATATAATTTACATTTCTGATTATATTAGCATGCCTAATAACCTATTAGTGTTTCCATTATTAAGGAAACTCTATTTTAAATTATCATTTATTACTTCTATAAAATTATTTGGCATGAGAAAAATTTTCCCCTTAACTCTTTTATTTGTTATCACTGGATTAAGCATTTACTCCCAAGGCAATGAAACCATGAATAACATTTGTACATCTAGTTGCTCGCCAGCAAGTAGCAGTTATGGTCAAAGAATTTGGAATGGACAGAATGGTTCTTTGTGGACAGCCACAAATTCTCGTACAGATCAAACAATAAATGGAAATGCTATAACAATGAATGACGATGTTTCAAATACATATGTAGAATCTGGAATTATTTTAGGTGGAATTGGATCATTGACAATAACAACACAAAGAAAATTTACTGGCACAACAAGCTCAATTGATGTTTTAATTAATGGAGTTTCAATCGGTACTGCACCATTAGGCACAGATCCAATCACAACAACTTTTGCTGTTGTAAATATTGGAGGAGATGTTGTAATTAGAGTTAATAACAATATTGGAGGAAGTAATTCAGGAGGTCAAGAAAGAGTTGCTATAGATGATATTACTTGGACGGGCTTTGTTCCTTTACCCGTCAAATGGACTTCTTTTACTGTGGAAGCCAAACCTAATACAAACCTTTTGGCTTGGACTACTGCAACTGAAATAAACAACGATAGATTTGATATAGAAAGATCTTCAAATGGTAAAAATTTTAAAACCATCGAAACTGTCAAAGGACAAGGAGACTCATTTAAAAATGTAGACTATAACTATGAAGACTTATCACCAATATCTGGATCAAATTACTACCGCTTAAAGCAAGTAGATTTTGATGGTAAATATGAATATTCTGACGTCATAAGAGCTGATAATATTGTATCTAGAATCAATATCTATCCGACAACTTCATATGATTATATCACGATTGATATGGATGAGCAGCAAGTAGCCTCTGTGATCGTATTCAATGAAGTAGGTCAAACTATCAAAGACATGACCATCTCAGAAATAACAACAAGAATTGATATTTCAGATTTACCTAATGGTATGTACTTTGTACAAGTAAACGCACAATCTGGAAAAGAAATAAAGAAAATAATCAAGCAATAAGCTTCGATGATTTCTTGTATAAAAAGAGCACTAGTCTGAAATGATTATTGCTCTTTTTTCGTTCATAAACTATTGTATCAAAATGATATCTTTGCAGCCAAATAAACAATCAGCACTATGTTAGGAGACTTAATGGGAAATATGGAAGAGAAACAGCTAGAAATGAAGAAAAAACTTCAAGCTGTGACCCTTTCCGAAACACTAGAGGGAATAACTATCACTGGAAATGGAGCAAGGGAAATAGTCAATATCTCAATTGACGAAAAACATCAATCTCCTGAGAACAAAGAAGAATTAGAAGATCTACTTGTTGTAACCATGAATAATCTACTAATAAAGATTGGCGAAGAAGAAGCTAAAGAATCACAAAGCATGATTAGTCAAATGCTTCCACCTGGTATGTCAGGTATGTTCGGAGCTTAATCAACAGTTATTCGCTAAATATCTCAATTTAAATATGTACATCAACTCAAAATATATAATTACTGCTAGCTTTTTACTGCTCAACCTTTTTTCGTTAACTCTAACTGGTCAAACGTCACAGTATACATTTGATGATTGTACGTTTGTAGATCAAGCCGGAATACTTCCAGCTGCCATTCCTACTTCTGCTCCAAGTTGCGCTTGTGGACTTGCAGCAGATGGACTTTATTTTGATGGTAGTAATGATAATTTAATATTTCCTAGTGAGATCGATTCTTTGATGGAACTAGATTTTACAATCAGTTTTTACTTTCGTTTTGATCAAGTGACAACTAGGACAGATATACTTTCTGTACGATCAGAATGCTCGTTAGATTCATTTATGGCGATCACTTACAATCCACTTAACAATAATATAATTTTTGAACTGGCGCAGAATATTGGTAATATAGAAACTGAAAATGTCCCTCTTGACCAATCAGTATGCTGGCATAGACTCGTATTAACCAAATCGGAACTTTTCTATAGTCTTTATCTTGACGATCAACTTGCTATTACTATCCTCTCAGATGGAATTGTGAATTTTGGTAAAAATGCTAGCCTTACAATAAATAACAGTCCATGTTTGGCAGTTAATCTTGATAGATTTAATGGTTGGATTGATGAATTTATATTTTATCAAAGAGCTCTTTCTGCCACTGAAATTGTAGCTAGTTCGCTCTATCCAGATAAAATAGTATCAAATGACACAACTATAATAGCTGGATCTCCTGTTGATATCAATGTTGGCTCTACTTGTGCGTCAAATTTCAGTTGGATACCTAATACCGATCTTGATGATCCGTCTATCTTAAACCCTACAGCTACACCAACCGCTACCACAACTTATGCCTTAAACATAGAGAATGAAGGTAACTGTATGACTACAGATCAAATAACTATAAACGTCATTAATCCTGATAAACTAGATTGTTCCAATTTATTATTACCAAATGCATTCACACCAAACAATGATCAACTCAACGATGTCTATGGTATAAGCAGCCTATTCTTGATTGATCAACTTGAGTATTTCGAAATATATGATAGATGGGGTGGTAAAATGTGGACAGCGATAAATAAAACAGATACTTGGGATGGCACATTTAACGGGCAGCTTGTAAATTCAGGAATGTACATATATAAAGTGAAGTACACCTGTACCAACCAAGGATTTGTAAAAGTAGATAACTTTTCTGTCTTAAGATAAATTATAAATCTATTTACTACCTTTAAATCCATGTCTACCAACTTAAAATATATATATTTTAATCTTGACACTTATCAGTTTGTGTTTTATGATAAAATGCAGATTAAATACAGAAAAAGATGTTGCTTCGGTTGACGAGACTAAAATATCTGCAGCTTCCAAAAAAGAGTCTAAATCCGGGGAAGAAGACTTAGATAAAGAATCTCCAAAAGTCAATTCTCAACCAAAAGAAGGGATAGTCCAAAATATCGATTCATTAAACAATAATAAATCGCGAGAAATAGAGAATACATCTAATGATGTTAAGATTCAAGATAGCCCCTCTTCTAAAGTTAAAAAGAAAAACATATATAAAAAGAAAGTTGCAAAATTGAGTTTGAAGAATTGATTTGGAATTTTGGAGAGATCGTTGAAGGTGATATCATCAAAAAGAAATTCATCTTTACAAATACAGGAAAAGCTCCTCTTCAAATAATAGGTGCTGAAGCTTCATGTGGCTGTGCTAGACCAACTGCCCCTTTTTTGGATATAGCGCCAGGTGAATCAGGTGAAATAGGTATCACATACAATAGTGTCAATAAAGACGGAGACCAAAACCAGAGATAATCATTGAATCTAATACTTACCCAAAACATACTGCGCTAAAGTTATTTGGTACAGTTAAGCCAAAGAAGAAAAATAGCGAAGTCCTAAAAAACTCTTTAAAGGTTGAGCAGGATACCACAGCCAAATATTAGCCAATATTTTGATAAAGAATCAGAACAAGAACTGAAACATTAAATAAGTTAGTCCTCCAACGACCATGCTAAACCCAACTGCATACTTGTAATTCAACCAATAGTTGGTATCGTTAGGATCTCGACTAACACTAACTCCATTTTGCTCACCATTGAAAAGAGATTTGAATTTCATACTCTTACGAGGTGAATCTCCTGATAGTTTGCTTTTAGTCAATAACATTATATCTTTTTTGCTTCCCATTGCTATGTTCTGTTTTGTGTTTAAAGAAGATAAAGGGATAAGACCAATTAGGCTAACGTAATTCGATGGTTATGCTCGGATATTCGATGAATGATTTTAAATATGCATTTCTATAGTGGCCAATTACTCAATCTCAACTACAAAGAAAGAATCTGTTAATATCCGCGTATAATTCATTCTCATCTTGCTGCCATAGCAATACAGACCTCTTCTCATCAAGCGTAGAAGATACCTCATCCATTATCTCATGATAACTCTTCCAAGGCCTTTCATGATGAGGAATATGCAACCATTCAGATTTGTTTGGCTGGTAATAGACATAACTTTTAAATGCGTCTGATAAAAATTGATCTCGGCTAACCCAGTATCCTGCAATACAATCCTCATTAAGATTTTCAATATTGAAGGTCCTATCATTAAATGGAACGAAGATATGGGCATAGAAAGCTACTAGCTGTTTGATGTTAGCTACGTCCAAACCCAATTTTTCCAGAGCTGCTATACTTGGCTCAGAATATAACAATGGCATCTGCTTATCTCTTGTCTTGTTCAGTTTTTTGACAAAAGTATCTTTTCTATTCGGACCTACTAGTTGATCAATCGGATCAGGGATAGCGCTATCAAGGATATAGAATTTGTAAGTTAATTCGATGTGTAGGACCTCTTTTGTATATACATTTTGAATAATATAGTCTAACTCACCGAGTGTCCGCTTATCATATATCAATTGTATTGAGTGAGCTAGTACATCAAACTCAGAGCAAGAATTTAATAACTGCAAGAAAACGAATTCAGCTTGATGCCCTAGTCTTCGATCGGTAGGCACTGGTGGTAAGTCTGATACGTCGATAGACAATATTGGCAATTCAAATTGTGTCATACCAAAGGCTGTTCCGCTCCATATGAGTCGAGATTTCATGAATCCTTGGTATGCTTTGTCCATCAGGGATAATTTGAAATTATAAAATCTTACAAATAAATTCTACAGCTAACGTACCAAAAAAAAGGGACATCAAAACTAATTGATATCCCTTATATATTTCATAAGAAAAGTCTGCTATTTATTCAGCTATTTCTTCTTCACCCATCATTACAGGCTCTGGCTTCTTTACAGTTACGATCATATTTCTGAACTTCTTGTGTCCTGTTCCTGCAGGTATATTCTTACCTACGATTACATTCTCTTTCAGTCCAGTCAAGAAATCAACTTTTGCTCCAATTGCTGCAGTACTAAGTACTTTAGTAGTCTCTTGGAAAGATGCCGCAGAGATCCAACTATATACACCTAATGATGCTCTAGTAATACCCTGAAGTAAAGTAGTTGATGTTGCAGATACAGCATCTCTTGCTGTTACGACTTTAGAATCATTTCTCTTCAACGAAGAGTTCTCTTCTCTCAGTTCTCTTACACTTACGAGTTGTCCAATTTTTAAGTTTTCAGAACCTCCTGCATCTTCAACGACTTTCTTGTCATAAATCCAGTCATTTTGCTCCATGAAGTTTACTCTCTCAACAGCTTCTCCTTCTAAGAATGAAGTATCCCCTGCATCAAGAATTTGTACTCTTCTCATCATCTGTCTTACGATCACCTCGATATGCTTATCGTTGATCGAAATACCTTGAGATCTATATACTTCTTGTACGCCATTCACTAAGTATGATTGTACTGCAAAAGGTCCTTTGATATTCAAGATATCTAGAGGAGATGTAGCTCCATCAGACATTTGAGATCCTGCTCTTACAAAATCACCTTCTTGAACTAAGATGTGCTTAGAAAGACCTACTAAATATTTCTTTTTCTGCCCAGTCTTCTCATCTTCGATGAATACCTCTCTGTTACCTCTTTTGATCTTACCGAATGATACGATACCATCAATTTCTGCAGTTACTGCAGGATTAGAAGGATTTCTCGCTTCGAATAACTCAGTTACTCTAGGAAGACCACCCGTAATATCCTGTACACCACCCAGTTTTCTAGGGATTTTCACGATAGTTTGACCTGGCTTCACATCAGCTCCATCTTCTATAGAGATGTATGCACCCACTGGAAGGTTGTAGCTCTTAAGCTCATCCCCTCCAGGAGTTATAATTTTAATCGTAGGAATCTTTTTCTTATTCTTAGATTCGATCACTACTTTCTCTGCATATCCTGTTTGCTCATCTCTCTCTACACGGAAAGTTTGACCCTCCTCTATAGAATCGAATTGAGCTACACCACCATCCTCAGCAATGATTACCGCGTTGAACGGATCCCATTGACAAACAACCTCCTCTTTCGAAATCTTTGCCTTATCCTTTACAAATAGTTCTGATCCATAAGGGATATAAAGTGTAGTAAATAATTTACCTGTTTCAGGATCTTTAACTCTTACTTCTCCAGATCTAGAAACGACTACATTCTTGTTAGTTTCCTTATCCTTTACGGTTTTCAAGTTATCAAACTCTATTACAGCATCAAACTTAGAAACCAAGTTAGACTCTTGTTTCGATACAGATGCAATACCACCCACGTGAAATGTTCTCAATGTCAACTGTGTACCTGGCTCTCCAATACTTTGTGCAGCAATAATTCCTACAGCATCTCCTGTCTCGGCAATCCTACCAGAAGCAAGATTCTTACCGTAACACTTACGACATACACCAGATTTAGTTTCACATGTAAGTACAGATCTGATTGTTACCATCTCTACGCCAGCTTCTTCGATTTCTATTGAAATCGCAGGAGTAATATACTCTGCAGCTTCCACAAGAATCGCATCTGTTACTGGATCTAGTACATTATGAAGTGAGTATCTACCCTCTATTCTAGCGGATAGTTTTTGTACGACATTATCATTGTCTTTCAATGCCAAAGTATCGATACCTCTTAGCGTATCACAATCCTCATCCATGATGATTACATCCTGAGATACATCTACCAATCTTCTTGTAAGATAACCGGCATCGGCAGTCTTCAAGGCTGTATCTGCAAGACCTTTTCTCGCACCGTGAGTAGAGATAAAGTACTCAAGTACTGATAATCCATCAAGGAAGTTAGATAGGATCGGGTTTTCGATAATCGCTCCACCCGTATCACCAGATTTTCTAGGCTTGGCCATCAGTCCTCTCAGACCACATAGCTGCTTAATCTGTTGTTTTGATCCCCTGGCTCCAGAATCAAGCATCATATACACAGAGTTAAATCCACCCTTATGCTCAGCTAATTCTTTCATCAAGTTCTCCGTAATCGCACTATCGGCTTTAGTCCACGTATCGATTACTTTATTATATCTCTCATTACCTGTAATAAGACCCATATTGTAATTTTCCCAAACTTCATCCACCTCATCTTGAGCTTCGATTAGTGTTTGTTCTTTTACAGTAGGAATGATCAAATCTCCAAGGTTAAACGAAAGTCCACCTTTGAATGACCAATAGAATCCCATATCCTTAATAAGATCCAAGAATGTTGCCGTTACAGAGAAATCTGTTCTAGTAATAATTCCTGAGATTACATTCTTCAAGTTCTTCTTAGTAAGTAGCTCATTTATGAATGGCACCATCTCTGGAGTCGCTTCATTAAATAATACTCTACCAACTGTAGTTTCTATTCTAGCAATAACTAAGTTACCTTCTTCATCGTCTACTCTACCTTTCGTAACGATTGGTGCGTGAAGATCTACAGCTCCTTCATTATATGCGATAATTACTTCTTCTGAAGAATAAAATTTCATTCCTGCACCTTTTACTGGGTGCTCAGGAGAAGCTGGTTTTGTAAGATAATATAGACCCAATACCATATCCTGTGAAGGAAGTAGGATTGGAGATCCATCTTGAGGATTCAACATGTTGTGCGCAGAAAGCATCAACATCTGAGTCTCAAGAATTGCAGCATGACTCAATGGAACGTGAACGGCCATTTGATCACCATCAAAATCGGCATTGAAGGCACCACATACAAGTGGGTGTAGCTGAATCGCTTTTCCTTCTACCAATGTTGGCTGGAATGCTTGGATCGAAAGTCTGTGAAGCGTAGGAGCCCTGTTGAGCATTATTGGGTGTCCTTTTAGGATATTCTCCAATATCTCCCAGATCACAGGATCTTTTCTATCTACTAATTTCTTAGCTGATTTTACTGTCTTTACAATTCCTCTCTCAATCAATTTTCTGATTACGAAAGGCTTAAAAAGCTCTGCTGCCATTCCCTTTGGAAGCCCACATTCGTGAATTTTCAATGTAGGTCCAACAACGATAACAGATCTACCAGAATAATCTACCCTTTTTCCAAGTAGGTTTTGTCTGAAACGACCTTGCTTTCCTTTTAATATATCAGAAAGAGACTTCAATGCTCTACCACCTTCCGCTTTTACAGCATTAGATTTTCTAGAGTTATCAAAAAGAGAATCTACAGCCTCTTGAAGCATTCTTTTCTCATTTCTGAGGATTACTTCAGGAGCTTTGATCTCCAATAGTCTCTTCAATCTGTTATTTCTGATGATTACTCTTCTATATAAATCATTCAAATCAGAAGATGCAAATCTACCACCATCTAGAGGCACCAATGGTCTCAATTCTGGCGGTATTACTGGAAGGTATTGAATCACAGCCCATTCTGGTCTGTTGTCAATTCTAGATTGACCTTCTCTGAATGCTTCTACAACTCTTAGTCTCTTAAGTGCTTCAGATTTTCTCTGTTGAGAAGTCTCATTGGCAGCTTGGTGTCTAAGGTCGAAAGATAACTGATCAAGTTCTAATCTTTCGAGTAGTGCTTTTACAGCTTCAGCACCCATCAATGCTATAAACTTAGTTGGATCAGATTCGTCCAACTGTTGGTTTTCTTGTGGAAGTGTATCTAATACTTCGAAGTATTCCTCCTCCGTCAATAGATCCATTTTCGCTAATTCCCCTTCCTTAGCACCTGGCTGAACTACTACATATCTTTCATAGTAGATGATTGTTTCCAACTTCTTAGAAGATAATCCCAATAGGTAACCAATCTTGTTAGGAAGTGATTTGAAGAACCATATGTGTACAACAGGTACAACTAACTTAATGTGTCCCATTCTCTCTCTTCTTACCTTCTTCTCGGTAACCTCTACACCACATCTATCACATACGATACCTTTATATCTGATACGCTTGTACTTACCACAGTAACATTCGTAATCTTTAACAGGTCCAAAAATTCTTTCACAGAAAAGACCATCTCTTTCCGGCTTATAAGATCTATAGTTAATCGTCTCTGGCTTTAAAACCTCACCAAACGATCTTTCAAGGATATCATCCGGAGAACACAAACTAATAGTGATTGTGTCAAACGGTTTCCTTGCATCAACATTCTTTTTAAATGGCATAATTCCCTATTTATATTGTTTCTGGGGTTTTGGTATAATCTCCACCCCTAAGAATATTAAAAGTTGTTTTGTAGCGCTTTCTCTACACCCTTTCTAGATATCTATCTAAAAAGATTAGTCAAATTTCACATCTAATGCCAAACCTCTAAGCTCGTGCACTAATACGTTGAATGACTCAGGTATACTTGGCTCTGGAAGATTATCACCTTTTACAATTGCCTCGTATGCTTTAGCTCTACCTAAGATATCATCAGACTTGATAGTCAATAATTCTCTCAAGACATTTGATGCACCGTATGCTTCCAAAGCCCATACTTCCATCTCACCAAATCTCTGTCCACCAAACTGAGCTTTACCACCCAATGGTTGTTGAGTAATCAATGAGTATGGTCCGATAGACCTAGCGTGCATCTTATCATCAACCATGTGAGATAATTTCAGCATATAGATTACACCTACTGTTGCTTGCTGATGGAATCTATCTCCAGTTTCACCATCATGTAAGTAAGTTTGACCAAGAGATGGTAAATCTGCTTTTACACATTCCGCATCAATTTCTGCCATACTAGCTCCATCAAAGATTGGAGTTGCATATTTTACACCCATTTTCTTTCCTGCCCATCCAAGAACTGTTTCGAAAATCTGACCCAAGTTCATCCTTGAAGGTACACCTAGTGGATTCAATACAATATCTACTGGGGTTCCATCATCAAGGAATGGCATATCTTCTTCTCTTACGATTCTAGATACGATACCCTTGTTACCATGTCTTCCCGCAAGCTTATCACCTACTTTCAGCTTTCTCTTCTTAGCCATATAAACTTTTGCAAGTTTCAATACACCAGCTGGAAGCTCATCTCCAATAGAAATGTTGAACTTCTCTCTTTTGTATTTACCAACTTCTTCGTTTACTTTGATATTATAGTTATGTAGCAATCTTGCTACACTCCCGTTCAATCCATCATCAGTAGTCCATCCAGTATAATCCACTTGACTATAATCTAGATCCTTAAGATCTTTGATTGCAAATTTCTTACCCTTAGAGATCAACTCTTCGTTATAGATACTTTTCACACCTTGTGAAGTCTTACCTTTTACAAGAAGCATCAATTTATCAACTAAGATTGTCTTGAGCTCATTGATCGCAATAGCGTGCTTATCTTCTAATTTAGAAAGTAATTCTTTTTCCTGAACCTTCTGGAACTTATCCTTCTTTGCTCTAGCAAATAATCTCTTTCCAATAATTACACCTTTAGTAGAAGGTGGCGCTTTCAATGAAGCATCTTTCACATCACCAGCTTTGTCACCAAAGATCGCTCTCAATAGTTTTTCTTCAGGAGTTGGATCTGACTCTCCTTTTGGAGTAATCTTTCCAATCAGTATATCACCTTCTCTAACCCAAGCTCCGACTCTGATGATACCATTTTCATCCAAGTCTTTAGTAGCCTCTTCTGATACGTTAGGTATATCATTTGTCAATTCTTCTTCACCTAATTTTGTATCTCTTATATCAATATCAAAGTTCTCAATGTGAAGTGAAGTAAATACATCTTCTTTTACAACTCTTTCCGATAGTACAATCGCATCCTCAAAATTATACCCTTTCCAAGGCATGAAGGCTACCATAAGGTTTTGACCCAATGCCAATTCCCCTTGCTCTGTAGCATAACCATCACAAAGAAGAGATCCTCTTTTCACTCTCTTACCTTTTGAAACAATAGGTTTAAGATTTATAGAAGTACCTTGATTCGTTCTTCTGAACTTAGTAAGATTATATGTTTTAGTATTGTCTTCAAAAGATACTAATTGCTCTTCTTCCGTTCTGTCATATCTAATTACGATCTTACTTGCATCTACATATACAACTTCACCATCGCCTTCTGCATTGATCAACATTCTAGAATCCTCAGCTACTTGCTTTTCGATACCAGTACCAACAATCGGAGATCTAGGCTTTACACACGGTACAGCCTGACGTTGCATGTTAGATCCCATCAGGGCTCTATTGGCATCATCATTCTCCAAGAATGGAATCAATGAAGCAGAAACACCTACAATCTGGTTAGGGGCTACATCCATATATTCAATATCCGCTGGTGCTAGAACTGGAAAATCACCATGTTCTCTACACTTGATTTGATCAGTAAGGAAAGCTCCTTTCTCATCAACTTCAGTATTTGCTTGTGCGATTTTCTTGAAATCTTCTCCTTCCGCAGATAAATACTGCATCTCTGTTTTTAGATCAAGTTTACCATCTACTACTTTTCTATATGGAGTCTCCAAGAATCCCATTTTGTTAACCTTTGCTAATACACATAGCGTCGAGATCAATCCAATGTTAGGTCCTTCTGGTGTCTCAATCGTACATAGACGACCATAGTGAGAATAATGAACATCTCTTACTTCGAAACCTGCTCTTTCTCTCGAAAGACCTCCAGGTCCTAAGGCTGATATTCTTCTTTTGTGTGTTATTTCGGATAATGGATTCGTTTGATCCAAAAACTGAGACAATTGTGATGTACCGAAAAAAGAGTTGATTACAGAAGATAATGTTCTCGCATTGATCAAATCGATCGGTGTGAATACTTCATTATCTCTTACATTCATTCTTTCTCTAATCGTTCTTGCCATTCTTGCAAGACCTACACCAAATTGAGCATATAATTGCTCCCCAACAGTTCTAATTCTTCTGTTTGATAAGTGATCAATATCATCAAGCTCAGCTTTTTGATTGATAAGACTTACTAAGTACTTTACGATTGCAATGATATCCTCTTTCGTCAATACCAAAGTGTCACCACTAGTACCAGAATCTAATTTTCTGTTTATTTTATATCTACCTACCTCGCCAAGATTATATCTCTTATCTGAGAAAAATAGTTTATCAATAATACCTCTTGCAGTATCCTCATCAGGTGGATCTGTTCCTCTCAATTGTCTATAGATCTGAGTTACGGCTTCGATCTCAGAAGATGATGGATCTTTCTGTAGTGTATTATATATAATTGAGTAATCTTCGTCTAAATCTTCTTTCTGAAGGATTACTTTTTCTGAATTTGATTCAAGGACTAATTCTATATTGTCCTCATCGAGAATCACATCTCTTTCCAGGATGATCTCATTTCTCTCAATTGTAACCAACTCACCAGTATCTTCATCAACGAAATCTTCCGTCCATTTTTTAAGAACCCTAGCGGCTAGTTTCCTTCCTACTGCTTTTTTAAGCGTCTTCTTATCTGCATCAACTTCCTCTGCAAGGTCGAAAATGTTTAAGATTTCTCTATCAGAATCATATCCGATAGCTCTCAATAAAGTAGTAACAGGGAATTTTTTCTTTCTATCGATATACGCATACATCACAGAATTAATATCCGTAGCAAATTCCATCCAAGCACCTTTAAAAGGTATTACTCTAGCAGAGTAAATCTTAGTACCATTAGGGTGGAAATTTTGACTAAAGAATACACCTGGAGACCTGTGTAATTGAGATACTACAACTCTCTCCGCTCCATTGACAACAAAAGTACCTCTTGGAGTCATGTAAGGAATATTTCCTAAGAATACATCCTGTACAATTGTTTGGAAATCTACATGTTCCTCATCATTACAAGATAATCTTAGTTTTGCTTTTAGAGGCACACTATAAGTAAGTCCTCTCTGCATACACTCTTCGATGCTATATCTAGGTGGATCTACAAAATAATCTAGGAATTCTAATACGAATATATTTCTCGCATCAGTAATTGGGAAGTTTTCTTGGAATACTCTAAATAATCCTTCATTTCCTCTATTCTCTGGAGTTGTTTCTAATTGAAAGAACTCTTTGAAAGATTTTAATTGAATTTCGAGTAAATCTGGATAATTATCCTCCAATTTCATTTTACCGAAATTGTGTCTTAATGCTCCAGCATTGGTTACTATGTCGTTAGATGCCATCCGATTGCGTTTAAAAGTGAGTTACGGTTGCTAATAAATTAGCAACTAAATAAGTTTGCAAAACGATTTTAATAATCGATACATTCACTATTAGATATTCAGATATACTCTGGTATCACTGCAAATTATCTTTGATCTTGTGCATGAATGTAGAAACACAAGAATATTTCGATATTTCACAGAAAAACAACAATAGGCTTAACCCACGCTATCACATGGGTTAAGCCATTTTTGTCATATTATATTTGAACTAATTAGTTCCGTCATTAAAGATCTCTGGTTAATAGAATTACTTCAATTCTACATCAGCACCAGCTGCTTCAAGAGCTGCTTTGATTGACTCAGCCTCAACTTTATCAACACCTTCTTTGATTACTGCAGGTGCTCCATCAACTAATTCCTTAGCTTCTTTCAATCCTACTCCAAGAAGATTTTTCACTTCTTTTACAACGCCTAACTTCGCTGCTCCAGCTGAGTTCAACATGATATCAAATGATGTCTGTTCTTCAACTGCAGCTTCTCCGCCACCTGCTCCACCTGCTGCTACTGCTACTGCTGCTGCTGCTGGCTCGATTCCGTATTCGTCCTTAAGAATTGTAGCTAGTTCACTAACTTCTTTTACTGTAAGGTTTACTAATTTTTCTGCAAAGTCTTTTAATTCTGCCATTTTAAATGGATTTTAAATTTTTAATAATTACAATTTAATACTAGGTGAATTGGGTCCACTTGGAAGCTGCTTCTCCAATTCGTTGGGCTCTTATCCTCTTTCTTCAAGAGTCTTAAGAATACCTGCAATAGTGCCTCCACTACTCTTAAGAGCAGAGATAACATTTTTCGCAGGAGATTGTAACAATCCTATAATCTCACCTACTAATTCATCCTTAGATTTAAGAGTAGCTAATATATCTAATTGATCATCTCCTAAGAAGATGTCGCTATCAATGTATGCCGCTTTTAAAATCGGTCTCTCGAAACTCTTTCGAAATTCTTGGATAACTTTTGCTGGTGCATTTCCAGTATCTGCAAAGAATACTGTTGTAGGTCCTGCAAGAGCACTATATAGTCCCTCGAAGTTTCCTGCCATATCACCTGTTGCTTCCATTGCCTTTTGAGCAAGAGTGTTTTTTACAACTTGTACTTCAATACCTTTTTCAAAGCATGTCCTTCTGAGCTTATTTACTTGCCCTACTGTAAGTGTAGAAGAATCTGCGAAGTAAAAATATTGGCTTTCGCTAAATTTTACTTTTAGGTCCTCTATAACTTGAGATTTTTCTGATCTTGTCATTTCAGCTTATTTTTTTTAGAAAAAGGATTATTCAATAATTGTCTTCGTATCTATTTTGATACCTGGACTCATAGTCGAAGCTGCAGTCACAGATTTCATATAGATACCTTTTGCAGTTGCAGGTTTCATTCTATTAATAGTTCCGAGAAGTTCTTGAGCGTTTTCAGCTAATTTCTCTGGAGTGAAAGACACTCTACCTATTGATGAATGAATAATACCATACTTATCTACTCTGAAGGCAATTTTACCACCTTTTACATCTTGAACAGCTGCCCCAACATTAGGTGTTACAGTACCTGTTTTCGGATTCGGCATAAGACCTCTAGGTCCTAAGATCCTACCTACTCTACCTACTTGAGCCATTGTGTTCGGCATTGCAATGATTACATCTACGTCAGTCCATCCCTTTTGAATTTTCTGTATGTATTCATCCAATCCTGCATAATCAGCTCCTGCGTCTAACGCTTCTTGCTCTTTATCAGGTGTACACAATACCAATACTGTTTTAGATTTACCAGTACCATTTGGCAATGTTACTGTTCCTCTGATCGCTTGATCAGCTTTCCTAGGATCTACTCCTAATCTAATGTGAAGATCTACTGATGCGTCAAATTTTGTAAGATTTACATCTTTGACGGTTTTCATAGCATCTACGACAGAATAAAGTTTTTCCGCATCATATTTGTCTGCGATCGACTTTTTCTTCTTGCTAAGTTTAGCCATATTAAAATTGTTTGAGGTAATAACGATAGCCTATTTATAAGAACTACCTCCCTACCAGTTAATAATCATTAGTCCAAAGACTACTTAATCTTCTTCTTCTGAAGCACCCCATGGCGGAGTACCATCCATAGTAAGACCCATACTTCTTGCAGTACCAGCTACCATTTTCATAGCTGATTCTATTTTGAATGCATTAAGATCTTCCATTTTACTTTCTGCAATTTCTTTAACTTGATCCCATGTTACAGTTCCAACTTTAATTCTATTTGATTCTGGAGATCCTTTTTTTAATTTTGCAGCGTCCATTAATTGTACAGCAGCAGGAGTCGTCTTGATTGCGAAATCGAAAGACTTATCTTTATATACTGTAATAACAACTGGAACAATTTGTCCTTGTTTTTCTTGAGTTCTAGCATTGAATCTTTTACAAAATTCCATGATATTCAAACCCTTAGCACCCAACGCAGGACCTACTGGTGGTGATGGATTAGCTTGTCCACCCTTCACCTGCAATTTTACGAAACCTTCTATTTCCTTTGCCATTTCTTGTTATTCTAATCTATTGATAAATGTTGACCGTCTTGGTATTTGTCGATTATTTCAGGGAAGCTTGAAACAGAAATTCTTCAAATACTTGACTTATTTGGTCTATGTTTGTTTTTCAACTTGCATGAAGTTAAGCTCGACTTCGGTTCCACGACCAAATATCTTTACTATAACTGTCAGCTTTTTCTTTTCTTCATTTACTTCCTTGACATCCCCAACGAAGTCATTGAAAGGTCCATCAATAATCTTTATTGTCTCACCTACTAAGTATGGCTCTATCATAGCTTCTACTGAGTCTTGTGAATCATCCACTTTACCGAGCATTCTATTTGCTTCAGATTGCTGCATCGGGATAGGATTACTTCTACCCAAAAAGTGAATAACATTGGTCATATTAGACAGCGTTTGTATAATCTCACCAGAAAATTTAGACGGATATGCCTCAACTAAAATATAACCAGGAAGAATGTTACGCTCCATGATTACTTTTTTACCGCTCCTAATTTTATATACTTTCTCTGAAGGCACAAGAATATGGGTAACAAAATCACCCCATCCACTTCTTTGAATCTCAAGTTCCATACGTTCCTTGATCTTCTTTTCTTTACCACTTATTACTCTCAGAGAGTACCATCTTTTTTCTTCTTCCATGGTTTATTTATTACTTGCAAGCGAATAAATAAACTTTAATGACTGATTTGACACAGTATCAAGTCCGAAGACAACCAATGCAAAAATTATTGAAGCAACAATAACTAATACTGCATTTGATGTAAGCTCAGACCATGTAGGCCAAGTTACATTGTGTACTAGCTCATTATAGCTTTCTTTAATATACAAGAAAAAATCATTCATGTTATATATGTTTATAAAGTCTCATGACCATCAATGATCACGGCTACTTCAGATAAAACCTATTTAGCAGGGGAGACAGGACTCGAACCTGCAACTTGCGGTTTTGGAGACCGCTGCTCTGCCAATTGAACTACTCCCCTTTCTGAATGATTATTTAAAACAATCAACACTTGTTTGAAAATGATAAATAATCAATCAGAGGATATTGAGAAACATATAAAAGTATTCTTTAATACAACATTCCACAATATGAAAAATTAAGCACCCGATAATCGAGTGCTTAATTTATATTCAAAGCTTAATATATCTTTAAAAAGATAGTCAGCTATTAATCAATAATTTCAGTTACTTGACCTGCACCTACGGTTCTACCACCTTCTCTAATTGCAAATCTAAGTCCTTTATCCATCGCAATAGGGTTGATAAGTTTCACTTCAAGTGTAACGTTATCACCTGGCATTACCATTTCTACTCCGCCTGGAAGAGATACATCACCAGTTACATCAGTAGTTCTGAAGTAAAACTGTGGTCTATATCCGTTAAAAAATGGAGTGTGACGTCCACCTTCATCTTTTCCTAATACATACACTTCACATTTGAAATGAGAGTGAGGAGTTACAGAACCTGGCTTACAGATTACCATTCCTCTTTTGATCATATCTTTTTCAATACCTCTAAGAAGTAGACCAGCGTTATCACCAGCTTCTCCTCTATCAAGGATCTTTCTGAACATTTCTACACCTGTACATACTGAAGTAAGTGGCTTAGCATCTGCTGCTTGCATACCGATGATCTCAACTGGATCTGCAGTATTAATCACACCTCTTTCAATTCTACCTGTAGCTACTGTTCCTCTACCAGTAATTGAGAATACATCCTCAATAGGCATTAAGAAAGGCTTTTCTACATCTCTTATTGGCTCAGGAATATCAGCATCAACAGCAGCCATCAATTCTTTGATTTGCAAAGCTGCATCAGCGTCTCCTTCAAGAGCCTTAAGTGCAGAACCTTGGATTACTGAAGCATTATCTCCATCAAACTTGTACTGATCAAGAAGTTCTCTTACTTCCATTTCTACCAGTTCAAGCATTTCAGGATCGTCAACAAGATCCACTTTATTCATGAATACTACAATCTTAGGTACACCTACTTGTCTACAAAGTAGAATGTGCTCTCTTGTTTGAGGCATAGGACCATCTGTAGCCGCAACTACTAGTATAGCACCATCCATCTGAGCCGCACCCGTTACCATGTTCTTTACGTAATCTGCGTGACCAGGACAATCTACGTGAGCGTAGTGTCTGTTCGCAGTTTCGTACTCAACGTGAGCAGTATTGATTGTAATACCTCTTTCTTTTTCTTCTGGAGCTGAATCGATAGAATCGTAACTCATCTTTTCTGATCCATTTTCCTCAGCCAATACATAAGTTATTGCTGCGGTTAGTGTTGTTTTACCATGATCCACGTGGCCGATCGTACCGACATTGACGTGAGGTTTGGTCCGTTGAAAAGTTTCTTTAGCCATTGGATAACTGTTTAATAAAAATTATAAAAATTGTTTAAAAAATTATTCTTCGGTAATTTTGAGCCGATGAAGGGATTTGAACCCCCGACCCCGTCCTTACCATGGACGTGCTCTACCTCTGAGCTACATCGGCAATTATTTAATTAACGACGCAACCTCAAAAGGCGAACAATTTTATTGAGCGGGAGACGAGACTCGAACCCGCGACCCTCAGCTTGGAAGGCTGATGCTCTACCAACTGAGCTACTCCCGCTTATTAAATTACCTTTTGTGAATGTGTGGGGGTGGTAGGATTCGAACCTACTCAGCCTAAGCACAGGATTTACAGTCCTGCCCACCTCTCCCACTGTGGCGCACCCCCATACTTTTTATTCACAAAAAAGTGAGCCGATGGAGGGATTCGAACCCCCGACCCGCTGATTACAAATCAGCTGCTCTGGCCAACTGAGCTACATCGGCAATTACATTATTTCAAGCCATATATCAGATCCTTATCTGAAAAGCGTTGCAAAAGTAATACAATTATTTTAATTGGAAAACATTTTTTTCAAAAAAGGTTAACTATTTTTTTATTTTATTTCCAGCTTAACATTCCAAAGCCACTGCCACAAAATAAAAAGAGCCATTAACTATAGTTTGACCTATATTTAATGGCTCAAGTTTGCATTTTACCTAATT
The DNA here is from genome assembly GCA_913061325.1 of uncultured Saprospirales bacterium. Classification (GTDB taxonomy): domain Bacteria; phylum Bacteroidota; class Bacteroidia; order Chitinophagales; family Saprospiraceae; genus CAJXUU01. Next base: position 14,056 of record CAJXUU010000013.1, on the reverse strand, counting down.
ATTAGGTAGTCGACGCCTAAGTATTAATTCACCATTTTTTCTTTATATTTTTTTAGTTGTCGTTCTAAGCTTGATGTACATTCATCTACAGCCCCCTCGAATGTTTTATCTTCTGCCTTAGAGACCAAAACTTTGCCGGGGACGGATACTGTGACCTCCACTACTTTGTCTCTTACTTGCCCAGAATTTTCCAATTTTAAGTAAACTGTGCTATTTGTAATTCGATTAAAGTATCTATTCAACTTGTTTAGCTTAGTTTCAATAAACCCTTTCAATTTTTCATCCGCACTGAATCCTACATTATTAATAGTTACACTCATATATTTATTGATTTTGATTATAAGTACAAAATAGGCTTATTGATCGAATAAAGCAAATCGTTTTTTCACAAATAGAATTTTATCTATGTATCATTTTGACAATAAGGAATTTATGAATAATAATATTTTTTTCACCTACTATTCCCCTAGCGGATGAGCCCTTTTATACTCCTTCTTTAATCTCTCAATAGAATTATGTGTATAAACTTGAGTCGCCGCTAAACTTGCATGACCCAACAATTCCTTTACAGAATTAAGCTCAGCACCATTGGAAGATAAATGAGTAGCGAAAGTATGTCGCAACACATGAGGGCTGGTCTTCTCAGAAGCGTTGATAGACTTTAGCTTCTTAGTAACAATATTAAAAATCAACTTTGGGTATACCTTTTTTCCTTTGTCTGTTACAAAGACAAAATCATGATCAAGTGATCCAAATTCTTCCAGTAAAGATTCTTTGTATTTTTCAAGTTTCAATAAAAATGGATTTGAAATCGGGCACATTCGCTCTTTATTTCCTTTTCCCAGCACTTTGATTTCCATTCTTGCAGTATTCAGGTCCGAAAAAGTGAGATTTTGAAGCTCACTGCGTCTTATCCCTGTCAAGTATAATAACTCAATAATAAGTTCATTTCTTAATTCTGAAAAAGTCTTTTCTCCTAGCTTAGATTCAATTAGATACTCCATCTTCTTTTCTGGAACAAAGGATGGAAGTCGCTTAGGTTTTTTCATTGATTGAACTTTCGCCATAGGATTTTTCTCGACAAGTTCTTTTCTTCTTAAGTATTTATAAAACGATTTCAAAGCAGATATCTTCCTATTTACACTTACATTAGAAACACCATCTGATTTTAATTTTACTATCCAAGACCTAATCATCAAATGATTTGCTGCGTTAATTTCCTCAATTTCATATTGCTCTGATACATATGAAATAAATGAAAGAATATCATTTCGATAAGAAATAACAGTATGCTGCGATCTTTTTTTGATCACTCCCATATATTCTAAAAAGTCTTCTAGAAGTTTTTTCATTTGCAATATCTCTTTATTAAATACCGCAACAATCATTCCTTTAAATCTGTAACTATTTTACTGTGAGGTCATCATAATATACAAAAGGACGCCCATCTTTAGTTAATCCTTGAATTTCAATAAGGTAATCAGTGACATTATCAGCAGTATAAAACCCGATACTACCATTTCCATTCTCAGTCGTCACTCTTGGATTCCAATATAGTGTTGTCCTCATATCGACTTTTTCATTACCAGCAAATGCACTACCATAATCAGGATGATAAAATTCCCTTGCAAAATAATAACCATCGTGTGTAAGATATGCAACATAATCAGGTCTGCTAAATAATCCATCACTATACGTGTTACTCCCCTGTTTTGTATAAATAGCTACTATACCATTGGGTGCATTATATATAGCTGTAGAAGAGAGGCCTTTAAGAATATCCACAAATTCTATCATTGTTGGGTTCATTGCATTTAATGATTGGATACTTGATCTCACTCCATCGATCAAAACTTCTGCATCCAAACTACCACTTATGGTATTTGATCCACCACGGAATCTAAATCTTTGGTCGAATCCGGGGTTACCAACAACTTGTACACCAGGAATTGCATCTCGGACAATCTCAAAAACAGATTTATATGGACTCATCTCCATAATAGAATCCATAAATATTCTTTTATCATAATGTGAATGAACTATACCTCTTTCAATTCTGAGCTTTTGATCTCTCGTCAGTTTCTTTGCTGAGATTGATACTTCCTCTAATTCAATAAACATGCTTGCATACATACTATCTTGAATTTGGCTACTCTTACTTATTGCGACATATTCTATTAAGACCTCATTACTTGATTCACCTTTATATTTTATGATATTTTTAGTTTCGATGTCAGTTAGGTTTGTACTATTAATTACTAGTCTAACGTCATCAGTTTTCCCTTCTTTACTTACATCAAAATTTGGAATACTTGCTTTCAAAAATAAATTGGTGTTTGGTAGAAGATGGATACCCGTAATTCTAAATGATCCATCTGGATTAGTTTTTATTACTTCGGCAATCATGGATTCATTCATTGTGATTAGCTCAACATTGGCTTCTACAGGATCTCCTTTATATAGAACTAAGCCAGAAATAGTAAATCCAGATTCAGGAATGAACTCTATATATGGGTCATTAAGATTACTCATATCTTCCCACTTAAATCTAGTCCAGCCTTTTGTCATCATCTGTAAGTCCAATAAAAACTTTGATTTCTTACTTTGATCAGCAAAGTATTGATTCGGATTATCGATATATTGAGAAAACTCTGATGCTAATAACATATATGATTTAATATTAATAGCTTTTTTATTTCCTTTAATAGTAGAATTATCTACAATAGTGACAGAAAAGTCTCCATCAATAGGTTTGTCTTTTGAATCTCTTAATTGAACTGATAAATCCGCTTTCTGTCTTCTATTCAAATACTCATATGGGATATCGGAGGTAACCTTGACTTCATTTGCTGGATGATCTAAAAACATTGTTCGTTCTGCCACCGGTTTTCCTCCATTAGTAAATAATGTTATCTGAGCGACTCCATCCGGTAAAATTGATTTATCTATTTTTAACCGGGCTGTCTTGCCATAAAGACTATCTTGCTTAAGAAATATCTCTCCCCTAATATGACCTATAATGAAAGCTCCATCTAAATTGATATTTTTGGAGCATTCCACATCAATAAACAAGTTACTTGAATTTAAATTATTGATTTTTAACCCGTAGCCTTCTGATCTTACTTTCGGTAGTTCATTTTTTTCTCTATTTAATTCTACATAGTAACTTTCGCCTAATTGAGGTGTAAATGTAAAGTAACCTATACCTTGAGCTGAAGGCTTTGTTACTAATATTGTTTCATCGTTTCTATTCTTAAGTTCTAAGTCTCCTCTTCTATTAGTGGGCAATTCAAATGCAACTTTTGATAAAAGTCCAGCAACCAATTCTCCTCCTTCTGGATAGAATTTCATCTCATTCGTATTAGTTTTTATAATACGATCATCTAAATATTCTTCAGAATCGTCATTACTAAGCACAAGGATTTCTTTAGAGAATATGTATTCTTCATCATAATTTCTCATGTAATTTGTAAACGCTTTTAATACAATTTTACCTGGTTTGATCTTAGAGTCTATTTTAAAGTCTCCCTTACCAAATCGACCATCCAATTCAATATTTCTCTCTTCAAACATATATCCATTTTCATCTTCCAGCGTAACATATGCCAGATTAGAAACACTCTTTGAAGAGTGATCACTAGAATTAGTAACATAAACTGAAAACCAAATATCATCGCCTATCGTATAATATGGTTTATCAGTATGCACATAAACTTTAGTTTGTGGATACCCATAAAGTCTCTTTTCCCATTTTTCAACTAATTCATCCATTTTGGATGTCGGTAAAATCGTGAATGATGCAAAAGTCAATATTCCAATTACAAAAAACAGGATCGAATACTTATCTATCTTAATCATTATAATAAATCTAATTATTGAGAACAACATTCAATTATCTAATATGCTACTCTTGATAACGCTTGAAACGCAAAAAAAGCTTCTCATTTATAACTGCAAGTATCGTGAAAACATATGATATTTATCAAGATAATAAGAAATGAAGCTAAATGGAATCTGAAATTCGATAATACTACCCTCAAGCCCTGAGAATCTTGGAGTTTGAACAAAAACAACTAAGAAATATTTATTGAAATATGTATTATGTATTTACCTTTAGCGATTGCAGATAAATGCAAAAGCAATAACACATGAATAAAATTATTAACTGTTTATTTTCTACCCTATTAATTATGGGGTTTTCTGTAGCTGGATTATGTCAATCATACCAGTATAGCAATGTCGCTTCGTCTGTAGGTATAGATCATACTTATATCCTAAACAATTCTGGAGGAGGCTCCAGTTTTTATGATTTTGATATGGATGGCAATGATGATATCACATTAGCTACAGGAGAGGGAGAGCTTATTCATTTTTATAAAAATATCGGATCTGGATTCGAAAAAGTGGATTTAGGTATAACAAATATTGCCAAAGCAAAATCAGTAATATGGGTTGACTATGATAACGATGGAGATAAGGATTTTTATGTGGCAGAATTTGACGGATACAATAAGTTATATAAGAATGATGGTCTCATGAATTTCACAGATGAAACTATTTCTAGCGGACTTCCAGTAGATTCTGTTCGGTCTTTTGGAGCTATTTGGGGTGACTACAATCGTGATGGTCACTTAGATTTGTATTACACCGCTAGAAATAGTGGGGCAAGTTCTACAGGTCATAAAAATAGACTTTTCAAGAATAATGGAGATGGCACTTTTGAAGAGCGGACCTATTACACTCATGCAGATGACACAGGTAAGCTTCCTTTCTGTTCTGCTTTCTTTGATTACAATAAAGATAACTGGCCTGACATTTATATTGCCAACGATCGCGATAAAGGGAATACACTCTTGATGAATGATACAGGAATATTTGAAGACGTAAGTGAAGCATGTAATGCAGATCTAGAAATAGATGCTATGAATGTTGCCATCGGAGATATTGACAACAATGGACTACAAGACATTTATATAACTAATACACCTTCAGGCAGTGCATTATTAACATGTAATACAGACTCGAATACATATACATTCGAAGAGGAAGCAGGAGATAGGGGAGTTGGTTTCTATGGTATAGGATGGGGTGCCAATTTTCTTGATGCTAACAATGATGGATGGCAAGACTTATATGTCAGTGGCATGTTGATTGGCAGTGATGTTATAAGTAGTAAGCTCTATATTAATGATCAATCCGGATTCTTTGATCCCGCTACAGAAGGGTTAGTAGGAGATACAGTTCGAAGTTTCACAAATGCGATTGGAGATTGGAACAATGATGGCGTAGCTGATATTGTTGTTAATAATTCCGAATATTTTAATTCTCAATTGTGGTCATCGTCAGGAGGTGAAAATAACTGGATCAAAATTGGTTTACAAGGTGTTCTTTCAAATCGGGATGCTATTGGTACTTCTGTTGAGTTATTCTATGAGAATGGTTACCAGTATCACTATACACATTGTGGAATCGGATTCATGGGGCAAAATAGTTCCAATCTTTTGATCGGGCTTGGAGGAGTCAGTCAAATAGATTCAATCAAGCTCCTTTGGCCTACTGGTCACATAGATATAATGTATGATATTCCATCAAATCAAAAAATTACACTTGTAGAAGGTTTTTTTACTAATGGAGATATTTATGTAGATCCCTTAATATCTACATCTACCATTAATTTACATCGATCACAAGACCTATCAATCTATCCAAACCCTGCTATTAATCAAGTAACGATTGATATTGTAGAGGAGGATTTTTCTTGGAGAACATTTGATTTAATAGGAAATGAAATCGACCATGGAAAGTCTCAAACAATCAACACAGAATATTATAAGACAGGAACGTACATTTTGTCTGTAAAAACGAAGAGTGGTACGCAATCTAAATTATTTCAAAAGTATTAACTAGAAAACACATAGCATAAATATATATGAAGACATCAATATCTACAATCATACTTATATTATTTACTTTCAGTTGTATAGGTCAATCAATCCTATTTTCAGAAGAACAGGTCGAAAGAAACCTCGAACATAAATTTTATCATACCAATTTCAATGGAGGAGGCGTAGCATTTGTTGATATTGACAATGATGGCGATGATGATGTTTACTTAACAGGAGGTAAAGAAGTAGATAAATTGATGATCAATGATGGATCTGGATTTTTCACGAATGTTACTGAAGGAACAGGTTTAGAAATTACTTCAGAAATATATACCGCTGGAATTACCTATGGAGATATTGACAATGACGGGGATAAAGATTTCTTTGTAAATACTCATGCTGGAATTGATGGTAGCTATACCTATAATATGCTTTTTCGTAATAATGGAGATATGACTTTTACTAATATATGGCCTACAAGCACTGATAAAAGTATGACCATGGGTACTGTTTTCTTAGATTATGATTTAGATGGTGATCTAGATATTTATAATGTTAATTATGTAGATGAAGTCATTTTTACATATGATGATATGAATCAAATAAATGGATTTGATCATGAATGCTATTCTAACTATATGTATAGAAATAATGGGGATGGAACATTTACAAATACAACAAATCAACTTGGCTTAGGTGATACTGGATGTGCACTTACCGTGACAGCTTCGGATTATGACAATGACGGGGATTTAGATATACTACTAGGCAACGACTTTGGACCTTTCATACAACCTAATAAACTATATAGGAACGATATCGAAGATGGTAAATTCACAGAAGTAGGTATGTCTACAAATAGTGACAATGAAATGTTTTCAATGGGTATAGCAGTAGGTGATTACGATAATGACCTTGATCTTGACTATTATATTTCAAATCTGGGCAAAAATGTATTTCTTAAAAATGAAGGAGGAACATTTTCACAGGCTGAAGAAGAAGCTGGTGTTGAAAATGAATTGGTAGCTAAAGATAGCTCATTGTCTATTAGTTGGGGTACATTATTTGCAGATGTAAACAATGACATGTATTTAGACTTATTCATATCAAATGGATACGTACCAGCTCCCGCATTTGTAGATAATGGTAATCTAGAGCCTGACAAATTATACATCAATAATACAGATGGTACATTCGCTGAAATGGATAGCACTTCTGGAATATGGAATGAAATAACATCAAGAGGGTGTGCTTATTCTGATGTTAATAATGATGGGAAGGTAGATATCTATTCTGTGGTATATGATAAGCCAACATTTGGTTTAGATGGAGCGTCCTGCTTATATATGAATAAGTCAATTAACAATAATAATTGGGTTAAAATAAACTTAGAGGGAACGCAAGCCAACAAAGACGCTTTCGGATCAAAAGTATATGTATACACTGGTTCAGATGTACAAATGAGAGAAACAAGCGGTGGGTCTAGTTTTTGCTCTCACAACAGTAGTACATTGCAAATAGGTATTGGGTTACATGAAACCATAGATAGTGTAGTCATTAACTGGACAGGTGGAAGTCATAAGCAAACAGAGTATGATATAAACGTCAATGCCATAAATAATATAACTGAAAATATAAACACAAACACATCTGACTTAGCGCCTCAGCCGTTAGACTTTTTCCCTAATCCAGTTGATGATTACTTGACGATTTCAATGGCTAGGAATGAAATAAATTCTATACAAATATTTGATGCTGTTGGAAGAGTTGTAAGCACGCATAAAACAACAAATCACATAAATGTTTCACACTTAACGACTGGGAATTACACAATTTTAGTGAGAACCAACTTAGGGGTAAAGACAAGTAGGTTTTCTAAGATTTAAACTTTGAGTCCACTCCGAAAAGTATCAATTTCTTCAAAATGAATTATTTTGAATGAGATTTGTATTTTTTGAAATTCAGTGATGCCTGAGCATCAGTTAATTGAAATAAATGAAAATATCGCCAAAAGAAACATTTTTAGTGTTGAGGAGTTTTCGGAGTGGACTCAAAGTTTAGTTTTTAATAAATTTGACAGGATTTTGACCCTTGATTTTTAATATATAAAGGCCAGGTTTTATCTCAGAAACATTGATAGAAGAAACACCTCCATGACTATCAAATATTTTCACAACTTGTCCTATGCTGTTAATAAGTGAAATTTTAGATAGTATTGTTTCTTTAAAATTTAAATGATCATACACTGGATTAGGAAAAATAACAACAGAATTAATATTAATATTTTCAGTCTTTACTAAATTGCAAAACGCATCATTAGGGTTCAATTCAATAAATCCTTTTGGTGAAAGATCTTTACCTATAAATCCTTCAAAATCAGGATGATATTTTCGACCACTAAACGTAAAGTTCTCTGATAGAGATATTTCGTCTCCTTGTTCAATTGGAAATCCATTTCGCATCGGAACCAAATACTCCCAAACCAATTCACCAGCACTCGTAACTTCGAAAATTCGACCTTGCCTACCAGCACACATCATATAATTTCCGTTTGGTTGCAATTGAATATTTGAAGCAGCTGTGCTAAAAGTCTTTAGAATTTCAGGATGATTTATAGTGTCAGAGAAAATAGCGGGTAGAAACATATCATTCTCATCCAAAATATAATCTCCAGTTAGAGCATTTATTTCAGGAATAAATATATTACCAAGGCTAAGTTCAGATGCAATAAAATTATTATAACATAAAATACCACCATTGATTGGATGATTTACATCAATAATCCATGAAGCATCATGTTGTCTGAATAACTTTTGATCAGAAACACCTCCTGAATTATAAGCAGCAGGATTCCCCCATCGATAGAGTATATCTCCTCCTTTACCGCTATTGCCTCCTGAATGTGTGGAGGCTTCCAGAGAAGTAGTGCTGTGATCGATTATCCATACTTCATTAAAATTTCGAACTGAAAGAAGTATTTGATCTAAATCAGAGTTATAATCGATCGAATTTATGTGATGCACATCTTGTCTTCCAAATGCAAAATCTATGTAATTTATATTTATTAATTCTGGATGTTCATTGATTACGCCAAAATTCTCTAAATCAGTATTTATATTTTGAATCATGTGATCCATTGAGTTCCATTCCCAAATCACAGAATCAATAATAGGATCAATTTCAATAATCTTGTCAGGCCAAAATCCAATCTGCGGATTAGAGAGTGTATCAAATCCATATGAAGCCGCTTCAGCTAAAGATACATTTTGCCAAACTATTACCATTATGTTTCCATTTGGCATTATATGTATATCGTGATGTTGCCTCACCAGTGAATCTGCAAGAACTTTCCTATATTCTACATCACCATTCCAACTAAGTATTTCAAACACTCCCCCTGCGCCACCTGAGCCAAACGAAGGACTTTGAAATAAAGGCTGTGCTGAAGCTAAATATAATCTACCCAAACCATCTAGATACTGCTCTTTGCCAGGTACTCTTATATCATCTATTTCCCATGTATGTACAACTTCTCCGCAATTATTGATCAGGAAAACAGTTGATTGATTCTCCGGATAGAAAAGTGTATAACCTTCTTCGACTTTATCAAGATCATGATATAATAATCCTATCGTATTTGCTTGGCTAAAAAGAATATTTGAATAAAAAATGAATAATAGGGACAATATAAGTTCTTTCATATATAACAATATAGGCCAAAATTAAAAAGTGGCTGCTACAATTAAGTAACAACCACTTATATATTTGAAATTAGATTTTAAAGTTATTCAAAAACAACCTTAATTATTATCCTTTCAATGCCGGCCAAGAAGTACCATCAGTTCTAGTGATTACTGTAGAACCACCTTCACCATAATCATTTGTCCAACCTAATGTAAGGTTTGCCCCGTCAGCAATTACTTCATTGAATGAATATACTTCACCCCATTGAGATGAACCTCTGAAACTTAATTGATTACAAGCATCAATAAAAGTAAGTGTCAACATATCTGGATTATTATTAGGCATTCCCCCTTGAGAATCAACCCCATAACAAGGGTAAAAATTACCAAATGACATATCATCAAATGTTGCGCCTTCATTGGTAGTCAAAACAGTGTATTCGCCGTCTCCAACTTGAACGATCTCAAGAGATCCTTCCCAAGTAAGTCCAGCACATCCATCCCAACCAATACCTGCACCTTGGCTTGTATTAGTAGCAACAGCAGTATAAACACCTGTTAAGTCAGAATTACATAATAATGGCTTAATAAATCTAAAGATACCATCAAACCCAGCACCTCCATTTACAGAACCTCCAGTATTATCAGGTCCAAACCTTCTACCATCCGTCATGATGATGAATCCGTCAAAGATTAAATCATCACCACCATTGAAATCATCAATGGTTTTACCTAGTGCAGCCATTGCATCATTCATAGAGAATGCGAATGAAGCTGAAGGTAATCCTGATTTTGGATCAGTCCCAAAAGAAGAGCTTGAAATATTAGCCAATACCGCAGGATCAGAGATATCTCCAGTTACATTATTTCTGTGCCTTACTGACCATTCATGTCCTGCGATATCACCACCATTATTTTCTGAGTAGTATTCTACATCAAAAGTAAATGCTGAGTTATCAGGATCTGTAAAGAAAAACGTACCTCCATCAGTACTTAATAGTCTTGAGAATCCACCTTTTGCATATTCATCGAACGTGTCAAACGGTAAAGGTTCGTCCGCACAAGAGAATGCGAGCATCATCATCAAAACTGATAATAAACTATATTTTAATTTTTGCATTTTTTCTAGTTTTTAATAGTTTTATTTAATTACTCCAGCTGGATTAGTATCCCAAAAAGCTTGATCAGCAAGGTTTCGTTGATCAGAAACATTTGCATTCAAGTTAAGGTAATCTGCCGGGTAGTACATTAATCTTGGGAATGTACCACTACTTACCTCCAACGTAGGTTGTAAATCTCTAGGGAATGTAGTTCTTCTTAGGCCATTATAAGCCTCTATACCATTACCCCAAAGAGCGATGTGATACTCTTTCATGATTATGTTCAATTTATCATCATCATTACCTGCAGAATTAAATTGACTCATTACTAAAGCTACATATGCATCAACATCCGCTTCACTAGGAAGTAGTAATTCTGAATCAGCTTCTGCTTGTGCTCCTCCAGAGGCCATAACTTTAGCGATAGATTGTGAAACACCTTCTTCTAAAAGTGCAGCTGCATCTCCTCCAGTACCTCTTGTAATAGCTGCTTCAGCTAACATAAAGTGAGTAAAAGATGACAACATGATAGGAGCAAGACCTGCACCTAAAGCACCATCTACTCCTGAATTAGCAGAAGAAGCACCCTGGTCAAGATCTAAAAGACCACCCGCTGGATATACACCCGCTACAGATCTTCTTGTATCATCAGGTGGTATACCATCATTATTACCATGGTCTCTTCCCCACCAGCCACCTTCTAGGTGACAGAATGGTTGATCATTTCCGTAATGAAGAGGAGCGTTTTGACCACCACAATCCAATGTAAATGCATCAATCTCTTCCTCAGGAGAAAGATCTTGTCTGTAGAAATAATATCTAGTCCTTGGATCCATCATTTCTTTTTCTTCAGTCAATGACCACATGAAATAGTTTGATTGATAGATTCCAGCGCCGTTCTCATAGCCATCTGCATACCATGGATGTCTAGAGTCAGGATTAGTTCTCATCGTAGAATAGTTAAATTGAAAATCATCACCAACTGTTGTAATTGCATTAGCTGCAGCACTTGATATTTCACTACCATTTGCTCCTGATCCTGAACCAACATTTAGATACCACTTAATCTTAAGCGTATTTGCTAATTTGATCCATTTAGTAGCATCGCCACCATAAAACAAATCGTTATCAGAAATTGGTGGAGAATCTTTTCCCATATCTGCAATACCAGCATCTAATAATCCAAGTGCTGCATCATAGATAGAAGATTGACCATCAGCAATTGGACTTGGATTAACTACACCTTGTCCTGATTCAGTATAAGGAATATCACCAAACATATCTACCATTGTCATCAATGTATATGCTTTAATAATTTTCGCTGCGCCAGCAAAATGAGGAACTTCACTTCCTTCTGTCTCTGTACTTACTATCAACTGATCAATATCAGGAATAATATCAGCATAAGCTATATTCCATGCTCCATTAAATGTAGTTGCAGCAAATGCATTTTCATAAGTGTTTCCACCAGTCATTGCTAACTGTCTAGAAACCCTTGCAGTAGTCCCATTTACGTTTTGAAATAGGTTGGCTAGATTCAACTGTATAGCGTTGAAGAATAGTCCAGTCTCAGCATTCTCAGGTGTAACCGCATTTGGGTTATCTTGTAGATCAAGCTCTGTCAAGCTACAAGAAGTCACGAAAAGAACTGCTAAAACAATAAATAATTTATTTATATGCTTCATAATTTTTTATCTTTTTTACTGATTAGAATGTTAAGCTAAGTGACGCTCCATATCTTTTAGATGTTGGACCAGTCACAAAATCAAATCCTCTACCATTTCCTACACCAAGAGATAATACTTCTGGATCGAAATTGACACTATCCGGAAAATTAACTGCTTTATACCACATGTTTTGACCTGATACTGTAAGCGAAGCACTTCCAAATGGAGTTTTGCCTAATAATGATTTTGGAATCGAATAAGAAAGAGATACTTCTCTTAATCTTACTGTAGTTGCATCAAATATTCTGTTCTCATCATAAAATACACCCGTATTAGTCCAGTATGCATTGTTAGATGTTACTTGAATATCATTGGCAACTAACGTACCGTCAGCTGACTCTTTCAATCCGTTAACTATAACTGGAACAAATCTATCAAAATCAGTTTCTCCAGCAATACCTCTTGCAGTAAGTGTAGATGCACTACTGCCCCAGATATCACCACCTTGTTGCCAATCAAATTGAGCTCTAAGGCTCAATCCTTTATAACTCAATGAATTTATGAAACTCATGTTAAAGTCCGGGTTTGGATCTCCAATGATTCCTTGATCAGGATCAGCTTGGTAAACACCGTTACCTCCTACGATAGGAAGGCCAGAAGCTTCATCCCTTAGTATTTTTGCACCTTCGATAACTCCGTAAGGTTCGCCTGGTATTGCAAAGTTTCCTAAGAAAGTAAGACCGTCGATCAATACTTTATCAGTTCCCTCAGCAATAGAAATTACTTCAGACACATTCTTAGTAAAGTTAGTTGTGATATCCCATCTGATATTATTAGTGACAATTGGAATGACCGTAAGACCTAACTCAATACCTTTATTATCAAGACTTGCAGAGTTTATTGTTGACTCTGTACCACCAGTAGATGGATCAAGCTCTAGATCGATAATCAAATCTCTTGACTGCTTTTGATATAGTGATAAATCAATGTTTATTCTATTCATAAACAATCTAGATTCTATACCAAATTCAAGCTCCGTATGCGTTTCTGGCGCTAGGTTTGGATTTCCAAATGTATTAGAAATACTATTAAACTGTACAGTTGAACCTGCTGGACTTACAAATGCATTTGCATTTGTGCCAAGAGTAGTTCTTGTTCTATATGGACTTGGATATCCAGCTGAAGTACCATAACCTAACCTGAATTTCAAGTAGTTAATAGTAGTATTATTAGCCAATGATTCCAAAGCATCACTTAGAATGAATGCAACTGAAGCAGATGGGTAAAACTTAGATCTGTTTTCACTCTCAAGTGTAGAAGTAAAATCATTTCTACCAGAAAGAGATAAGTATAAGTAATCCTTAAATCCTACCGCTGCATTAAAATATGCTCCAATCAAATTCTCTTCTGACTTGAATGAAAAGTTGTTATGAGTAGCGAAATTTTGATGTGCTCCAACACCAAAGATAAATTGCTCTGTACTTGATGAATTAACATAATCGTTGTTGTCTCTTCTAATATTAACACCTACGATACCATCAATACTGAAATCATCATTTATGCTCTTGTTAAATATTGCATTTACAGTTTGATCAATAATTGTATTTACTCTTTCCGAAGTATTTAAAAGTCCATCAGGTACTTGTGATCCACCTTTGTTAATTTGGTATCTTTGTGCTGTCTCTTATACACATCTGACGCTGCCGACGAAGAGGATAGTG